>NZ_BAAAPC010000003.1:0-150991 GCF_039530945.1 Nocardiopsis rhodophaea
GTGCGCGCCCGCGATCACGGAATCCTGCGGTGGCCACCCCCACCAGGAGGAACACAGGGCCACCAAGATCGAACAGCTCCTCAGCGACATCGGCGCGTTATGACCCCTGAAAAACCCGAAACTCCAGGCGGCGAAATTCGGTCGATATCGCCGAGATCAACGGAGTGTTGCGGTTACCCGGCGGGCTGCCCGGCCCCAGTGCCCGCGCCGCTGGTGCCGCCCTGGTGTTCGGCGAACTCCTCCAGCTGGGTCATCCGGCGGAAGAGCAGGTCGCGGAAGGAGCTCAGGGCGATGAGCGGGGAGGAGAGGCTCTCCTTCTCCTCCGTGGACGTCGAGTCCTTGGGCTGGGCCCAGGTCACCAGCAGGTAGTGGCCGCTGACCGTGGCCTCCGCCTCGTTGTATCCGGCACCTAGAGCGGCCACGTCGCCGTCGTCGGCTCCGGTGACCAGGAAGCCGCCCGCCTCGGAGTCGGGATCGTCCGGGAGCTCCATGGCATCGGCCACGGCCTGGGAGCCGTCGGTGTCGGACAGGTTGAACAGGACGGCCAGCCCGACGTAGTCGTCGGAGACGTAGGCGCCGCGCGCGGCCTGGGTGCAGCCCGCGCCCTTCAGGGCCTTCTTCAGGTCGTCACCCCACACCATCTCCGAGCAGTCCTCGGTGAGCGCCTGGTCGGCGAGTTTGAAGGTGATGCCCTGGCTGGAGATCTCCTCGTCGCGGAAGACCTCGTGCTCGTTGAGGGGGCGGCTGTCCGTGTCCTGGGAGGCCAGCACATCGTTGAGGCTGTCGCCGGAACCGAGGACCGTGTAGGAGACCGGCCGGGCCTGCTCCGGCGCGGACGCGCCACCCGGCATGAACTGGATGACGAGGACCACGACCAGGGCGATCACGGCGATGCCCAGAGCTCCGAGGAGGAGGGGCAGGGCACGGCCGAAGGACTTCTTGGGCGCGGGCTCGGGGCGCTTGCGCCGCGAGCCCTTGGGGCGCGGGGACGGACCGGCGGTGTCTCCCCCCGCTACGCCTTCGGGGCTTCGCGGGTCGGCGACGAGGCCGGCGATGGCCTCGGCGTCGTCGTTTTTCCTCCGTCGGCCACGGCCTCCAGGCACGGACGATTCAGAAGAAGACACCAGAACCTCTCGGAAAGCTCACGGGAGAAGGGGTTCTCCCGGGTCGGTCGGGGGACGCGGGGCCGAGTCGCTGCCGGCCCCGCGACGGGTGCGCAAATCCTAGCCTGCCTGGGGGCAAGTACGAACGCGCTCACTCCTCCTGCTTCCTGGCGGCCCCGACCTCCTCGTAGACATACACGGCGGCGTCCATCGCGACCACGTTCAGTGTGGCCATGCTGTCGTCGTCCCCGGGGTCGGAGCCGTCGGCGCGGGCCACCCAGAACACCGCGAGGTAGTGGCCCATGACCTGGGCTGTCGCTTGACTGTAGCCCTCGTGCAGGCCCTTGATGTCGTCCTCAAGCGGCAGGATGAAGCCGGGCTTGGTGTTGGAGGGGTCGTTGATGTCGAGCTTCGTGGCGACCTTTCCGGCCGCTTCGGCGTCGGACAGGTCGAAGAGCGTGAACTGCGCCACGAACTTGTCGTCCTGGTCCTGGTATACGCCGCGCGCCGCCGCCCCGCAGGATCCGTCGACGAGCGCCTGCTGCAGCTCTTCGCCCCACACGACCGCCGTGCAGGTGTCGGTGACCTCGGAGTCGTCGAGGAGCAGCTCGTAGTTCTTCAGGCTGAGCTTCTCCGCTTCGGCGAAGACCTCTTTCTCCTTCAGTGGCTCGGCGTCCTTGGGGCGCTCGCTGATCGGGGCGAAGACGTCGGTGTTCTCGGTCTGGCCCTGGTAGAGGCGGGGCACGAGGGTGGAGTGGCCCTTGGGAGGCTCGACGATGGCGTTGGTGCCGTCACCGTAGCCGTCCATGGTTTCCCCCCTGACGAGCTGGACGAGGAGGACCCCCAGGAGGGAGACGAGCGCCGCACCGCACAGGGCGAGCAGGGTGCCCAGGACGATCGAGCCGCGCTTGCGCTGGCTCTGCTCGGCCAGGGTGTAGACGACCTGGTTGGGGCGGTCGCCCAGGACGCTGACCCGCCTCAGCGCGGAGGCGGAGAACTTGGAGACGGGGTCGGGCTTTCCGGCGCTGCGGCGGCCGCGTCCGGCCTTGGCGGCCTTCTTCGCGGCGGATCTGCGGCCGCGCCCCACCCCGGTGCGGCCGCGCCGGGACTGCTGGTCGTCGCCGTCGCCGGCGGTCTCGGCCGCCGGGTCGTATGCGTCATCGTCTGCGGCGGAGGCGTCGTCCACATCGATGGCACCGCCCTGGTCGCGGCCGTCCTGGACGTAGTCGTCCGGTGCGGCACGCCGCGACCGGCGGCGGCCCTTGCGGCCGGCGGAGTCGGATCTACTCACGTGTACGTACTCACCCGTTCGACGCGGCCCGCCGCCGCACGCCGCGTACGGCGTGCGGCGGCGGGCCTGGCGCGGTCTATGTGTCGCGTTGCGGCCCCGTGCCGTTGGCGGTTCCGGATGCGGCTTCGTCGTTCCCCGCGCTCGTCCCCGCGGTCTCCCCCGCGTCCGAACCGTCGCCGACCGCGGAGCTCCGCTCGCCCGAGGAGGCGGGGTCGGTGTCGAACACCTGGGTGCCGACGTCGTGCCCCACCGGGACGACGCGCGTCGAGAACCGGTCGAGCCGCCGTCCGGCCCACACGAAGTAGGCGAGGGCGCCGAGGAACACGAGGATCGAGGTCCAGTTGTTCAGACGGAGGCCCAGAATCTCGTTGGCGGGGTCGACGCGCAGGTACTCGATCCAGAACCGACCCACACAGTAGCCCATGATGTACAGCGCGAAGAGCCGCCCGCCGCCGAGCCTGCCGGCCATCCTCCGGCCGATCCAGGCGAGGAAGAGGGCCAGGGCGAGGTTCCACAGCGACTCGTAGAGGAAGGTGGGGTGGTAGGTGAACACCCCCGGCTCCATGCCCGGCCGCAGCACGCCGTTGGGGTACGGGGAGATCTCCAGCGCCCACGGCACGTTGGTGGGGGCGCCGAAGAGTTCCTGGTTGAAGTAGTTTCCCCAGCGCCCGAACGCCTGGCCCAGCGGGATGGTCGGGGCGATGGCGAAGGACAGCTTCGACATCGACAGGCCGCGGCGGCGGGCCACCCACCACACGCCCAGCGCACCCAGCGGGACGGCGCCCCAGATGCCGAGGCCGCCCTCCCAGATGTAGAGCGCCCGGACGGGTTCCCGGCCCGGGCCGAAGTACAGCTGGTAGTCGGAAATCACATGGTAGAGGCGACCGCCGACGAGCCCCAGGAGCACCGCCGGGACCGCCAGGTCCATGATGGTGCCCTTCTCGCCGCCCATGGCGGCCCACCGGCGCTCGCTCCAGAACACGGCGGCGATGACCCCGGCCAGGATGCACAAGGCGTAGAAGTGGATGGTCAGCGGCCCGATGGGAATGGAGTTCACCGTCGGGCTCGGGATGGCCGCGTAGTACATGGGGCGGTTCTATTCCTTGGCTTGCGGGGATTCGTCGGTCGTGGGGGCGTCGTCGGCCTCCGGCTCCGCGGACGCCGACGCCTCGGCCCCGGGTTCCGCACCCTCGTCGGAGGCGAGCGGCGTGGTGTCCACCTTGCCGGGGTCCGCGTTGAGGACGGCCTGCTTCAGCTGCTGCGGGTTGAACGCCTCATTGCCCATCTTGCTGCCGTTGATGTAGACCGACGGTGTGCCCTCGAACTTGTTGTCGCCGGTGAAACGAGTGTAGGCGGCGATGGTCGCGTCCAGCGTCTGCCTGACGTAGGTCCCGTCCAGGAAGGAGCTGTCCACGCCGTTGTCGTCGCCCCATTCCAGCAGGTCGCCCACGGTCATCGTGGACAGCTCGTTGGTGCCCAGCTCGTCCTGGGCCTTCTTCATCAGCTTCTTGGTGTAGTCGCCGGTGTAGGTGTCGACGACCTTGTTCTCGGCCTTGACCCGATCGCCGAAGGCGGGGTCGTCGATGCCGACCTTCTTGCCCCACGAGATCAGGTCGTCCACCGAGAAGCCGGGCTTGCCTTCGGCTGGCTGGTTCTCGAAGAGGACGTCGTTGTACTCGACGTACTTGCCGTAGTCGGCCGCCGCCCGGGCCGCCGCGGCCGCCCGCAGTGAGTTGCTGCTGACAGGGGCGGGCTGCTGGGAGAAGATGCTCACCGGACGGTAGTGCACGATCGCGTCGCCGTCGGCCGCCAGCTGCTGCAGCGTGCTGCCGACCGCGGTCTCGAACTGCTTGCAGGCCGGGCACTGGAAGTCGGCGTAGACGGAGACCACAGGTGCCTTGGCGCCGTCCTTCGCGAGCACGACGCTGCCGTCCTGCTGCAGGGTCTGCGGCGGGAGGTCGGCGGTCAGCTCGTCGCCGGTGTTGGAGGCGGTCAGGAACCAGTATCCGCCGCCCACGACCACGAGGACGACGACGAGCGCGGCGCCCACGACGCCGAGGATCCTGTTGCGTTTGGCTCGCTGCTGCGCCTTGAGGCGCTCCTGCTTGAGTCGTTCGCGGGACGCGCGTCGTTCCGCCTTGCCCATCAGCCGTTCACCGTTCTTCGCTGGGAATGTCGTTACCCGGTCCACCCGGGGGAATGTCGTTCCGGTTGTGTTCGTCCTCGGTTCCTGAGTGCGCCTCGCCGCGTTTCCGCCGGACCTTCCGGCGGGTCCGCCGCTCCGCCCCGGGCCGGGGTGTGCGGTGCGGCCCCGCTCGGGGTCAGCGGTACAGGCCGAAGAGCCGGTCGAGTGCGAGGGGGGAGCGCGGCCAGATCACGACGATACCGGCCAGCACCATGAAGCCGATATCGCGCAGGATGTCCAGGCCGTAGGCGGTCTCCCCCTCGGCGACCGGCCCCCCGCTGCCGAAGCAGCCGCAGTCGATGGCCAGCCCGCGCGCCCAGGCCGAGATGATGCCCACGATGAACACGAACATCAGAATCCCTGTCGCCGCGGCCACGTAGCGCGTGGCCAGGCCGATCAGCAGCAGCAGCGCCAGCGCGAACTCGACGAGCGGCAGCAGGTAGCCGATGAGTTCGGCAACGCCCGGAGAGAACAGCTGGTAGGCCTCGACCGCCTGGACCGACAGTGCCGGGGGCAGTTTGGTGTAGGCGGCGAAACCGAGAATGCCGGCCAGTGCGACGCGGCAGGCCAGTGTGACCCACGGTTGGGCGGTGGGCCAGTGGCGAGCGAGGCCGGAGCCGCGCGGCGCCGTGTCGAACGGCGGCTTTCCGTCCGTGCTGGTTTCCCGGTTGGAGGACTGCTGTGCTTCGGTGTCCACGAGGGCTTCCCTGGGGGGTGGATGACGGTTCATCTGCGCGTTTTCGCGGGCGACGCCCACGGCGTGCCCGAATGCCGAGACAGATCCTACTCGGCGTGACCGCGCGTGGGCAGCGGGTCGGAACCCGGTGTGTCCGGCGGCCGTGCTCCCGCACTCTAGCCACCGGGGACCGCACGCGCCCCCCGTCTTTCCGCAGGGCGTCGGCTTCACACCGGATTCTTACCCCGGTCCGCGCCCGCCCCGAGCCGGCGGCGGCGCGTCACCTGGCGGCGGACCGCACCCCCACGGCGAGGTCCTCGGCGAACGCGCGCACCGCGCTCAGCCCGGTCTCCAGGTCGGGCGCGTCGAGGACGCGCTGGCAGAACCCGGCACCGACGATCACCCCGTCGGCGAAGCTCGCCACCTCGGCCGCCTGGGCCCCGGACGAAATCCCCAGGCCGACGCAGACCGGCAGGTCTCCCCCGGCCTCGCGGGTCCGGGCCACCAGCTTCTCGGCGCCGCTGCTGAGGCGGGTGCGCGCGCCGGTGACACCCATGAGCGAGGCGGCGTAGACGAACCCGCGGCACGCGCCGGTGGTCAGCCGCAGCCGCTGCTCGCTGGAGGACTGCGCCACCAGGAAGATCCGGTCCAGCCCGGCCGCGTCGGTGGCGGCGAACCAGTCGTCGGCCTCCTCGGGCAGCAGGTCGGGCGTGATGACGCCGGAGCCGCCCGCGGCGGCCAGGTCGGCGGCGAACCGGCGCGGCCCGTAGCACTCGATGGGGTTCCAGTAGGACATCACCAGTGCGGCCGCACCCGTCTCGGCGGTGGCGGTGACCACGCGCAGCACATCGGCGGGTGTGGTCCCGGCCTCCAGCGCGCGCCCGGCGGCCTTCTGGATGGTGGGCCCGTCCATCATCGGGTCGGAGTAGGGCAGTCCGACCTCGATCACGTCGCAGCCCCCCTCGACCATGGCCTGGATGACCTCGATGGACGACTCCACGTCGGGGAACCCGGCGGGCAGGTAGCCGATGAGCGCGGCGCGCCCGGCGGCCTTGGCTTCGGCCAGTTTGGCCTGGAGGGTGGTCGGTGTCGCCGTCACGCCTGCTCCTTGTGCTCGTCGATGAGGCCGAAGTAGGCCGCGGCGGTGTCGACGTCCTTGTCACCCCGGCCGGACAGGTTGACCAGCACGATGGCGTCCGGCCCGAGCTCCGCGCCGATCTTGCGGGCACCGGCCAGCGCGTGGGCGCTCTCGATCGCCGGGATGATGCCCTCGGTCCGGCACAGCAGCCGGAAGGCCTCCATGGCCTCGGCGTCGGTGATGGGGGTGTAGGTGGCGCGACCGCTGTCGGCGAGCGCGGCGTGTTCCGGGCCGACCGCCGGGTAGTCGAGCCCTGCCGAGATGGAGTGGCTCGGGATGGTCTGGCCGTGCTCGTCCTGCATCACGTACGTGCGGGCGCCCTGGAAGACCCCCGGGGATCCGCCGGTGATGGAGGCGGCGTGCCGCCCGGTGTCCACGCCGTCGCCGCCCGCCTCGAAGCCGTAGAGGCGCACCTCGGAGTCGGGGATGAAAGCGGCGAAGATGCCGATCGCGTTGGAGCCGCCGCCGACGCACGCGGCCACGGCGTCGGGCAGGCGCCCGGCCAGCTCCAGCACCTGGGCGCGGGCCTCTTCACCGATGATGAAGTGCAGGTCGCGCACGAGCGTGGGGAAGGGGTGCGGCCCGGCGGCGGTACCGAAGAGGTAGTGGGTGCTCTCGACGTTGGCCACCCAGTCGCGGAACGCCTCGTTGACGGCGTCCTTGAGGGTGCGGCTGCCGATGGTGACGGGGATGACCTCGGCGCCGAGCAGCCGCATCCGGGCGACGTTGAGCGCCTGGCGGCGGGTGTCCTCCTCGCCCATGTAGATGACGCAGTCGAGGCCGAGCAGGGCGGAGGCTGTGGCGGTGGCGACGCCGTGCTGGCCCGCGCCGGTCTCGGCGATGATCCGCGTCTTTCCCATGCGCTTGGCGAGCAGGGCCTGGCCGAGCACGTTGTTGATCTTGTGCGACCCGGTGTGGTTGAGGTCCTCGCGCTTGAGGAGGACGCGGGCGCCCCCGCAGTGTTCGGCGAAGTTCACGGCGTCGGTGATCGGGCTGGGCCGCCCGGTGTAGCTGCTCAGCAGCTCGCGGAGGGTGGACTGGTACTCGGGGTCGACCTTGGCCTTGGCCCAGGCCGCCGCGACCTCGTCCAGAGCGGCGACGATCGCCTCAGGGCTGAACCGGCCTCCGAAGCGGCCGTAGTGCCCGCGTTCGTCGGGCGTCGCGGACGGTGCTGGCGGTGATGACATGGTGGCTCTCACGGGATCAGGGCGGTCGGCACGCCGACGTTCCGGCGCGTGCGTGCCGACCGATGGACGGATGTCGGTCCATGGACGACGGGAACCCGAGGTGAGGAGGGTGGCGGGCGCCGCCCTTCCGCTACGTCGGGCTCCCTAGCGCCATCGCCCGCGCGCGGCGGGCCACCGACCGGCGCGGAGCCGCTGTCGCTGGTGCACCGTCACCGCGGTCAACGTGATCATCAGTGCCGGTCCCGCAGTGCCGGGTGAGCGCCCGCGGTGACCAGGTCGGCGACGGCCTCGCGCGGGTTGCGGCCGCGCACCAGGCTCTCCCCCACGAGCACGGCGTCGGCCCCGGCGCCGGCGTAGGCCAGCAGGTCGTGCGGGCCGCGGACACCGGACTCGGCGATCCTGATGCGGTCGTCGGGGATGAGCGGCGCGAGGCGGGTGAAGGTGCCGCGGTCGACATCGAGCGTCGTGAGGTCGCGCGCGTTGACGCCGATGACGGTGGCTCCGGCGTCCAGGGCGCGCTGGACCTCGTCTTCGGTGTGCACCTCGACGAGCGGCGTCAGGCCGAGCGACTCGGCGCGCTCCACCAGGGAGACCAGGGCGTCCTGCTCCAGGGCGGCGACGATCAGCAGCACCGCGTCGGCCCCGTGGACCCGCGCCTCCCACAGCTGGTAGGAGCTGACGACGAAGTCCTTGCGCAGGAGGGGGGTCTCGACAGCGGAGCGCACCGCCGCGAGGTCGGCCAGGCTGCCGCCGAAGCGGCGCTGCTCGGTCAGCACGCTGATCAGGCACGCGCCCCCGGCGGCGTAGTCGCGGGCGAGCGAGGCGGGGTCGGCGATGGGAGCAAGCGGTCCCTTGGACGGGCTGGAGCGCTTGACCTCGGCGATGACCTGGACACCCGGGCTGCGGAGGGCCGCAACGACGTCCTTCGGCCAGGGCACGGCCCCCGCCATCTCCTTGAGACGCTCCAGGGGCGTGGCCGCCTGCCGTTCCGCGAGATCGGCGCGTACCCCGTCCAGGATCTCGTCGAGCACGCTCACGTGGGACTGCCCCCTCCAAATAGCCGGACGTCTTTCGGCCGGGCACGGCCGAATGTATCGAACACGCGAGGCCGGGCCGGTGTCCCGTTGCCCGCGCTGATACGCGAAAGGCACAGGATCTCATTTTCGGTCCGAGGCGGACCGGGGATCCTGTGCCTTCGATCGTAGCCGTGTTCCGGGTGAGGGCCGTCACCGCCCTCCCCTGTGTGTCACCCCGGCGCGAGGACCGCGGCGAACGGCAGGTTGCGCACCACCCAGAAGGCCAGGATGGCCCCGAGGAGCAGCCAGAGCCAGACGGGGTGAGCGGCCTTGACGGGGCCGGTCGGCGGGCGGAAGGAGTAGTAGACCCACTTGGCGTAGGAGTACGCCATGAACGGGAGCAGCGCGATGGTGAGGATGTTCATCCGCAGCGCGCCGAACAGGTCGAGGTTGGTGAGCGCGTTGACGGCGCGCATGGTGCCGCAACCGGGGCAGAACGTCCCGGTGAGCATCAGCCACGGGCAGGTCGGGTAGTGGCCGGGCTCGTGCGGGTCGATGAAGTGGACCATGATCGCCCCGGCGATGCCGACCGCGCCCAGGAGGAGGGGCGCGGTGGCGGGGTGCAGGCGGCGCTGGACCCGGGTGAGGAGCGGTGCCTCGCTCACGTCAACTCCTCGCGGTTCTTCGGGTGTCGGGGTCATCAGAGCTCTCCGGAGGCGGCCACCAACAAGAACGGGACCCCGAACAGCAGGACCACCAGAACCACGATCGCGATGATGGAGGCCAGTGTCCACTTCCTCGCCTGGTCCGCGGCCTCGTGGGCACCCGCGTAGTCGCCCCTGTTCCACCTGTCGTTGACCTGAGCAGCGAACACGATACCCACCACGCCGAACGGCAGGCAGCAGAAGGCCGTCGCCAGAATCGCCGGGACCAGCCAGTTGTCCGGGGGCGGGCCGCCCATCGGCATACCCGGGTCGTCGCCGGTCCCGCCGGGCGGGGGACCGTAACCACCACCGGGTGGAGGAGGATCGTCACCTGGTGGGGGACCGTAGCTCATGCTCGTCGCGCCTCTCGTAGAGATGGGGTGGTCAGCACTGGGCTCACCAGTAGAACGGCCCCGGTACGTCCTCGGCGGACGGACAGTACCGGCACCGGATCAGGGCCGGGGGCGCGGCCAGGGGTCTCTAGAACCCGCCCGTGTCGTACGTCCCGGGCGTGCTCGACGTCGCCTCAAGGGAGCCCAAGAAGGCGAAGGCGGAGAAGACGATGATGCTCCAGGCGATCCCCGCCCCCAGGGCGATCAGCGTCCACATCTTGGCCTTGCCGGCGGACTCCTGGGCGCCCGCGTAGTCGCCCACGTTCCACTTGCTGTTGACCTGCGAGGCGAACACGATGGCCGGGATGGCGGCCGGCCAGCAGCAGAAGAGGGTCAGGATGGCCGGAACCAGCCAGTTGGACGGCGGCAGGCCGCCGCCCATCGGCTGCTGCATCCCGGGGTAGCCGCCGGTGCCACCGGGCGGCGGGGGCGGCCCGTACCCGCCACCGGGCGGGGGCGGCGGAGGGGAACCAGGGGGAGGACCGTAACTCATACTTGGTGTGTCTTCCTGACGACGGAATAGAAAACCGCGTACTCCGCGGGCCGATGAAGAAGCGCACCAACAGGGGTCACGGCTGGGGACGGCGCCTCACGCACATCGCGGAAAAGGGGATCATGCCAGATCCTGCCGCTCGTAGCCGACACACATCGGCCGCGAAGCGGCACTAGCGTGGCCCATTTACCCACATGCGCGGGGAATCGTCCACTTCCCGATATGCCACCGTTACTTCGCGGCGGCGGCCGCGGGCTCCTTGTCGCCCTTAGTGCTGGTGGTCGTGGCCTTTGTGGCGGCAGCGCGTGCGGCCTCCCACTCCTCGCGGGTCTGCGGCACCGGGCGGGGCGCCCTGCGGCCCATACCCGCCTTCTTCATGATGCCGGCGATCACCGCGCAGACGACGCTGGCGACCAAACCGATGGTCGACCACAGGATGACCTTGCCGTCGGCGACGATGATGGCCACGCCGGAGATCGTCCAGACCACGATCCAGGAGAGGGTCAGGAACCAGGCGGCGAGGGTGTTGCCGTGGTCTTCGTGGGCTTCGTCGTGGTGTGCGTCGGCCATTCAGGTCTCCTTCGAATCTGCCGAGTCCGCATCGCGGTCGTGCCATGGCGCACCGGATGGCGCCGTGGCGCCCCTCCCGGGCGCGGCGCTGTCCGATGCGGGGTCCAATGTGGGGTCGGTGCCGCTGTCGAGCGACTTCCACAGCTCGGCGGGGTCACCGGCGCGGGCCGTGCTCGGGGCACTGTGGCGATCGTACCTGCTGCCCATGCCAGGCCAGGCAGCACCCCGGATCGCCGCTACCGCCCCGGCGGCCAGGAGCACCGCCGCCCCCGCCGCGGCCAGAACCGGCCACTGACCGGCCACGTCAAGGGTGCTGAGGTGGCCGTCGGCGGTGGTCTGCTCTCCGGCCGCACGGGCGAGCGCGCCAGGGCGTGTGCCGCGCCACAGGTCGTAGCCCGCGGCGGCGCCGAAGATCACGATGAGTACGCCGACAGCGCGGCGCGTCCACCCGCGCGTGGCCAGCAACGCCCCGAGCGCGGCGAGCGAGGCCCACCCCAGGGCGGAGGCCGCGGGCGCGATGTCGGTACCGGCGAGCTCAATGGGCACAGGGGCCGAGGGCCCGGGGATCGCCATGGCACCGGTGGCCCAGGTCTGCCCGGCGGACGCCAGCAGCGCGACCGCTCCGGCGACCGTGGCGGCCAGGCCGATGGCGAACTCCCGGCGCGCGGAACCCCTGGCGGGCGTGGTCGCCCCGGCCGCCGCGGGCCCCTCCGGCGCGCCGGTACTCGCCGGCCCGCTCTCCTGCGGCTCGCTCACGCACCCTCCTCCGCGACGGGAAGCGGGTCGGCGTCGAAGCAGGTGCGGTCACCCGTGTGGCAGGCGGCACCGGTCTGGTCGACCCTGACCAGCAGGGTGTCGCCGTCGCAGTCCAGGGAGACCGACACGACCCGCTGCACGCTCCCGGAGGTGCTTCCCTTCACCCAGTACTCCTGGCGGCTACGCGACCAGTAGGTGGCGGCGCGCGTGGTGAGGGTGCGGCGCAGGGCCTCGTCGTCCATCCAGGCGAGCATGAGCACCTCGCCGGTGTCGTACTGCTGGACGACGGCGGGCACCAGGCCGTCGGCGTTGCGCTTCAGCCGTGCGGCGATGGCGGGGTCCAGTTCCTGGCCCGGCGGGGGTGCGCTGCCGCTTTCCGGGGGACGCGTGCTCATGGGTCCCAGCCTATGGCCGTGTCGGGAGGGGTCGCCGCAGCCCCCCGCACAGCGGGGGTGTGTGCCGGGTGACAATGGCCATAGGGGCGCTCGCGCCAGGTCGGAGCCGGGCGCGGGGCGCACTAGGGTGCGATTGCTCGGCTACCGTGCGCCGAGTGCGGGACACACCCCCACGATGGACGGGCCGTGTCGTCGATGTTCGATGAGTCAGGAGTCATGTGACCGCCGAGTTGCTCTCCGCCGACCTGGCGGGCAAGCCAGCAGCGCTGACCGCGCTGGCCGACCGCCTGGCGCGCCGTGACCCCTATGCGGCGCTGCCCTCACTGCTGGACGACGAGCCGGCCGGCGTGCTCCTGCTGGGCACGGGCGGGGCCCGCTACGCGTGTGAGGCGGCGGCGGAGCGGATGCGTCGGGCCGGGATCGGGGCTGTGGCGGAGTACGCCTCCACGACGGCGTCGCTGCCGCCGGGACCGGACACGCTGGTGGTGGCGGTGTCGCTGGGCAGCGGACTGCGGGAGATGTGCACGGCGCTCGACCGCTATGTGGAGCGGTCGGCCATCATCGTGCTGTGCGACGACCCGGACTCCCCCGTGGCGCGCTACGCCGATGTCCTGGTCCCGCTGCTGTCCGGGCGGGATCGCAGTGGCCTGGCCTGCGGCGGGTACATGAACGCACTGGCGCTGCTGCTGCTCCTGGGGCACCAGCTGGGGGCGCCCGTGGTGGGGGCGACGGCGGATCTGGGCCAGACGCTGCGCCGCAGCGCCAACGCCATCTCCGACCTCGTGGAGCGGGCGCCGGGGTGGGTGCCCGAGGCGGCCAAGGCACTGGACTCCCCCGACAGCGTGCACTTCATCGCTCCCGCGGAGCGGCTGTGCTCAGCGCGGCAGGCGGCGCTGGCGGTACGGCAGGGCCCGGTGCTGGCCGCGCACGCCGCGGAGTCGGCCGAGTGGTCGCACACCGGCCGCCACCTCGCCGCGATCTCCGACTACCGGGCGGTGCTGTTCACCGGATCGCACTATGACGACCGCGTCGCCGAACACCTGCTCCAGCTGCGCGGCGCGTTCGTGGCCGTGGGCGGGGAGGTCGCGGGCGCGGAGGTGAACCTGCGCTACCTCGGCGACACCGACCCCGACGTGCGGCTGCTCACCGAGCCGGTGACCGGCGAGCTCCTCGCCGCCCACTGGTGGGCCGAGCGCGGCGTCTGACAGCGGGGTCCGGCGGCGCGCCGCCCGGCGCCGGGCCCGCCCGCTCTGGCTTTTCTCAGGCCGAACTGTGCACCCAGGAGGCGTGCAGGTCGGCGTAGATGCCGGGGGCGGCGACCAGGTCGGAGTGCGTCCCGCGCTGGACGAGGCGCCCGGCGTCGAAGACGAAGACCTCGTCGGCGGCCTCGGCGGTGGACAGGCGGTGGGCGATGGTGACCGATGTCCGGCCGTGGGTGAGGCGGTCCAGGGCGCGCTGGATGCGGACCTCGGTGTGCGGGTCGACCGCTGAGGTGGCCTCGTCCAGTACCAGCAGGTCGGGGTCGGCGATGTAGGCCCGGACCAGCGCCACGAGCTGGCGCTCCCCCGCCGACAGGGATTCGCCGCGCTGGCCGACGGGGGTGTCCAGGCCGTGCGCGAGCCCCGCGAGCCAGTCGGCGAGGCCGAGTTCGGCGATGGCGGCCTCCAGCTCGGCGTCGGTGGCTTCAGGGCGGGCGAAGCGGATGTTGTCGCCCAGCGAGCTGTCGAACAGGAAGCCCTCCTGGGGGACCATCACGACGCGGCTGCGCAGCGAGGAGAAGGCGACCTCGCGCAGGTCCACCCCGTCGAGCAGGACGCGCCCGCGCAGCGGGTCCATCAGCCGGGTGAGGAGCTTGACGAACGTGGTCTTGCCCGAGCCGGTCTCCCCCACCACGGCGACCCGGGTCCCCGGGCGGATCTCCACGTCGACGTCGTCGAGAACGGTCGGGCCGTCGGGGTAGGCGTAGCTCACGCGGTCGAAGCCGACGGACACCGGGCCGCGCGGCAGCTCCTTTCCGGCCTCGCCGGGGTCGGCGATGTCGGGGACGGTGTCGAGCACGCCGAGGACGCGGCGCCATCCGGCGATGGCGTTCTGCGCCTCGTTGAAGATCTCGGTGGCCATCATCATCGGCATGACGAACAGCGTCACCAGGAACAGGAACGCCACGAGCTCGCCCGGGGTGATGTCGCCGCCGATGCCGATGAGGACGCCGACCACGACCACGGCGGCGTTGCCGACGGCGGCGACGATCTCGGCGAACGGTGAGACGGCCATGGACAGCCGCTGCGCCTTGACCTGGGCGGTGCGGGTCGCCAGGACGGTCTCGTCGATGCGCCGCGCTGTGCGCTCCTCGGTGCCGTGCGCCCGGATGACCGCGGCGCCCATCACGGTCTCGCCGACGGCGCCGAGCATGTCTCCTGTGCGCTCGCGCACTTTCAGGTAGGCCTGGGACAGCAGCTTCTGCAGCCACCGGACGCCGAACAGCAGCGGCAGGAAGCAGACCCAGACCAGGAGGGTGAGTTTCCAGGAGTAGACCGCCATGAGTGTGGTGGCGATGAACAGCTGCCCGGTGCTGATGACCAGCAGGAGGCCGCCCCACTGCATGAAGGTGGAGATCTGGTCGACGTCGGCGGTGACCCGCGATACCAGCGCGCCCTTGCGCTCGCTGTTCTGGGTGAGCACGGACAGGTCGTGGACGTGGCGGAACGCCTTGCGGCGCAGCGTGGCCAGCCCGGACTCGGTGGCCCGGTACAGCCGCAGGTTCATCAGGTAGGAGCAGACCATGGTGGCCAGCAGCAGCACGGCGCACAGGCCGACCGTGGCGGCCACGAACGAAAGGTCGGGTTCTCCTCCGCCGGCACCGAGGCCGTTGTCGATGACCTGCTGGATCGCCATGGGGACGATGACCTTGCCCAGCGTGGCGACCACCGCGAACACCAGGGTCAGTCCGAGGCCGCGGGTGAACTCCGGGGACAGCTCCAGTCCGCGGCGTATGGTGCCCACGGCGGAGTCGGTCGAGCGGTGCAGGGCGGTGGCGTCCGCCCCGCCGTCAAGTGGCTGCGGGCCGGTGTCGCGCCGGGTGGGGGATTCGGCTGGGGCGCTCAACGCACGATCTCCTCGGACGTGTCGATGTTCTCGGCGCGGCCGGTGGCCCGCGCCTCTCGTTCCTCCGCGGCCCGCTCGTAGGCGGTCACCAGGCGCTGGTAGCCGGGTGAGCGCCGCAGCAGCTCGCTGTGCGTGCCGCGGTCGCGCACGGTGCCCTGTTCCAGGTAGATGACGTCGTCGGCAAGCTCGATGGTGGCCCGGCGGTAGGCGACCACGACGACGGTGGCGGCGAGGTCGGTGTCGCGCAGCCCGGCCAGGATCTGGGCCTCGACCTGCGGGTCGACGGCCGAGGTGGCGTCGTCGAGGATGAGCAGCCGGGGCCGGCGCACCACGGCGCGGGCCAGGGCCAGGCGCTGGCGCTGACCGCCCGACAGGCTTGTGCCGCGTTCGCCGAGGCGGGTGTCGAGCGCGTCGGGCAGCGCCGCGACGAAGGAGTCGGCGCGCGCCAGCCGCAGCGCGGCCCACACGTCCTCGTCGGGCACGCCGGCGCCGAGGGTGACGTTGTCGCGGACGGTGTCCTCGAAGACGAAGGTCGACTGCGGCACCAGCGCGGCGACGCGGGACAGCTCCCCCTTCTCCAGGTCGCGCACGTCGGTGCCGTCGTAGCGGACGGTGCCGGTGTCGGGATCGACGAGGCGCATGAGGAGGGTGGTCAGGGTGGACTTTCCGGAGCCGGTGGGGCCGACGAGCGCGACGGTGCGGCCGGGGGCGATGTCGAGCGCGACATCGTGCAGGACGGTGGAGCGCGGGGCCTCGGCCGTGTCCGGGATGTCGACGAGGTCGCGGCGGTCGCTCGTGCCGGGCGCGGTGTAGCTGTCCTCGTAGGAGAAGGAGAGGTCGGTGACGCTGACCCCGATGCCGCCGGTCCCGGCGAGCCGTGTGTCGCCGTGCTCCATGGTCCCCTCAGACGACAGCACGTGCTGGACGCGGTCCCAGCCGACGACGCTGCGCGGCAGGTCGCCCAGCAGCCAGCCGAAGGAGCGGATGGGCAGGGCGAGCAGGGTGAACAGGAAGGCGATCTGGACGAGGTCGCCGGGGGCGATCGCGCCGGTGGACAGCCGCCACATGCCCACCATCAGTACGGCGAGCACGCCGAGGTTGGGAAGGGTCTCCATGACCGGGTCAAACATCGAGCGCATGCGCCCGACCTGGATCTGGGCGTCGCGCAGGCGGTGGGCGGCGGCGGTGAACCGGTCGGTCTCGGTGTCTTCGCGGCCCAGGGTCTTGACGACCAGCGCGCCGTCGAAGGACTCGTGGGCGACCTCGCTGACCTGGGCGCGCAGCGCCTGGGCGCGCGTGGCCATGGGGGCGACGCGGCGCTGGAAGGCGACGTTGGCGGCGAAGAGGAGGGGGAAGACGACGAAGCCGACGAGGGCGAGGATGGGGTCGGTGACGAGCATGGCGACGGCCGCGATGAGCAGCAGGAAGAGGCTGCCGATCACCATGGGGAGCGGGGCCAGGGGCTGCCAGGCGGCCTCGACGTCGGCGTTGGCGTTGGACAGCAGCTGGCCGGTGGGGTGTCGGTGGTGCCAGGCCAGCGGGAGGCGCAGGTAGGTGCGGGCGACCTCGCGGCGGTAGCGGGCCTGCATGCGGAACTGCATGAGCCCGGCGAACAGCCGCCGCGCTGCCAGCCCGGTGGCCTTGAGCACGCCGACGCCGATGAGCAGGGCGGCCGCGGCGGCCAGTGCGGCGAAGGTGGTGCTGCCCTCGGCGAAGGCGGGGAGGATCGTGGCGTCGGTGATGTGGCCGAGGACGGACGCCGATCCGACCGTCACGGCCGCGTGCAGGGACGCTCCGGCGACGGCGATGGCGCAGACCCAGGGTTCGGTGCGCATGGCGACCCACAGCACGCGCATGCCGCGCCGGAACACCCCGGAGTCGGGCCTCGGCCCCGTCGTGTTTCCGTCGGACATGCGTAACCCCCGCTCGCTCGGCGACCCCGGAAAACAGCACATGCCATCCGGTGACAGGACGGCATGGGCGATGTCAACCTACTCCGCGTGGCGGCGCAGGGGACACCGATTTCTTCAGCATCGGCCGGGCCCGGGCTATTCCACCGTGAAATGTGGCAGGTCGCGGTGGGTTATACCCGAATACACGGGACGGGCCGGTCCGCCCGTAACCGGGTGGACCGGCCCCTCGCTATGGGGTGCGGTGGATGTCGGAGCTGCCTAGCGGATGATGACGAGGTGGGTGAAGGTCTGGATGCCGACGGCGCCGTCGACACGGATGAGCTGCGACTCCTGGAAGCTCCGCACGGCCTGCTCGGTCAACGGACCGAAGTCGCCGTCGACAGCCAGGTCGAAGCCGTGGCCCCTGGTGAGCGCGTACTGCACGGCGCGGACCGCGTCCGAGGAGTCCCCCCGCCTGACGGTGCCGAACACGCCCCGCATCTGCGTCCAGGTCGCGTCGTCCACCGCGCCGGTCTGTCGGAGGTAGTTGTCCTCCTGGAACGCGCGGACCGCGTCCTCGGTCATGGGGCCGAAGGTGTCATCGATCGGGCCGACGTTGTAGGCCAAGCCCCGGAGCAGATACTGGACGAAACCGACGCGCCAGTGCACGCGCCCACTGTCCAGCACGTCCCACCAGCTCTGCGACCGCGTCACCGGGCCGCGCAACTTTCCTGACATGTGAGAACCCCTCTTTTCTCACGTGCACGCTCACTGCGTGTGTACGGGAGGATGCGCGACTCGGAGCAGGGGTTTTCGAAAAACGGAAAATGTCACCATGGCGCTATGCATCGCCCACCGAACCCCAAAGGGGGCGTTGCCCGGGCGCCATCCCACCAGCGCCTTCTCCGCAGCGGTCACGGCGGACGCACCTATCCCGTCCGGCACCTGGGCGTACTTTGCGCCACAAAGACCGTGATCAACGCCCGGAGGCTGCGCGACAGCCCGTTCCCGCCCCGGGAAGCCATCCTTCGCCGATGATCGCGGCGATTCTTCTCGACTTTGACCGGTTTGCCCTTACAACCCCCGTGATCATGGCGGGATACGGGCAGGGACCCGGGTCTGCTGGGCGGCCTTGCCGGCGATCGGCTGATCCGGCGTTCTTGGGTGAAAAGCGGCACCGAGGCCGGTGGGGGCTGGGGCGCCGGTCGTCTCCGGGGTGGGGCTGGGCGGGGCTGCTGCGATGGCCCGCCCAGCTGGTCTTCCCCTGGGTGGAGGAAGCGGGAGCGGCAGCGACGAGGGCTTGGGGTGGGGCGCCGCCTGTCGGCTTCCTGGGCGGGCCATGCGGGCGGCCCGGATGTCGGGTTGCGGGCGTCCGTGCGCCGAGTATGCCCGGTTTGCCCCACGTTCCCCGCGATGATCATGGGATTTGTCCCGGTTCTGTCCGGTTTGCCGGGACCATCCCCATGATCATCGTCAGTGGGGGTCCGCACCCGCCGGAGGACCGGGTGCCCCCAGCCCCCACCGGCCTCGGTGCCGCTTTTCACCCAAGAACGCCGGATCAGCCGATCGCCGGCAAGGCCGCCCAGCAGACCCCGGGCACTTTCCCCACAATGCCGGTTGGGGCCCACGGTGTGGGCTTCCTCCCCAAAAGGGCTAGCGCACGGCGTGGCCGTGGGCGCGCAGCTCCGCCTTGACGTCGGCGATGGTGAACTCACCGAAGTGGAACACCGAGGCGGCCAGCACGGCGTCGGCTCCCGCGTCGATGGCCGGGGGGAAGTGCTCGACCTTGCCCGCACCCCCGCTGGCGATGAGCGGGATGTCGACGACCGCGCGCACCGCGCGGATCAGCTCCAGGTCGAATCCCGCCTTGGTGCCGTCGGCGTCCATCGAGTTCAGCAGGATCTCCCCCGCGCCCAACTCGGCGGCGCGGGCGCACCACTCCACCGCGTCGATGCCGGTGCCTTTGCGGCCGCCGTGGGTGGTGACCTCGAACCCGCTGGGGGTGGGGTCGCCGTCGGTGACGCGGCGGACGTCGGCGGACAGCACCAGGACCTGGCGGCCGAACCGCTCGGCGATGTCCCGGATGAGTTCGGGGCGCGCGATGGCGGCGGTGTTCACCCCGACCTTGTCGGCCCCGGCGCGCAGCAGGCGGTCGACGTCATCGGCGCTGCGCACGCCGCCGCCGACGGTCAGCGGGATGAACACCTGCTCGGCGGTGCGGCGCACCACGTCGTAGGTGGTCTCCCGTTCCCCGCTGGAGGCGGTGACGTCGAGGAAAGTGAGCTCGTCGGCGCCGTCGGTGTCGTAGCGCGCGGCCAGCTCCACCGGGTCGCCGGCGTCGCGCAGGTGGGCGAACTTGACCCCTTTGACGACCCGCCCGGCGTCGACGTCGAGGCAGGGGATGACGCGGATCGCCAGGCTCATCGGGCGCTCACCGCCGCCAGCGCCTCCTGGAGGGTGAACGCGCCCTCGTAGAGGGCCGTGCCCATGATGGCGCCCTCGACGCCCAGCGGGGTCAGCGTGGCGATGGCCCGCAGGTCGTCCAGGCTGGAGACCCCGCCGCTGGCCACCACGGGCTTGTTAGTGCGCTCGCACACTGTGCGCAGCAGGTCCAGGTTGGGGCCCTTGAGGGTGCCGTCCTTGTTGACGTCGGTCACCACGTAGCGGGCGCAGCCCTCTGACTCCAGCCGCTCCAGGGTGGCGAACAGGTCGCCGCCGTCGCGGGTCCAGCCGCGGGCGGCCAGCGTGGTGCCGCGCACGTCGAGGCCGATGGCGATCTGGTCGCCGTGCTCGGCGATGCTCTTGGCGCACCACTCGGGGTTCTCCAGCGCGGCGGTGCCGATGTTGACGCGCGTGCAGCCGGTGGCGAGCGCCGCGACCAGCGACTCGTCGTCGCGGATGCCCCCCGACAGCTCCACCTTGACATCGAGGCGGCCGACGATGTCGGTCAGCAGCTCCCGGTTGTGGCCGCGTCCGAAGGCGGCGTCCAGGTCGACCAGGTGGATCCATTCGGCGCCGGCGTTCTGCCAGGCCATGGCGGCCTGCAACGGGTCGCCGTACTGGCCGCCGGAGCCGGCCTTCCCCTGGACGAGCTGGACGGCCTGGCCGTCGGTGACGTCCACGGCGGGCAGGAGTTCGAGGGTGGAGGACATGGGTGTCAGGCGACCTTCACTTCCGACGGGTTGGGGTCGAATCAAGCATGCCAGACGGGGGTCGTGACGTGCGTGGGTGCCGCCGCTGCGCGGCGCGGGCCGCGGCTCACAGCGTGGCGGCCCAGTTGGCCAGCACCTTGGCACCGGCGTCCCCGGACTTCTCCGGGTGGAACTGGGTGGCGCACAGCGGGCCGTTCTCAACCGCGGCGACGAACGGGGTGCCGTGGGTCGACCAGGTCACCTTGGGCGGGGTGATGTGCGAGCTGGTGGGCTCCAGCTTCCAGTCGAGCACGCCGTAGGAGTGCACGAAGTAGAAGCGCTCCTCGGGGCCGATGCCCGCGAACAGCCGCGACCCCTCGGGGATGTCGAGGGTGTTCCAGCCCATGTGCGGGACGATCGGGGCACGCAGGCGCTCGACGGTGCCGGGCCACTCGGCGCACCCCGCACTCGCCACGCCGTGTTCGACGCCCTCCTCGAAGAGGACCTGCATGCCCACGCAGATGCCGAGGACGGGGCGTCCCCCGGCGAGTCTTCGGCCGATGACGCGGTCGCCCTGGGCGGCGCGCAGCCCCTCCATGCAGGCGCCGAACGCGCCTACGCCGGGGACGACGAGGCCGTCGGCGTCCAGGGCGGCCTGCGGGTCACCGGTGACGGTGACGTCGGCGCCGGTGCGTTCCATGGCCCGCTGCGCCGAGCGCAGGTTGCCCGATCCGTAGTCGAAGATGACGACGCGAGGCTGCACGGGGAATCGTGCCTTTCCAGTTGCCGGCGGTGCCGGGATCCTTCAGCCGAAGTAGCCCAGCCGCAGCACGCCGGATGCCACGGCCAGGACGGTGCACAGGCCAAGGAGGGCGGTCAGGGCTTTGTTCGTCTTCCAGGTGGCGATGGCGCCACCGAGGAGCAGTCCGCCCAGCGCGATGAGCAGGACGGCCCACACGTCCTGCATTACAGGGCGCCCTTGGTGGAGGGCACGCCGGACACGCGGGGGTCGCGCTCGCAGGCGAAGCGCAGGGCGCGCGCGAAGGCCTTGAACTGGCACTCGACGATGTGGTGGGCGTTGCGGCCGTAGGGCACGTGGATGTGCAGGGCGACGCGGGCCTGGGCGACGAAGGACTCGAAGATGTGCCGGGTCATCGTGGTGTCGTAGTCGCGCCCGATGACCGGGGCCATCGGCTCCGGCTCGGTGTGCACGAGGTAGGGGCGGCCCGACACGTCCACCGTGACCTCGGCGAGCGCCTCGTCGAGCGGCACCTTGGCGTCGGCGAACCGGCGGATCCCGGCCTTGTCGCCCAGCGCCTCCTTGAACGCCGCGCCGAGCGCGAGCGCGGTGTCCTCCATGGTGTGGTGGGAGTCGATGTGCAGGTCGCCCTCGGTGTGCACGGTCAGGTCGAACAGGCCGTGCTTGGCGAGCTGGTCGAGCATGTGGTCGTAGAAGCCGACGCCGGTGGAGATGTCGGCGACCCCGGTGCCGTCGAGGTCGATCTCGACCACGACCTTGGTCTCCTTGGTGGTGCGTTCGACGCGGCCGATGCGGCTCATAGGACTCGGACTCTCCTGGTCTGGTGGCGGGGGGGACGGTGGTCGGGCGCGCTCGGGCTCCCTAGGCTCCGGGGCTCCCCGGCGCCCCGGGCTCGCCGTGCTTCTCTCGGGCGGCGGGCGGGTCGGCCGTCACCCGGAGCAACGCGTCGCGGAACGCCGACATTTCCTCCGGTGTGCCGACGGTGACGCGCAGCCACCCGGCCGGGCCGACCTCGCGGATGAGTACGCCGTGGTCGAGCAGACCTCGCCAGACGGCCGCGCGGTCGGCGAACTCGCCGAACATCACGAAGTTGGCGTCGGAGTCGGCCACGGTGAACCCGTGGTCCCGCAGCCACGCGACCAGGGCGTCGCGCTCCTCGCGCAGCTGCTTGACCGCGCCGAGGAGTTCGTCGGAGAACTCCAGCGCGGTGAGCGCGACGATCTGGCTGACGGCCGAGAGATGGTACGGCAGGCGGACCAGCTGCAGGGCGTCGACCACGGCCGGGTTCGCGGCGAGGTAGCCCAGCCGCGCCCCGGCCATGGCGAACGCCTTGGACATGGTCCGGGAGACGATCAGCCGGGGGTGGTCGGGCAGCAGCGACAGCGCGCTGGGGGTGCCCTCGCGGCGGAACTCGGCGTAGGCCTCGTCCACCACGACCATGCCCGGCGCGACGGCGGCGATCTCCCGGATCACCTCCAGCGGCAGCGCCGTGCCGGTGGGGTTGTTGGGCGAGGTCAGAAAGACGATGTCGGGCCGGTGGCGGGCGATCGCGTCCTTGGCGGCGTCGAGGTCGATGGTGAAGTCGGCGGTGCGCGGCACGCCGACCCACGCGGTGCCGGTGACCTCGGTGATGATCGGGTGCATCGAGTAGGACGGCTCGAAGCCCATGGCGGTGCGCCCGGCGCCACCGAAGACCTGCAGGAGCTGCTGCAGCACCTCGTTGGAACCGTTGGCCGCCCACACCTCGCGGACGTCGAGGTCGTGGTCGAGGTAGGCGGCCAGGGCGGCCCGCAGCCGGGTGGCGTCGCGGTCGGGGTAGCGGTTCAGCCCGCGGGCGACGTCGGCGACACCGCGGGCCAGCGCCGCGGCGAGCTCCTCGGAGGGGGCGTAGGGGTTCTCGTTGGTGTTGAGCGCGTAGGGCACCTCAAGCTGCGGCGCGCCGTAGGGGGCCTTGCCGCGCAGGTCGTCGCGGACCGGCAGGTCCTCCAGGCGGAACCCCGCGGCGGTCCCTTCGACGGCTTCCTCGCGCCGGATCACCGCGCCGCCCCTTCGGTCCGGCCCACGCGGGCGCTGACGGCCTCGCCGTGGGCGGGCAGGTCCTCGGCCTCGGCCAGCGCGACGACGCTCGGGGCGATCTCGGCCAGCGCGGCACGGTCGTACTCCACGACGTGGATACCGCGCAGGAAGGTCTGTACGCTCAGGCCCGAGGAGTGGTGGGCGCTGCCGCCCGTGGGCAGCACGTGGTTGGATCCGGCGCAGTAGTCGCCGAGGGAGACGGGGGCGAAGTCGCCGACGAACACGGCGCCGGCGTTGCGCACGCGGGCCGCGACGGCGCTCGCGTCGGCCGTCATGATCTCCAGGTGCTCGGCGGCGTAGGCGTCGACGGCGGCGATCCCCTGGTCGAGGTCGTCGACGAGGACGATGCCCGACTGGCGGCCCCCGAGGGCCTCGGCGACGCGCTCGCTGTGCTTGGTGGCGGGGACGCGCTCGGCCAGCTCGGCCTCGACCTTGTCCGCGAGTTCGGTGGACGGGGTGACCAGCACTGACGCCGCGATGACGTCGTGCTCGGCCTGGCTGATGAGGTCGGCCGCGACATAGCCGGGGTCGGCGGTGTCGTCGGCGATGATGGCGATCTCGGTGGGGCCGGCCTCGGCGTCGATGCCGATGACGCCCTTGAGCAGGCGCTTGGCGGCGGCCACCCAGATGTTGCCCGGGCCGGTGACCATGTCGGCGCGCGCGCACTCGCCCGCGCCGTAGGCGAACATGGCGACGGCCTGGGCGCCGCCGACCGCGTAGACCTCGTCGATGCCGAGCAGGGCGCAGGCGGCCAGGACCGTGGGGTGCGGCAGGCCGCCGAAGTCGGCCTGGGGCGGGGAGGCGACGGCGAGCGAGCCGACGCCGGCCTCCTGGGCGGGCACCGCGTTCATCACGACGCTGGAGGGGTAGACGGCGCGGCCGCCGGGGACGTAGAGGCCGACGCGTCCGACGGGCACCCACCGCTCGGTGACGGTGCCGCCGGGGACGACCTGCGTGACGCTGTCGGTGCGGCGCTGGTCGGCGTGGACCTTGCGGGCGCGCTGGATGGAGTGCTCCAAGCCCGTGCGTACGGCCGGGTCGAGCTCCGCGAGAGCCGAATCGATGGCTGCCGGGGGGACGCGGATGTCATCGAGGCGGACGCCGTCGAAGCGCTCGGTGAGCTCGATCAGCGCCTCGACGCCCCGATGGCGGACGTCGTCGCAGATCGGGCGGACCTTCGCGGTCGCGGCCTCGATGTCGAGCTCGGCGCGTGGCAGCAGGTCACGCGGGTCGCCAGGGGTTCCTCGGAGATCGATTCGGGAGATCACCCCTTCATTCTAGGGGTCGGGCGCCTCACCTGCTCCGACGGGCGCCCCGCGTCGCACCGGCTACGCCGGTGGGCGGGGGCCGCGCACGGGCGCGGGGGCCCGGTCGCGTCCGCTGCCCCCGCCCGCGTCCCGTCGGCCCCGTTTTAGGGAAGCCTCACCATAAATACCACGAATGAGTCTTACCTAACTTTGGAACACCTAACCTAATTTCTATTCTGAAAGGCTTACCTCAGTGCCCGACGTTACCTTTTTAATGTTCGACTTGGCCATTGTTCCGCGTTATTGTTGAAGCATGGCTTCCATGACAAAGAGCGCCGAGCACGGCCTTTCCAAGTTCCACCGCCTCCTCATTGACCAGCTGCGTCATGAGTTCACGGCCTCGCACCAGTACGTCGCGTTGGCCACGTGGTTCGACGCCCGCGACCTCCCGCAGCTGGCGCGCGTGTTTTACCGGCAGGCGCTGGAAGAGCGCGACCACGCGATGATGATCGTGCGCTACCTGATCGACAGCGACGTTTCGGTTACGATCCCGCGGGTCGACGAAATCCAGAACGATTTCGACACTCCGCGCGACCTTGTCGCACTGGCGCTGCGCCAGGAGCGCGAGGTGACCAACCAGTTTCACATGCTGATGCGGGTCGCGCGGGAGGAGAACGACTACACCGGCGAACAGTTCCTCCACTGGTTCCTCCAGGAGCAGACGGAGGAGGTCGCGAAGATGTCCACCCTGCTGGCCGTCATCGACCGCAGCGCTGGCAACCTCTTCGACGTCGAGAACTTCGTCGCCCGTGACATGCCGGATGAGAGCGGCGGCAGCGCGGACGCTCCGAGCACCGCGGGCCCGTCGCTGACCTGAGGGGCGGACGCGAACGACAGGCGCCACCGCCGGTCGGGCATACTTGTGCAATGCCTGACCGGCTACCGCTGTTTCCGCTCGGGAGTGTGCTGTTCCCGGGGCTGACCATGCCGCTCCATGTGTTCGAGGAGCGGTACCGCCAACTCATCTCCGAGCTGTTGGAACCCGCCGAGGACGCGGGAGAGGCCCGGCGGTTCGGGGTCGTCGGGATCGAGCTCGGCCACGAGGTCGGCGCGACGGCCGCCCACCAGCTGTCCGACGTCGGCTGCATGGCCGAGGTCCGCAGCGTGCGCAGGCATGACGACGGGCGGTACGACCTCGTGGTCGAGGGCGGGTCGCGCTTCCGCGTCGAGGAGATCGACGACCCCGATGACGAGCACCCCTACCTGCGGGCGGCCACCACGCTCATCCCCGACGAACTGGGGGACGGCGCCGAGGAGCAGGCCGAGCGCGTCGGGCGGCTGTTCCGCGTCTACTGCCAACGGCTGACCGGGATCGGCCTCCCCACCAAGCCGCCAGCGGACTTCCCCGCTGACCCGCTGCCGCTGTCCTACGCGGTCTCGGCCGCGCTCGTCCTCGACCAGCGCGACAAGCAGGCGCTGCTGGAGGCCGATCACGCGGCG
This sequence comes from Nocardiopsis rhodophaea, assembly GCF_039530945.1. Taxonomy (NCBI): domain Bacteria; kingdom Bacillati; phylum Actinomycetota; class Actinomycetes; order Streptosporangiales; family Nocardiopsidaceae; genus Nocardiopsis; species Nocardiopsis rhodophaea. Next base: position 25,618 of record NZ_BAAAPC010000003.1, read on the forward strand.
GCGCGGCTGGAGCTGGCCTCGACCCTGATGCGGCGGGAGAACCGCGTGCTCAACGCCCTGCCCACCCTGCCCGCTGGTCAGCTGCTGCGCCGCGAGATCAACCTCAACTAGAGCGGCGCCCCGGCCCCTCCTGCCGCCGCCCCAGCGCTTCACTGTTCCCCGGATTCCCCTCGCCCGCCCCGCGCCGCATACCATGCGGCTGACCACCAGCGCCACGCGTCGCACAGGAGCGTCATGAGCGGAAAAGGCACCCCCGCCACGGTCGCGGCCACCCGCGCCCAGGTCGGGTTCCGCCTGCACCCCTACGCGGCCTCCGGCGACGGCGGCGCGTCCTACGGCTACGAGGCAGCCGACGCGCTGGGTGTGCGCCACGACCGGGTGTTCAAGACGCTCGTGGCCGAGGTTGACGGCCACCTCACCGTAGGCGTGGTGCCGGTTGACGCGAGTCTGGACCTGAAGGCGCTGGCAGCAGCGGTCGGCGGCAAGAAGGCCGCGATGGCCGACCCCCGGGCGGCCGAACGCGCCACCGGCTACGTGCGCGGCGGTATCAGCCCCCTCGGCCAGCGCAAACGCCTCCCCACGGTCATCGACGCGTCGGTCGGCGGCCACACCAGCGTCTTCGTCTCCGCTGGGCGGCGCGGGCTGCAGATAGAGCTCTCCCCCGCCGACCTGCTCCACCTGACCGGCGCGACCACCGCCGACCTCCGCGGCTGAGACCCCAGGCCCGCTTTCCCCCTCCGCATCCCGGCGGCCCGATTCGGGCTGCCCGTACCGCGCCACGCCCGCCACCCTCTTCTCACGGCGGCCCCGGAGGCCTAACGTTGAGGAACCAGGCGAACACAATAGGGCGCGCGTGGAGGATGAGGCGCGATGGTGGTCGAGGCGATCGTGCTCGGCACTGTGCTGTGCTACCTCGCGATAGCGGGCTGCTACGCGGCCACTCGCGGCGACTACGCCCGCATCCTGTCGGCGGGACCCCGACGGCCCGCGGTGGGTGCCGAGGATCTGTCCCCGTTCGAACTGGGCATGCTCGCCGGAGGCAAGCGGCGGCTGGGCGAGGTCGCCCTCGCCGAGCTGTACCTCAGCGGGCGCGCCATCGCGTACGGGCACGGCATGGTGGCGCGCCCGTGGCAGCCGGAGCAGCGGCCCGCCGCGGATTCGCTGGCGCCGTTCACCCGGCTCCTCGACGCTCGCCTCCCCTCGGGGCGCGCCATTCCCGCCGACCGCCTGGTGGCGGCGGCGTCGGCGAGCGACGCGACAACGGCGCTGCTCTGGCGGCTGCGCCGCCTGGGACTGCTCTTCTCCCCGGAGCGGATGCGCCGGGTGACCTTCGCGCGCAACGCGGCCTGGGGTGCGCAGGCCATCATCGGTACGGCGGGGGTGCTGTTCGCCGGAGGTTCCGCGGTGGTGGCGATGACGGCGCCCCGCGAACCGGTCGGGATCGTGTTCGTGCTGCTGGCTGGGCTGCTGCTCGCCTATCCCTTTCTCTTGCACCTGGCACACCGCCTCGTCGGAGGCGTGCCCGGGGCGGTTCTCGCCGCCTTCGTGGTCACGGCGGCGGTGGCACCGGCGGCCAAGCTGCCGCCGGAGCTCGTCGCGGCGCTGGGGCTGTTCGTCGGCTGGTTCGCGCTGTACGGCGTGTACCGGATGACCGGGGGCCGGCTCGGCCCGCGCACGAGGGCCGGGGACGCGGTGCTGGCCGAAGCCCGCGCCGACCTCGACCCGTCGGAGCCCTCCGCCCCGAGCGGTCCGTCGGGGCGGACGCGCCCGCCGGAGCACCAGGGCCGCGCGCAGCCGAGTGATCGGCCCGAACCACGCGGCCCGGCGCTGCGCGCCACCGCCCTGCTCGGCTTCCGCGAACTGCGCCGCCGACCTGGGCGGCGGGGTCCGCGAGCTCCGGGGTGTCCCGGGCTCAGCCTGCTGCGTTCGTTCGCCGCCGCCTGCGGCCGCGGCGTCGGCGGACCGGAGGGCGGCCTGGTCGGTGGCTTCACCGGCGTGCCCGGGAGCGGTGCCTGGCGTCGCGTGGGCGGCGGTGCCCCCTCGGTGGGGCGGCCTCATCATCCCCATCATCCGCGCGGGGACTAGCGCGCGGGCCGCGCGGCTCAGCGCGCGGCGGGCTCGCTGCGCGGTGCGTCCACGGACGGTGCTGACACGTCCTGCTCGCGCTGGTGGGGCAGGTCGCTGCGCCACAGGCTGACGGCGTCGAACAGTCCGTACTGCAGGACGGCGACGAAGGGCCACAGCATCAGGGCGCTCAGGGCCCGCAGCTGGAGTCCGGCGGTGACGACGTCGCCCGGCTCGGCCGCGGCGACCGCGCGGGCGAAGGCGCCCGCGTCCAGACCGGCCCCGATGCGCCAGGCGACCAGCGATCCGAGGACGGAACCGGCCGCCAGACCCAGCAGGCAGGTCAACCGGAGATCGACGCGCTCGCGTGCGCAGAGGCGGTACTGAACCAGGTAGGTACCGTACCCGCAGAGGATTCCGGCGCACATCATCATGAGGGCGAAGTAGCCCTCGGAGGCGAACAGGGCCTGGGAGACGGGGAAGGGGGCGGTCGCACCGTCGCCATCGACGACGGTGACGCTCGGCCGGGGGGTGACCAGCCACCACAGCAGGCCGAGCGGGATTCCGAGCGCGGCGACGCTCCCCAGCGTCGCCGCGCCCACGACCAGTCGCCGCCGTGCCACGGGCCGACGCGCCTTATTGATCTGCACTCTTCGAATCTATCCGGCGACGCCGGGGCGAAAACCGGTGGTGCTGTGTTCGTGCCCACGTGACAATGCCCGGATGACGAACACGAGGGATCGTTTCGCGCCGCCGATGTCGGCCGATGAGCGGACCATGCTCACCTCTTGGCTGGACTGGCACCGGGGCACGGTGCGGGAGAAGTGTGCCGGGCTCGGCCCGGGACTGTCGTCGGCGGCCCCGCTGCCGACGTCGCCGCTGATGTCGATCGGCGGCGTCGTTTCCCATCTGCGCTGGGTGGAGCACTACTGGTTCGAGGTCCGCCTGCTTGGTGCGCGTGACCGGGCTCCGTGGTCCCCCGACGACGGGGACGCCGAGTTCCGCGTGGGCGGGCAACGCCCCCTCGCGGACCTGCTCGACGAGTACGACGCGCAGTGCGCGCGCTCCCGGGAGATCACGGCGAAACTGGAGCTCAACAGCAGCGCCCGCACATCGGGCGACGCCGAGAGGCCGGCCACGCTGCGGTGGGTCCTGATGCACATGGCGGGCGAGACGGCCCGGCACAACGGCCACCTCGACATCCTCCGCGAACTCGCCGACGGCAGGAGGGGGCGCTGAGCAGGGGGTGGGGGACGCGGCCGGGGAGGGCCGCGTCCCCCACCCCCACGGGTTACCGGCGCTCATCCGGACCGTCGGCGGCGGGGCGTCGGCCTAGGCTCCACCGTCCTCGCTGTTCTCGTCGACGCTGGTGTCGTCCTCGGCGAGGATGCGGTAGAGGCCGCGCTTGGTCTCGGCCAGCAGCCACTTGGCACGTTCCAGCTGCTCGGGTGTGCCGGCCTGGGCGACCTGCGCCGCCGCCGCGGACAGCTGGTAGGCGAGGCTGCTGATCTCGGCGTAGCGCTCCATGGAGTCCGTGTACTCCTCGGGCACCGCCTCCCAGGGCGGGGTCAGCTCGGCCGCGTTCTCCTCGACGTAGGCGTGCCCCTCATCGGTCAGTTCGAAGGGGCGGCGCCGTCCGCTGCCGGAGGTCTCGGCCGGACGGACCAGGCCCTCGTCCTCCAGCTGCTGCAGCATCGGGTAAACCGAACCGGGGCTGGGCCGCCAGCCGCCCTGGCTGCGCTCCTTGCCTTCGCGGATGATCTCGTAGCCGCTGCGGGGTTCCTCGGCCAAGAGCAGCAGAATCCCGGTACGGACGTCGCCGCGCCGGGCCCGCGGCCCGCCGCGGCGCCCCCGGCCCCGCCCCCGGCCGCCGCCGAACATCCCCTCCATCGGATGCCCGGGCGGGACGGGCGGACCATCCCACGGCATGTTCGGCGGGAAGGGAGGCTGCGGCGGGTGCGGCGGCTGGAAGCCTCCGCCCGGCCCTCCGGGCCCGCCCATCGCGGTCCATCCTTCCGGTGCCCACGGACCGCGCGAGCGCCGTCCTCCGCGGCGCCCGTGCCTCCGCCCGCGGCCGCGCCCGCGCTCTTCGTCGCCCTCGCGGGTGTTGTCTGCGGGGAACTCCCAGCCGCCGGCGGTCGGCTGCTTCTCCGGGCGTCCGCCCCATGCCCACGGCATCGCCATCTCGGTCATGTCGTTCTCCTTCACTCAGTAGCGACCGATCCATCGTGATCAATAACGATAGTTCATCTCGTGTCGAGATACCTCGACGATATATCGCTAACTCACCATCGTCAAGACCGGGACCGCGGCGGCACGGGGCGGGACAGCGAGCGGTGGCCGAAGGCCCGAGGGTCTCCCCCCGGCGGAGTCAGCGCCCGATCACCTCCCCGCACGAAAAAAGGGCGGGGAGGGGCTGTGCCCCTCCCCGCCCGGCGCCACGGCAGGACGGTGGACGTCAGTAGGTGATCGCGTCCGGTCCCAGCAGGGACTTCACATCACCGGAGAACTCCGGCCCCACCTGGATCGGATAGTCCGGGATCTCGAACACGCGGCTCTTGACCGGGTGATCGACGCGGATCGTCAACGGGGTCTCGCCCCGGTGGGCTTTCAGCACCTGCTTGAGCTCATTCACCAGCTCCGGCGTGAGGCGCTTGTCCTGCACGGTGAGCAGCATCGGGGGCGGCCCCTCCGACACGTGGGAGATGTCCAGGATCGACATCTCGGAGGCGAACATCGACCAGGTGCCGTCGCGGTCGTTGAGCCGCCCCTTGACGGTGACGGCGGTGTCCTCCATCAGGGCGTCCATGTACAGCGGGTAGGTCTTGGGGAAGAACAGGACCTCCATGCTGGCGTCCAGGTCCTCCACCGTGGCGATGGCCCACTGGTTGCCCGCCTTGTTCACGCGCTTGTCGACCTTGGAGATCAGTCCGGCAATGCGGACCTCACCGCGCTCGCCGCCGCGTTCACCCGCCACGATCTGGGCGATCGAGGTGTCACGGGACCGGGCGAGGATGCGTTCGGCGCCCGAGAGCGGGTGGCTGGAGACGTACAGTCCCAGCATCTCCCGCTCGAACGCGAGCTTGGTCTTGCGGTCCCACTCCTCATCGCCCCAGTTGATGTTGAGCCCGATGGGCGCGGAGTCGCCCACGTCGGCGTCCCCGCCGCCGAACAGGTCGAACTGGCCGTTCGCCTCCTGCTTCTTGGAGCTGATCATGCCCTCGACCGCGGTCTCGTGGTGGCGGTACAGCTCCTGCCGGGGCTGGCCCAGCGAGTCGAAGGCACCGGCCTTGACCAGCGATTCGACGACCCGCTTGTTGCAGGCCGCGAGTTCGATCTTGGACAGGAAGTCGGTGAAGGAGCTGTACTTGCCCTTCTCGGAGCGCGTCTTGGTGATGGACTGGACGACGTTCGCGCCCACGTTGCGGACGGCCCCCATGCCGAAGCGGATGTCCCGGCCGACCGGGGTGAACCGCAGACCGGACTCGTTGACGTCGGGAGGCAGCACCTTGATGCCCTGGGACCGGCACTCGGCCAGGTAGACGGCCATCTTGTCCTTGTCGTCGCTGACGGAGGTGAGCAGCGCTGACATGTAGGCGGCGGGGTGGTTGGCCTTGAGATAGGCGGTCCAGTAGGAGACCAGGCCGTATCCGGCCGCGTGGGACTTGTTGAACGCGTATCCGGCGAAGGGGAGCATGACGTCCCACAGCGCCTGGATCGACTCCTCGGAGAAACCACGTTCCAGCATGCCGGCCTGGAACGTGGTGAACTCCTTCTCCAGGACCTCCTTCTTCTTCTTGCCCATCGCGCGCCGCATCAGGTCGGCGCCGCCGAGGCTGTAGCCGGCCAGTTGCTGCGCGATCGCCATGATCTGCTCTTGGTAGACGAGCAGGTGGTAGGTCTCTCCCAGGATCGGATCGAGCGCGTCGTAGAGCTCCGGGTGGATGGCCGTGACTTCCTGGCGGCCGTTGGAGCGGTCGGCGTAGTCGTTGTGGGCGTTGGCGGCCATCGGACCGGGCCGGTACAGCGACAGGACGGCGACGATGTCGGCGAAGCGCTTGGGCTCCATGCGCTTGAGCAGGTTGCGCATGGCGCCGCCGTCGAGCTGGAAGACGCCGAGCGTGTCGCCGCGGGCGAGCAGCTCGTAGGTCTTCTTGTCGTCGAGGGGCAGCGTCGAGAGGTCGATGTCGACGCCTTCGGCCTCCTTGATGCTCTTGACGGCGTCGTCCATGATCGTCAGGTTGCGCAGGCCCAGGAAGTCCATCTTGAGCAGCCCCATCTCCTCGCACTGAGGAAACGGGAAGCCGGTGATGATGGCGCCGTCCGTGTCGCGCTTGTGCAGCGGGATGACGTCGAGCAGCGGTTCCTTGGACAGGATCACCCCGGCCGCGTGGACGCCGGTGCCGCGGGTCAGGCCCTCGATACCCCGCGCGGTCTCCATGACCTTCTGGACCTGGGCGTCGTTCTCCATCAGGCCGCGGAGTTCGGTCGTCTCGGCGTAGCGCTCGTGGTCCTCGTTGTAGACCGCGTCGAGGGGGATCTCCTTGCCGCCGACCGCCGCGGGGAAGGCCTTGGTGATCTGGTCGCCCACGGAGTACGGCAGGCCGAGGATGCGGGTGGAGTCCTTGACCGCGGCCTTCGCCTTGATGGTGCCGAAGGTGAGGATCTGCGCGACGCGCTCACTGCCGTACAGGCGCGTGACGTAGTCGATCATCTCCCCGCGCCGACGCTCGTCGAAGTCCAGGTCGATGTCGGGCATGGTGACGCGCTGGGGGTTGAGGAACCGCTCGAAGATGAGGCCGTGCTCCATCGGGTCCAGGTCGGTGATGCCCAGGACATAGGCGATCATGGACCCGGCCGCGGAGCCGCGGCCGGGGCCCAGGGCGATGCCGCTCTTGCGCGCGTACTGGCAGATGTCGGAGACAACGAGGAAGTAGGCGGGGAAGCCCATCTCGTTGATGATGCCCAGCTCGAAGTCGATGCGCTGGCGCACCGCGTCGCTTGCGCCGTCGGGGTAGCGCGTGGGGATCAGCCGCTCGATCTCCTTGGCCAGCCACGACGACTGGGTCTCGCCCTCCGGCACGGGGAAGGTGGGCATCAGGTCGCGCGAGGCGAAGACGTTGTCGTAGGCGTCGGGCGCGATGCGCTCGGCGACGAGCAGCGTGTTCTTGCAGCCCTGGGCCCACTGGTCGAAGTTGAGGATGCCGCGCATCTCGTCGGCGGTCTTGAGGTAGTAGCCGGCCCCGTTGAACCGGAACCGCGTGGGGTCGTCGAGATTCTTGCCGACACCGACGGCCAGCAGCGCGTCGTGCGCCGCGGCCTGGCTCTCGTAGACGTAGTGCGAGTCGTTCGTGACGAGCGGCGGGATCGCGAGCTCGTTGCCGACTTTCAGCAGACCGTCGCGGACCTCCTTCTCGATGTCCACACCGTGGTCCATCAGTTCGAGGAAGACGTTGTCCCTGCCGAAGATGTCCTGCAGCTTGGCGGCGTACTCGATCGCCTCCTTCTCCTGCCCGAGGCGAAGGCGCGTCTGCACACCACCGGAGGGGCAGCCGGTGCTGACGATGATGCCCTCGCTGTACTCACTCATGAGGTCGAGGTCCATCCGGGGCTTCATGTAGTAGCCCTCGATCGACGCGAGCGAGGAGAGCTTGAAGAGGTTGCGCAGCCCGGTCTCGTTCTCGGCCAGCATGGTCATGTGGAGATAGCGGCCGCCGCCCGAGATGTCCTTGCCGCCCTCGGTCGACGCGTCGTCCGAACCGCCGGAGCGCCCCCACTGGACCCGCTTCTTGTGGAACCGGGACTCCGGTGCGACGTAGGCCTCGATGCCGATGATCGGCTTCACGCCGGTGCCCTGGGACTGCTGGTAGAACTCGTAGGCGCCGAACATGTTGCCGTGGTCGGTCATCGCCACCGCGGGCATACCCTGCTTCGCCGCCTCAGAGAAGAGCGGCTTGAGCTTCGCCGCCCCGTCGAGCATCGAGTACTCGGTGTGGACATGCAGGTGAACGAAGGAATCGGCCACAACTACTCTCAAGATCTGCGCGTGGGGGTCGGGAAGCTCCCACGATAACTCTGTCACCGCGCCGCTCGGGCATAGCTTCCGCAAAGCGACTGATCAGCACCGCCAGGACGCACAGTGGCATCGCTCACCCCTGGAATTCCGGGACGGGATACGCGTCCCTTCGCGTCACCGCAGGCCCGCGCGCACCACCGGATGGCCGATTACGGACAGGCATAGTACGAGTCGTATAAGTAAGCTGGCGACTGCATCGCCGAAGTTCCGGTCGTCGGGAGGCGGGCACAGTAGCCGGCGACGCACGGGGCAGCGGGGTGATTGGGGAGATCGCGGTGCTGCATGTCCACTTCAACGGCAAGCGTCCGGAGCGGATCCGCTGTGCGGCGGAACCCGACCCGATGTGGGAGGTCCTGCTGAGCCTGCACACGTTGCAGCTGCACCATGCGGGGGCGCGGCACAACCAGTGGCGGTTGCGGGTACGGGAGCGGATGAGCGGTCCTATGTGGCGGCTGGCCGAGCTCGCGCCGCCGCGGGGGTATTCGCCCGACTTCCTGACACCGGTGTGCGGACCGGGCGGCCTTGAGGAGGGGCTGAACTCCCTGGTGTCCACCCCTCCGGCCTACGTCCGCCGCGATCTCGGCATCCTCGCCATGCAGCAGCGCCTGTCCGCCCCGGTCCGCTCCCTGGCGCGTGGTGAGGGCCGCATGCTCCCCCAGCTGGCGGACACCGTGCGTCGCTACTTCGATCTCGCGCTGGCTCCCGAATGGGAGGCCATCGAGGGCACGCTGCGCCAGACCCTGAGCCGCGGCGTCCCCGAGCAGCCCTCTCCCGGGCGGGCGGCCGGTGTTCCGTGGCCGCTGTGCTCCTGCGCGCGCTGGCGCGGTTCGGTGCTGGAGGTGTCCTATCCGCTGGAGCGCCACCTCCACCTCGAAGGGCGCGACCTTCACCTGATCCCCTCGTTCTTCTGCCGACGCTACCCCATCGCTTTCCAGGACCCGGATCTCCCGCCCGTGCTCGTCTACCCGGTGGCGGAGTGCCTGGACTTCCCGCGGGGACAGCAGCTGAACGCGTCGCGCAGGAAGGCCCTGGAAAAGCTGCTGGGCGGCACCCGGGCCGCCGTGCTGCAGACGATCGCCGCCAACACCTACTCGACCTCCGAGTTGGCCGACCGGCTCGGGATCTCGCCGGCCTCGGCCAGTGAGCACGCCACCGTCCTGCGCGCCTCCGGCCTCACGCACAGCCGCCGCGACCGCAACGCCATCCGCCACGAGCTGACCGAGCTGGGATCACGGCTGCTGTTGGGCGATCCGGAGTAGGGCGAGCAGGCCGGATGGGGCGAGAAGTGGTGCGGCCCAGCCCACCGCGGCCGGTGCGGCGGCGAACCAGGTGACCCCAGGCGCGCCGCGGGCCCAGGGCCGTGCCTCGACTGCCGACGCCCGCTTTGACGATGGCGGTGCGCCGGGAGAAAAGGCGGGAGCCTAACGCGGCTCCGACCCCTTTTGCCGGGTTTGTGTCCCGTCAGCCACCAGCCCCGCCATCAGCACCTGACCGGAACCCGCGCAGTTATGGGTATGACGAAAGTGCGCCGCATTGGCGGCCGAATGTTCATGGCGGTGACCGCGGGCTGATCGCTAGGGTGAGCACGCTGATCCGCGACGCACCCACGGTGGATCGACGAAAGGCACCCCCAATTGCTCCCCCGGCTCCGGTTCCCCACCGCTTTGGCAGCGACCGCTCTGCTCACCCTGTCGGCGGTGTCCGCCGCGCCCGCAGCGGCGGACACCGCCAGGAAGACGGAACATTCAAGCGTCCGGTTCGCCACGTTCAACGCGTCACTGCACCGCTCGGCCGAGGGCGAGCTGATCGAGGACCTCTCGACCGGCGACGACGGGCAGGCGCGGGCGGTCGCGGAGGTCATCCAGCGCAACCGTCCCGATGTGCTGCTGGTCAACGAGTTCGACCACGACGCCGAGGGGCGCGCCGCCGCCCTGTTCCAGGAGAACTACCTGGCCGTCGGTCAGAACGGCGCCGAGCCGATCACCTACCCCTACCGCTACACCGCGCCGAGCAACACCGGTATCGCCTCCGGGTTCGACCTGGACAACAACGGCGAGGCCGTCACCGAACCCGGCGCCCCCGGCTACGGCGGGGACGCCTTCGGGTTCGGCCAGTACCCGGGCCAGTACGGGATGGTCGTCTACTCCGCCTACCCCATCGACACCAGTGCCGCGCGCACGTTCCAGGAGTTCCGGTGGGCGGACATGCCCGGGGCGCTGCTGCCGAGGGACCCGGAGACCGGCGAGAGCTTCTACTCCGATGAGGAGCTGGAGGTGGTGCGGCTGTCGTCGAAGAGCCACTGGGACCTGCCGGTGCGCGTCGGGCGGGGGAGAACGGTGCACCTGCTCGCGTCGCACCCGACGCCGCCCGCCTTCGACGGGCCGGAGCGGCGCAATGTTCTACGGAACAGCGATGAGATCAGGTTCTGGGCCGACTACGTGACCCCACGCAGGGGCGGGTACATCTACGACGACGAGGGCGCACGCGGCGGGCTGCGGCCCGGGGCGCGGTTCGTCATCGCCGGTGATCTGAACGCCGACCCGAAGGACAGCGGCGGGCCCGAGGGAGGCATCCGGGGGCTGCTGGACGCTCCGCTCGTCAACGGCAGGGTCGCGCCGACCAGCGCGGGCGGGGTGGAGGCCGCCGAGCGGCAGGGCGGCGCCAACGCCGACCACCGCGGCGATCCCGCCCGCGACACCGCCGATTTCCGCGACGACGCACCGGGCAACCTGCGCGTCGACTACGTCCTGCCGTCACGCGGGCTCCCGGTGCGCGGTACCGCCGTCTACTGGCCGACCACCGACGACCCGATGTCGCGGGTGACCAGCGCCGCGTCGGACCACCGGCTGGTGTGGTTGGATATCCGCTGAGCCGCCGCGGGCTCCCCTCCGGCCCGGAGGACCGGGGCGGGGGCGCATGCGGCGGGTCAGTGTTGTTGTGCCGAGCGGCCGTGCGCGGCCTCGGCCTCGGCGGCGTCCAGTCCGGCCTCGATCACCTCGGACATGATGCGGGCGAGCCGCGCCGCCCCTAGTCGGGGCGCGTGCGCGGCCATGGCGGCTACGAGGGCCTGTTCGCGCTTCGGGTCGCGGCCGGCGAAGCCGCCGACGGGCTTGAGCCGCTGGACGCGGGCGGCGAGCAGGGCGCGGCGTTCCAGTAGGCGCGCGAGTTCCGCGTCGACCTCGTCGATGCGGCCGCGGAGGTCGTCGATGGTGGCGGTGGCGCTTTCGGTCATGGTGTTCGTTCCTGTTGTCGCGTCGACGCGGCCGGTGGTCCGCTGGCTCGCGCGACGCGCGGGAACGGGGCGGAGCCGACCGCTGGGAAAAAAGAAAAAGAGCGGAAGGCGTGTGCCTTTCTCGCTCTTCAGCCGGCTCCGAACCCGTCGACCGCTTACGGCGTAGCGGCCGGCTGCTCTGGAGCCGGCGTGCTAAACGCGTCATAGCGGCGGGTCATGCTGTACATCCTAGCGTCTTCGCGGCGGCCGCGTGCGAGAGCGGCGCTCCCGTTCCCCCTCCACACACCCCAATATAACGCGTTCTCGTTTGATGAAACCCCCTAGAAATAGGCCTTTCGAGACTTCAGACTGAAACGTGTTCTGCATGTTGACGCAGGGTTGGGAGGCCAGATGCGCAAGCACGACCGGCTCTACATCGGCGGTGAGTGGGCGCGACCCGCCGGAACCGCCACGATCGACGTGGTGTCGCCGCATACCGAGGAGGTCATCGGGCGGGTCCCCGAGGGCACGCCCGCCGACATGGACCGCGCCGTGGCCGCCGCCCGCGCAGCGTTCGACCAGGGGCCCTGGCCGCGCATGGCGCCCTCCGAGCGGGCGACAGCCCTTACCCGGCTGGCCGAGCTCTATGAGGCCCGCCTCGACGAGGTCGCCGGACTGGTCACCGCCGAGATGGGCTGTCCGCTGTCCTTCTCGCAGGTCGCCCAGGCGTCGCTGCCGCAGCGCACGCTCGCCTACTTCGGCGGGCTCGCCGACGACGTCACCTGGGAGGAGACGCGCGACGGGCTGCTCGGTCCGACACGCGTCGTCCGCGAACCCGCGGGGGTGGTCGCCGCGATCACGCCCTGGAACGTCCCGCAGCTCCTCATCGTCGCCAAGCTCGCCCCGGCGCTGCTCGCCGGATGCACGGTGGTGGTCAAGCCAGCGCCGGAGACCGCGCTCGACCCTTACGTCCTCGCCGAGCTCGCCGAGGAGGCCGGACTCCCCGCGGGCGTGCTCAACATCGTCGCGGCCGACCGCGCGGTCGGGGAGCATCTCGTCACCCACCCCGGGGTGGACCATGTCGCCTTCACCGGCTCCACCGCCGCCGGGCGGCGCATCGCCACCCTGTGCGGCGAACGGCTGCGCGGGTGCAGCCTGGAACTCGGCGGGAAGTCCGCGGCGATCCTGCTGCCGGACGCCGATCTGACCGCCTATACCGGCATGCTGACGCTGACCGCGCTCCTCAACAACGGCGAGGCCTGCGTCGCCCAGGCGCGGATCCTGGCTCCGCGCGAACGCTACGCCGAGGTTGTCGACGCGCTCGCCGCGCGCCTGGCCGAGCTCTCCGTCGGCGATCCAGCGGACCCGTCCACCGACATCGGGCCGCTGGTCTCGCCCGCCCAGCGGGAGCGGGTGGAGGGTTATATCGACGTCGGCCGCGCCGAGGGCGCGCGGCTCGTCGCGGGCGGCGGCCGCCCGGCCTCCGCACAGCGGGGGTACTACGTCGAACCCACCCTCCTCGCCGACGTCGACAACCGCATGCGCGTGGCCCGCGAGGAGATTTTCGGCCCGGTACTCACGGTGATCCCCTACGACGACGAACGCCACGCGGTCGAGCTCGCCAACGACAGCGAGTACGGCCTCGCCGGGTCGGTCTGGACCGCCGACCCGGAGCACGGCATGGCCGTCGCCCGCCGGATCCACACCGGCAGTTGCGGGGTCAACATGTACAACATCGACGTCAACACGCCGTTCGGCGGGCGCAAGTCCAGCGGCCTGGGATACGAGTACGGGCCGGAGGGCCTGAGCGAGTACCTGGAGTTCAAGTCGATCGCGACGCTGGGGTGACACCGCCCTAGGAGCCGCGGTCCGCGCCGGACCGCGGCCCTTGCCTACCGCGCGTTACCCCTGGGCTGGCACGGTGTGCGCCGCCGCACCGTGCCAGCGTCGTGTAGACACGCGTACGTGTCGGCGTTTACCGGCGTGACCACACTGGAAGGCTGGTAGCCGGATACATACATAGAGTATTCAGCATGACTTAGGGAACATAAAGAGCCAACCGAATTTCAACGATCCGTCGCTCGCAGCCCCCACGTACAACCGAAGAAAGAGGCCGCGCCACGGTGGCATCTCCTTCGACTCCCCGTTCCACCGAGGGCTCGCCCCCTCCGACCCCCCGTTCCCCAACGTGGCAGGTCAGGATCACAAACCCCGACGGCCTGGTGGCCGGAGGCGGGGTCCTCGTTCCCGGAAACAGGATTTTGACCTGCGTCCATGTCGTTAACGCCGCGCTGCGCAGAGGAAATGACCCCGCCCCGCCGGGACCCGAGGAAGCGATATCCGTCGACACCCCCCACCCTCCCGGGTACCGGCCGGTGGCCGCCTATGTCGTTGGCGACACGTGGGACGCCGAACGCGACACCACACTCCTCCGGCTCGACGAAGACCCCCGGGACTACGAGCACCCCGCCGCCTGGCTCGCCGCGCGCATGGACGAGGTCGCGGAGTCGGGCTCCCCGCGCCGCGTGGTCGTGCGCGGCTACCCCAGCGGAGTGCCCGAAGGCCTGCTGGCCACCGCGGAAGTCGTCGGCTACGGCGGCGGCATCCCCGGCCGCGCGCAGCTCAACGTCGTCGACCCGACGGTCAGTGTCGAGCAGGGGTTCAGCGGCTGCGGCGTACAGGACACCACCGACGGCTCCGTGATCGGGATCGTCACCACCGCGCGGTTCGACGCCGCGCACCCGTACCAGAGCCGGGTCGCCTTCATGGAGCCGCTGGAATGGGTCACCGCCCTCCGCCCCCTCCTGGTCGACGAGGAGTTCGAGGCGGTCAAGACGTTCCTGTACGCCCTGCGGTTCGAGGCCGTCAGCGCCGCCTACGCCGCGGCCACCCGGCACCGGGGCCCGGAGCGCGCCGACTTCACCTCGGCGTGGGACGCGTTCGTCCGGCTGCGGCAGTACGCCCCCCGGCCCGACGGTCTCCCCTGCGAGATCGCCTACCTCGTAGAGATCGCCAAGATGGGGATCGCCGACACCCGTTCCCTGCACGGCTATGTGGAGAGCCGGTCCCCGTGGTACGTGCCGCGGCACGCGCTGGGCCGGATCTCGACCGAGCCGAGCACGCCCGCGCCCGCCGGCGGCACCCTCATCATCGCGGCCGAACCCATCCCCGTCGAACCCGGAACAACTCCGCGATACACCCTTTCCCACTGGCTGGACGACGGGCACAGCATCAGCAACAGGGGATCACGCCGAATCACCGAGGACACCCTGCGCGACACGGTGCTGGAGATGGTGGTGGACGCCGAGGCCCATCTGCCCGCCTGGGATTCCCCGGACTCCGGGGAGCTGCGCCTGGAGTTCATCCTTCCCTTTCCGCTCCTTACCCAGCAAATCGCACAATGGCGTCTTCCCACCCCATTCACCGGCGAAGGCGAACGGATCGGCGCATCTTATGAAATCGTTGTCCACTCGGCCGAGAGATTTACCGAGAAACGTCTGGCCGGAGCCCGCCGCAAACTCGCCGAACGGTGGCGCGGGCTCACCGACAACGCCGAAGGATTCGTCCACCGCATCCCGCCGCGGCCGTCCTCTCCGGACGATCCCCCGCTCGCCGACCGTCTCGCCCACCCGGGGATCACCCTGTGCGCCCTGGGGTCGCCGCCGCGCGAGCGGGAGGGCACGCTGCAGCTCTACCACGCGATCGAGGCCGGACTACCTGCGATTATCTGGCTGGATGCAGCCGATGAGGATGCCACCCGAGGTTTCCACGGCCGAATAGAATCCATTACCAGCCGGAGCGGTGAGGCGATCTCCCATGACGATGTCGCCTCCCTCTCCCGCCACGTGCGTTCATGGCGCACGCGCAATACAATCGGCGGGCAGGACAACAGCGAAGGCTACGACCCCTACGACATCAACATCATTCTCGACGATATGTCGCACATCCGACGACTCCTCCATATTGGAATCCTCTCCACGCCCGAATAATGCGAGGTCGACGACAAGGACGGTCTGCCGATGGCCTCTTCCCCGACGTCCGACCCCGGGAAATCCCCTGGTCATCATGCTCCGGGCGGCAATGGTGCCGTGCCCGAGTGGTGGATCTACCGGGGGACGGGCCGACCGGCTACCTACGCGACGAACCTGGCGGAGCGCCTCCCCGGCCCCCCGCCGTGGCGCCGGTTCAACGGAGGCCCCGACCAGCCCGATCCGCCGAGCGACGACGAGGAGACCGCGCGCGTGCTCGGTGTCGCGGCCGCTCTCGCCAGTCAGCCGCTGACCGACCACGAGACGGCGGTGGTCGAGGCGGTCAACACCGCGCTCCTCCTGCGCCGCCCCCTCCTGGTCACCGGGGCGCCGGGGGTCGGCAAGTCCAGCCTCGCCTACCACGTGAGCCGCGAACTGGGCCTCGGGCGCGTGCTGCGCTGGCCCATCACCAGCCGCAGCACCCTGCGGGCGGGACTGTACGAGTACGATCCCATCGCCCGCATCCACGACATCTCGGCCGACGCCGCGGCGGCACCGGACCACCAGCCCCCGCCGGAGCGACCCATCGGCGACTATCTGAGCCTCGGCCCCCTGGGCACCGCCCTGCTTCCGCACCGGCTCCCCCGCGTCCTGGTGATCGACGAGTTCGACAAGGGCGACATCGACCTCGCCAACGACCTGCTCGACGTCCTGGAGACCGGCCGGTACCGGATACCCGAGCTCTACCGGCTCCGCTCCTCCCAGGAGTACATCGCCGTTCCCACCGACGACCCCGGACGGACGGCGACGGTGCGCGAGGGCGAGGTCCGCTGCCACGAGTTCCCGTTCATCGTGATCACCAGCAATGGCGAGCGCCCCCTGCCTCCCGCCTTCCTCCGCCGCTGCCTCCCCGTCCACCTGGAGCGCCCCTCGGAGGGACGGCTCGCCGACATCGTCTGCGCCCACTTCATCGACCGGGAGCGCGCCCAGGACCGCCAGCTCATCCAGGATTTCCTCCGCCGAAGCCAGGACGTCAACGGGCTGTCGATCGATCAGCTACTGAACTCGGTCCATCTCGTTAGTTCCGATGTCCGCGCCCATGCAACATCCTTGGATCCGAACGCCTGGAACCGGATATTGAACCTGGTCTGGCGCCGTCTGACGGAAACGGAGGCGGGCCTCGAGTGACCGGGAGCAGGGATCGCGACCGGCCGGAGGCCGAGGGGTCGGCAGCATCGCCCGCCCCAGGTGAGTCATTTCCGCAGTTCACCGTCTCCGTGCCCACGTGGTGGGAAGTCGGCGACGCGCTGTGGCTCGCCGCCCACCGCTACCACGCGCCGGATCCGCCCGACACCGACCCGGACGAGGCCTTCGACCAATCGGGTGACCAGGCCCGCGTCGAACCCCCCGACGACAAGCCTGACGGCTCCTCCTCCGAGGCGCTATCAGAGGAAGGGGACGGGGCAGCGACACCACCGGCGGAGGATGCGCCCGACGCGTTCCCCGAGCCTCCGGCGCACCTCGCCGACTCCGACGCGGACCCCGAGCGCCCCGGCGGTGCGGCGGACTCCGCGCCACCCCCGGGGCGTCCTCATGGGACCCTCGGCGCGGCCCCCGAGCGGTCGGGCGGCCCACTGATCCCCGAGCGCGTAGCGATGGTCCGCGCGCTGCGGTGGTTCCGGCGCCACCGCGAGGCCGACGGCGGCACGCTGCTGGACGAGGACGCCACCGCGGCCCGCTACGCCGAGCGGTCGCTGGCCCGCCGCGGCTCGCGGTGCGCGCAGCCCGCACCGCTGCTGCCGGAGTTCCGTCCCGACCGGGAGGTCGCCGATGGTCTGACCCTGCTGATCGACGACAGTCTGTCCATGGTCGTCCAGGAGCCGCTCGTTCGGGAGTTCATCGGGCTGCTGACCCCTTTGAAGGTGTTCCGCCGGGTCCGCGTCCTCTACTTCGACTCCGGCAAGGCGCACATGGACGACCTCCCCCTGCGGACGAGCGGGGGCCCCGCGCCGGACCCCGCCCGCCTCGTCAACGGCCGCTCCCCCGACTCCCGCATCCTGCTGGTGCTCACCGACGGCGTCGGCGACGGCTGGCACACCGGAGCGATCGACACGTGGCTCGCCCGCTGGGGTGCGAAGGGGCCGGTGGGCGTGGCCCACCTGCTCGACCGGGCGGTGTGGCCGTCGACCGGCATGGCTCCGGAGCGCGTCACGCTGCAGGCGCCGTGGTCGGCCGGTGA
The DNA here is from genome assembly GCF_039530945.1 of Nocardiopsis rhodophaea. Classification (NCBI taxonomy): domain Bacteria; kingdom Bacillati; phylum Actinomycetota; class Actinomycetes; order Streptosporangiales; family Nocardiopsidaceae; genus Nocardiopsis; species Nocardiopsis rhodophaea. The sequence continues at coordinate 43,176 of NZ_BAAAPC010000003.1, forward strand.
CGCGCTGGCTCCTAACGCCTCCTACCGGACCCGTCCGTTCTCCTCGTGGCCGCCCGCGGAGGTCGACCCCCCGCAGGACGACTCGGTCCCCATCCCGGTCTTCCCCCTGGAGGCCGGCGAGATCGGGCGCTGGGCCCGCTTCGTCACGCGCCGCCAGAGCCGGCCGGAGTATCCGGCGACCGCGCTGATGACCCGCCCGGACCTCGCGGAACCCAGCGAGACCGACGACGCGTGGGGCATCGGTCCGCTCCCGGCCCCGGCGGCCGAGGGGGTGGAGGCCCCACAGGACCTCGCCGCCCACCGCCGCGTCGAGACCTTCCGGGCCATCGCCTCACCGGCCGCGTTCCGGCTGGCGGTGCACCTGGCGGCGGTCCCGCTCAACCTGTCGACGATCCGGCTGATCCAGGAGCGGTTCGACCCCCGGGCACGCCCCTCCGACCTCACGGAGGTGCTGTGCTCGGGTCTGATCCACCGCAGCGAGGACGCCCCCTCCATCGACCGCGGCGACCGGGTGACCCTCGAATTCCACCCCGGTGTGCGGGAGCTGCTCCTGGCGGTGGGAGGGCAGCGGCACGAGATCCAGGAGCTCCTCACCGCGATCGCCGGGCACTACCGGACCACCATCCCGTGGTTCGCCGACCTGGAGCTCCTGTTGCTGGGCGACGCCCCCGACCTCCGGTTACCCGCGGTGTCCGCGGACACGGCCCCGTTCGCCCACGCTGTCTACGCGGCGATGCGGGCGCTGCCCGGGCCGATTCGGCGGGCCGCTGACGAGTGGATCGGCCCTCCGGCAGCGACAGGCGCCCCGTACACCGCGGACCCATCCACACTGGCCGGGTTCGGCCACGCCGAACCCGGATACGACGACGCGAGTCGTGAAACGCTAAAGGGCAGAGACGTGAACCTCGACGAGTTCCAGACGACCGCCCCTCCCGCGCAGCCCCAGCGGGCAGGGCTGGTCCCACCTGTGCCCGACGGAGACAGCATGCACATGGCCCAGCAGACGGTTCCGCGGGGGCAGCACAGCCGCCCGGCCGTATGGGGGCAGGTCCCGCCGCGCAACATGAGCTTCGTCGGCCGCGAGGCGCTGCTGGCCGAGTTGGGGCGGCGGCTGCAGGAGGGCACCGCCATGGTGCTGCCGCAGACCGTCCCACAGGCGCTCCAGGGCATGGGCGGCGTCGGCAAGACACAGCTGGCCACGGAGTACGCCTGGCGCCACCGGTCCGACTACGACCTGGTGTGGTGGATCCCCTCCGACACCCCGGCCCAGGTACAGCAGTCACTGATCGAGCTCGCGCCGAAGCTGGGGATCGGCACGGTCGGCGACCCCGCGGCCACGGTCCGCACCGTGTTGGAGGCGCTGCGCGCGGGCCGTCCGGTGAGCGACTGGCTGCTGGTCTACGACAACGCCACCGCGCCCGCCGATATCCGCCCGCTGATCCCCACCGGCGGGCCGGGGCACGTTGTGGTCACCTCCCGGTCACCCGAGTGGCGCACCGCGGGCGGCAACCTGCTGCAGGTCGACACCTTCGAGCGTGACGAGAGCACCGAGCTGCTGCTCAAGCGCGGCCCGGAGGCGCTCACCGCCGAGGAGGCGGACCGCATCGCCGAGCGGCTCGGCGACTTGCCACTGGCCGTAGAGCAGACCGCGGTGTGGCTGTACGAGACGCTGATGCCGGCCGAGGAGTGGCTGGAGCTCTTCGATGTGAAGGCCGACCAGCTGCTGGCCAACGTGGCGCCGAGCCCGGACTACCCCTGGTCGGTCGCGGCGACGATGAACATGACGCTGGAGCGCCTGCGGGAGTCCAACCCCGGCGCGCTGCAGCTGCTGCAGGTCTGCGCGTTCCTGGCCCCGCAGCCGATCCCGCGTCGGCTGTTCAACGGCGCGCGCAACGTCGAGGCCCCGGAGTTCCTGGCCGAGATCCTCGCCGATCCGGCGATCAAGCTGGGTCGGGCGCTGCGGACCATCGACCGCTACGCCCTGGCCAAGATGGACCACCGCAACACCACGTTCCAGCTGCACCGGCTGGTGCAGGAGACGTTGAAGCTGCCGCTGGACCGCGAGGACCGCGACCGCTTCCGACACTGCGCCCACCTGCTGCTCGCCAACCTCGATCCGGGCGACCCGCTCTCCCCGGGCGACTGGTCGCGGTACGTGGAGCTGCTCCCGCACGTGTGGGAGACCCGGCAGTGGGACTGCCGCAGCGACTGGGCCCGGGAGCTGGCGCTCAACGAAGTGCTCTTCCTCCTCCAGTGGGGCCGGCACGCCGAGGCGGAGGCGCTGGTCCGCCGCCTCCTCGACCACTGGCCCGACAAACTCGGGGCGGAGGATCCGCACACGCTGCGCGCCGAGATGCGCTACGCGCAGATCGCCGCGGCGACCGGGCGGTTCGAGGAGGCATACGAACGACGCAAGGACCTCGTGGAGACCCTGGTCCGCCTGCGTGGCACCGACGATGAGGAGACCCTGGAGTCGCGCGGCCTTCTGGCGCTGGACCTGCGGAACCTCGGGCAGTACCGCCGCGCCGTCAAGGTCAGCGCCGACGTGCTCGAACGCCAGCAGCGCGCCTTCGGCCGCGACGACCCGCTCACCCTGCAGTCCGCCCACGTGCACGCCGTGGGACTCCGGTTGACCGGACAGTTCGCCGAGTCGATGGAGATCAACCGCTACAACTACCAGCGGCGCAGCGAGATGCTGGGGCCGGAGCACCTGCAGACCCTGGCCAGCCGTTCGGCGCACGCCCAGGGGCTCATGGAGTCGGGGCGCTACTGGGAGGCCGAGCGGGAGATGGACGAGCTCTATCTCACCACCCAGCGCGCCTTCCCGTCGGACCACACGATGCGGCTGTCCACCTTGATGGCGCTGTCCGCGCTGAAGCGTCGGACCGGTCGCTTGCCGGAGGCACTCGCCCTCTCGGGCGAGGCCTACGAGACACTGCAGAACAAACTGGGGGGCGAGGCCCAGGAGACCACCCGCGCCGCGGCCAACCACGCGGTGTCGCTGCGGGCTAACGGCCACCACGAGGACGCCCTGTCGCTGTCGCGGGAGGCCCGCGACCGCTACCGCGCCTCTTACGGCACTGACCACCCTTTGTACGCCGCCACCTCGGTCAACCACGCCGTCACGCTGCGTTTGCTCGGCCGGCTGGAGGAGGCCCGGGTGGTCGACGAGGAGGCGCTCGCCGTGAACACCGACCGTCTCGGCGAGGAGCATCCGTGGACCCTCGCCAACGCGGTCAACCTCGCCAGCGACCTGTTCGCGGCGGGGAATGCCGCGGCGGCGTTGGAACTGGATACGGCGACCCTGGAACGCGCGCAGCGGATTCTGGGCGACGACCACCCGCTGGCCCTGGCCGTACGGCGCAATCGGGTGCTGGACCGCATGGTTGTGGAGGATGCCGCGCTCGTGGAGGAGCGGTCCGCCGTGGTCGAGCGTTACCGGACGATGTTCGGCCCGGCGCATCCGGCCACCCGCTCCGCGGAGGAGGACGTACGGGCCAATTGCGATCTCTTCCTGCCCCTGCTCTGAGTGTTCGGTTCCGGGAGAAAATGGTTCTCGGGGGTGCCTCAGTCCGCTCGGTCGAAATCTCCACGGCAGAGGCCGGAGAGGAATTCCCGCCAGGTTCCCGTGCCGATACTGATCACGGTTCCGCGGGGGTGGGCGGAGTCACGGACCAGGACGGTGGACCGGGACGGCCGGGCGATCTCCAGACAGCTCTCGGCCTGGGTGGAATCGCTGTAACTGGACTTCCGCCAGGAGCGGACGGGCAGCGGATTTCTCGGCTGTCCAGTCCGCCGAGTGCACGCGCTCTCTCCTCTCCCGGCCCCCTCGCTTACCACCGCTGAATCGGTGCTCATCTGTACCTCACGACCATGATTCGGTGGCCAGACCCCGGTACGGGTAGACGCGAACGGTACACAAGTCTTCTCATGACAAATATCCCGACATGTCGCAATGGGGTCTATATCCCCGTTGTACCGGAATCCATGTGGGCCAGAAGCGGACATTTGTCTTACGCCACGCGGATCCGCCGCACATCCGTGGTTTCCCCGCATCCGGTACGCGGGAGGGAGATGACGACACGCGGAACACAGCCGCTGGCACGCGGGGAAAGGCGGGATCCATGGCGGAGATCGTCCGGTTCGACGACGGGCACGGGGCCACGGTCCAGATCGAGACAGCGGAGAGCTCCCCGGTGATGCGCGACGTCGCCGGGGGCGATGTCTTCCGCGCAGCCGAGCAGCGCTTCGAGGTCGTGGTCGACAAGGTCCGCGACATCTCCGAGCTCATCTCGCGGCGGCTGTCCGCCCTGGACGCCGGCCCCAACGAGGTCAGCGTCGAACTGGGCATCAGTGTCAACGGAACGGCCGACGTCTTCATCGCCAAGGCCGCGAGTGAGGGCAGTCTCAAGGTCAAGATGACCTGGTGGCGGGGGAACCGGCCGGTCGGCGACGCTGACGACGACGATCCCGCGGGCGCCTCCGAGTGACCCCGACCGAGCCGGGCGGTCCGGCCTTCCCGGCCGCGCCGCCCCTCGATTTCAGCGCTTGGTGTACATCGCCTCGACGGACGCGGCGTTGCGATCGAGGATGCGGGCGCGGCGCAGCTTCAGCGTCGGGGTGAGAGTCTCGTCCTCCACGCTGAAACGCTCCGCCAGGATCGTGAACGCGCGGATCGACTCGGCCCGGGAGACCGTCGCGTTGGCGGCGTCGATGGCGCGCTGGACATGGGCGCGCAGCCCGGCGTCGTCGGCCAGCTCGGCGACGGTCTCCTCGGCCGGGTGCCCGTTCTCCGCCTTCCAGGCGTCGAACTCCTCCGGGTCGATCGTGATCAGAGCGGTGACGAAGGAGCGCCCGTCGCCGACCAGCATGCACTGCTCGACCAGCGGGTCGGCGCCGATCTGCTCCTCCAGGGGCCCCGGGGCGACGTTCTTGCCGCCCGCTGTCACCAGGATCTCCTTCTTCCGCCCGCTGATCCGGACGAAGCCGTCGGCGTCGATCTCCGCGAGGTCGCCGGTGGCGAACCAGCCGTCCACGAACGCCTTCTCGGTGTCCCGCGGCCGGTTCCAGTAGCGGTCGAAGACGTGTCCGCCCTTGATGAGCAGCTCGCCGTCATCGGCGGTCCGCACCTCGACGCCGGGCACGGGGATGCCGATGGTGCCGGGGCGGACCTTGCCCGGGACGTTGACGAGTACCGCCGAGGTCGTCTCGGTGAGCCCGTATCCCTCGAACACGTCCAGGCCGATGCCCCGGTAGAAGTGCAGCAGCCGCACGTCCAGCGCGCCGCCGCCGGAGATCACGCGTCGGCAGCGCCCGCCCAGCGCGTCCATCAGCTTGCGGTAGACCAGCGGCTCGAAGAAGCGGTGCCGCAGCCGCAGGCCGAGCCCCGGCCCCCCGTTGAACTGCGACTGGCTGTAGGCGACGGCCGTGTCGGTGGCGGCGTCGAAGACCCGGCGCTTCAGACCGCGGGTCCGCTTGCGCGCCGTAGCGTGGATCTTCTCGAAGACGTAGGGGACGGCGAGCAGGAACGTGGGGCGGAACGTCTGCAGGTCGTCGATCAGGGCACCGACGCTGCCGGTGTGGCCGAGCCGGACCCCGGCGTGGATCACGGCGACCTCCACCATCCGCCCGAAGACGTGCGCGAGCGGCAGGAAGAGCAGGGTCGAGGGCGGCGAGCCGTCCTCGCCGGCTTCGAAGAGGACGGACAGCGCGCGCAGGACGCTGTCGACCTCGGCGAAGAAGTTCGCGTGGGTGAGCACGCAGCCCTTCGGGCTACCGGTGGTGCCCGAGGTGTAGACGATCGTGGCGGGGTCGGCGGCGTCGACACCCGCCCGCCGCTCCTTGATCACGGCGTCGTCGAGTTCGCGCCCGACCTCGATGAGGGTGGCCACAGCGCCGGCGTCGAAGGTCCAGACGTAGCGGAGCTCGGCGAGCGTGTCGCGGATGTCCTCGACCATGGCGGTGTGCGGGTCGTCGTCGACGACGCAGGCCACCGCGCCGGAGTCGGCCAGGATCATCCGGATCTGCTCGGCGGACGAGGACGGGTAGATCGGGACGGAGACGGCTCCGGCGGCCCAGATCGCGAAGTCGAGGAGCGTCCACTCATACCGGTTGCCCGACAGCAGCCCCACTCGGTCGCCGGGCTGGATGCCCGCGGCGACGAGCCCCTTGGCGATGGCGACGACGTCGGCCCGGACCTCCGACGCGGTGGCGTCCTGCCAGCCGCCACCGACCTGGTGGCTGAGCATGATTCCGTCCGGGTGGCGTTCGGCGCGGTCGAACAGAAGATCGGCCAGTCCGCCATGGGTGGGGACCTCGGCCGGCGCGGTCGCGGAGATGTCGGTCACTCTTCCGGTGTACCGAACAGACGTAACAAATCGCCACATTTCGCACACTCGCATCACATGATCTTCGCCATAGCCGACGGGCGGATGGCCGTAGACCAGGCGGCTCCGCCGGCGCCTTATCGCCGCCGGTACAGCTCCTCCACCTCGCGTGCGTAGCGCGTGAGGATGCGGGCGCGACGCAGTTTCAGGGTCGGGGTGAGGGTCTCGTCCTCCACGGTGAACTGCTCGCCGAGGATGGTGAACGTGCGGATCGACTCGGCGCGCGAGACCGCCTCGTTGACGGAGTCGATGGCCGGCTGCACAGCGGCGCGCAGCTCCGCGTCGTCGGCCAGCTCGGCCACGGTCGCCCCGGCCGGGTGGCCGTACTCCGCCTTCCAGGCGTCGAACTCCTCCGGGTCGAGGGTCACCAGCGCGCTGACGAAGGGCCGGCCATCGCCGATCACCATGCACTGGGCGACCAGCCGGTGCGCGCGGGCCCTCTCCTCCATCGGTGCGGGTGCGACGTTCTTGCCTCCGGCCGTCACCAGGATCTCCTTCTTGCGCCCGCTGACCCGCAGGAAGCCGTCGGCGTCGAACTCACCGAGGTCGCCGGTGGCGAACCAGCCGTCGACGAACGCCCTCTCGGTGTCCTCCGGCCGGTTCCAGTAGCGGCTGAACACCTGCTCGCCCTTGACCATGATCTCGCCGTCGTCGGCGAGCTTGACGGAGACGCCGGGCAGCGGGCCGCCGATGGTCCCCGCGCGGATCCGGCCGGGCAGGTTGGCGATGACCGCCGCGGTGGTCTCGGTGAGGCCGTAGCCCTCGATCACCTCCAGGCCGATCCCCCGGTAGAAGTGGAGCAGCCGCACATCCAGCGCGCCGCCACCGGACAGGACGCGGGTGCACCGCCCGCCCAGCGCGTCCATCAGCTTCCGGTACACCAGCGGCTCGAAGAAGCGGTGCCGCAGCCGCAGGGCCAGCCCCGGGCCCCCGCGGTCCAGGGATTCGCTGTAGGCCACGGCGGTGTCGGTGGCGGCGTCGAAGATCCGACGCTTGAGGCCGGTGGTCTTCTTGCGGGCGGAGGCGTGGATCTTCTCGAAGACGTAGGGAACCGCGAGAAGGAAGGTCGGCCGGTATGTCTGCAGGTCGTCGATGAGCGCGTTGACGCTGGTCGAGTGGCCGAGCCGGACGCCGGCCCGCACGGCACAGGTCTGCACCATCCGCCCGAAGACGTGGGCGAGCGGGAGGAAGAGCAGGGTCGAGGGCGGGGTGTCCTCGGTACCCGGCTCGAACAGTTCGGGCAGGCCCGCCGCGATGTTGTCGACCTCGGAGAAGAAGTTCGCGTGGGTGAGGACGCAGCCCTTGGGGTTTCCGGTGGTGCCCGAGGTGTAGACGATGGTGGCCGGGTCCCGCGGGTCGACCACGGCGCGGCGTTTGTCGATGGCGTCGTCGGCGACCTCGGTGCCGTCCGCGGAGAGCGCGCCGACGGCGCCCGCGTCGATGGTCCACAGGTGGCGCAGGTCCGTGAGCCCGTCGCGCACGCCGTCGATCAGCGCGGTGTGCGACGCGGTGTCGACGAAGCAGGCCACCGCGCCGGAGTCGGCCAGGATCATCCGGGCCTGCTCGGCCGAGGCGGACGGGTAGATCGGGACGGTGATCGCGCCGGCGGTCCAGATCGCGAAGTCGATCAGGGTCCACTCGTACCGGTTGCCTGACAGCAGGCCCACCCGGTCGCCCGGCTCGACCCCCGCGGCGACGAGCCCCTTGGCCAGGGCGGTCACCTCGGTTGCGGCCGCGGACGCGGTGACGTCGTGCCAGACGCCATCGACCTGCCGGCTGAGCATCACGCGGTCCGGCGACCGCTTGGCGCGGTCGTACAGGATCTCGGCCAGGCCGCCCTCGGTGGGGAGTTCGGCCAGCGCTGGGGCAGAGGTGTGGGTCACCGCTCCGGTTTATCGGACGCTGATAACGAATGTGAAAATGAAACAACCGGAATTCGCATGATCTATGCCATAGTGCGCGCCGCTCACGTGCCCTGTGGTCGCGGCTGTGACCACCGGAATTCCGTTCGCCACGGCGCGGGCGGCCGGATGGGCCGCGCATGCCACCGTTCCCCCCGGCCATCTCATCGGGGGGAACGGTGACGCTTGGGGGCCTCCGTCAGTCGCAGGCGGGTGCCACCGGATCATTGGTGCCGGTGTAGACGAACCCGTCACTGATCCAGTTGCCGGTGTCGAGCCGGTTCCACAGGTCGGTCCTGCCCCACACGCCGTCGACCTCGCCGCCGCGGGCCGTGCACTCGATCCGCACGACCGTTCCGTCGGCGACGGTGCCGACGATGTCGTGGTCCAGGCTGGGGCCGGTGCGCAGGTTCACCCGGCTGTACTGTCCGCTGTCGACCGTGCCGGTGGGCAGGGCGTTGTCGCTGCCGCCGTAGTTGGTCAGCCGTCCGCCGCGGCCCACCCGCGCGTTGCCGCGCGTGGCGTAGCCCTGGTAGGGGCGCGCCACAGTGTGGAAGGTCCAGCCGCCGATCGTCATGTTGTCGACGCTGATGTGCGAGTTGCCCCGCAGCAGGGACAGGTGTACGTGCGCGCCGCTGGAGCTGCCGCCACAGGGCAGTTCGTTGCCGATGAGGCCGAGGTAGGTGCCCGTCTGCACTGGGGAGCCGTCGGACAGGTTGGTCAGCCGCCGCATGTGGTAGTAGGTCGTGCTGTAGCCGTTCTCATGGACGACCTTGACCAGGGCGCTTCCGCCACGGACACAGCTCTTGTAGACGCGGCCCGGACCGGCGGAGAGGACCTGGCCGTTGCCGCCGTTGAAGTCGATCGAGCTGTAGGGGCGGCTGCTGCCGCTGTTGCCGTGCGGGCCGCCGCCCATCCACCAGGCCACGCCCTCCTGCCAGGGCAGGCCGAGGCCGGTGTCGGCGAGGGGAGCGTCCTGCGCCGCCTCGTGGTTCTTCGCGAACAGTTCCTTCTCCCCGTCGCTGACCACGTCGCCGGGCGCGGCGGTGGCGAGCTCGACGAAGCCGTCCGTTCCGTCCAGCTCCACGCGCCAGCCCCGCGGGCCGTGCTCGGCGACGAACAGGGCGGTTTCGGGGGCGGCGTGCGCCGTAGACGGTGCGGGGATGGTCGTCGTGCCGAACGCCCATCCGTCGTCCTCAGTGGTGATGGGCTCGACGAGCGGTTCGGCCAGGGACCGGGTCGCAAACTGCTCGCGGGCGGTGCCACCGCGCTGTTCGAGCATGGTCGCGCGGACGGCGTCGGCGAGGTCGTCCGACGTTGGGTCGGCTGAGGCGGGGGGACCGAAACCGAGGAGCAGTCCGGTGCCGAGCACGACGCTCGCGGCTGCGGCGAGCACGCGTCTGGGGGATGTGTGCGTTGGCATTCGTCCTCCACGGACGTGCATGAGGGGGTAAGGGGGGATCATCGGACGGATCCAGGCACGCCGCGGGAGCGGGGGGATCGCGGGTCTGGGAGTGGGGGTGGTGTGGGGATGGGGGGCTCGGGCGGAGCCCGGGAGGCGTCCGTGGGGTCGACGGAACACCGACACCCCGATAAAGGTCAAGGTCACAGCGTTACGGTCGGCTTCTTTGGGGAGATCGGCGGGGCTAACTGTGAATCCGGCCGCGGCTGAGGTGGAGGGGGCCGTACGGGCGGATACGGGAGCGCAGAGGCGGTGGAGAGAGCGATGACAGCTGAGGGTTAATTTCTCTCAACACCGGACAAAATCCATCATTAATTGATATTTCACAGAGTGGCCACCATGGTGCACACTGTTGCCCGAAACGCCCCCGCCCTCCTGTTCCCCCACCCACGCAGCCATGGAGGTCACGATGGCCAGCGGGACCCTGCGGCGTCGCACCGATACCAGTACCGGACCAGTCGATGTCCTTTTACGGACCGGACCTTTCCACGAGGCATTGCGCGCGTCGATCGAGGACAGCGGGCTCACCCTCGGGAGCCTGCGCAACCGCCTGGCGCAACGGGGCATCCGGGTCAGCCTCACCAGCCTCAGCTACTGGCAGCAGGGGCGCAGCCGCCCGGAACGGCCGACCTCGCTGCGCGCCGTCCAGGCGATCGAGGTCATCCTGGGTGTGCCCCGCCACTCCCTCGTGGCCCTGCTGGGGCCGCCGCGGCCGCGTGGGCGCTGGGCCACCGGGCGGCGCTCCACTCCGCGCGGATACGAGGGGTTCCTGGAACCGGCCGACGCCCTCGCGCAGACCGTGGCGAGCGTCATCGGCCCTTCCGACCGCAAGCTGCGCCTGTTCTGGCAGGAGGACATCGTCCGCGTGGCTGGCGACCGTACGATCCGGCGGGTGCGCAGCCGACTCGTGGTGCGGGCGCTGGAGGACGACGCCGACCGGCACATGATGGTCTACTGCGGCGAGCCCGGAGCCGACGCCGCCGACCTCACACCCGTGGCCGTGGAGAACTGCCGCTTGGGCCGGGTCCGCCGCCACCGCAGCTGCGCGGTGCTCGCCGTGGAGCTGCTCTTCGACCGCCGCCTGCGCACCGGCGAGACCTACCTGCTGGAGTACGCGGTCAACGTCGCGCGCTCCCCGCGCAGCCACGAGTACCGGCGCGCGTTCCGCTACCCGGCCGAGACCTACATCCTCGGCGTCCGCTTCGACGCGTCGGCCCTGCCGGTCCGCTGCCACCGCCTCGTCCAGGCGCCCGAAGAGCCCCCGTCGCGGACCGGGGAGGACCTGATCCTCAGCTCGGCCCACTCCGTCCACCTCGCCGAGCACGACATCCAACCGGGGGTCCTGGGAATCGGCTGGGAGTGGGACTGACCCACCGCACGCACACCCCCTTCCGTTGATCTCGGCGATATCGACCGAATTTCGGCGGGCCGCGTCAAGACGCCCGGTTGGGCCACAATCCACCCCTAGCATTCAGCGACAACACAAGTTGCACTGAACACTAGAAACCACCGCGGGTTTTCCGTCGATATCGCCGAGATCAACGGAAGGGGCGGGACGGAAGCCGACTTCGGGCGCGACGTGAGCGTCCAGGGGCGTTAGCCGGGCAGGGCGACCTGCACCATGACGGCCGTGCCCTCGGCCGTGATCTCGCCGTTGTGGCGGATCTCGGCGGCCACGAAGACCTTGCGGCGCTCGGTGCCGGTGACGCGGGCGGTGATCTCCAGCGGCACGTTGAGCGGGGTGGGGTTGCGGTAGTTGACGTCGAGGTTGGCGGTCAGGCCCGGCATTCCCGCGGCGGCGGAGGCCGAGCCGAGGGCCTGGTCGAGCATGGCGGCGATCCAGCCCCCGTGCACCAGCCCCGGCGGGCCCTGGTAGACGCCGCTGAGGGTGACCTCGGCGCGCAGGCCCTCCTCCGCCCGCTCCATTCGCAGCGGCGGGGCGGCCGGGTTGGTCGGCCCCTCGACGACGTTGGTGAGGGTTCCGAAGCCCACCGGCCCCTCGAACTCCGAGCGATGTACGAGGGCGCCGATAGGACGGCGGTCGCCGTCGATGCGTTTGACCGCCTCCGCGACCAGTTCCCGCGCCGCGGCGAGGTCGGCGCTACCGGCCTCGGTGTGGGCGACGGTGTCGATCAGCGTCCGGACCTGGTCGACCAGGTCGGTCAGCTCGGTGGGGAGGTCGTCTTCGGCGACGACCGTGAACCCCAGGCTGCGCGGGTCGGGAAGGTCGGACACCGGATGCGCTTCGGCGGTCATGGCTCCCTCGTCGCTTCGTTCATCGTCTGCTTCGGCGGCGGCACGGCACACGACATGGTTGAAATCGGACCGACCACCAAAACCGAATGTTACTCGGTAGTAGATCACGTGCGCGCATCCGGGGAGAACGGCCGGGGGCGCATCCACCACCGCAAACCAGAACTCACCGGCCTGACCGGCTATTTCGTGATACTCACCACCGCACCCCCACCGCTGCCGCTCCGTAGGCGGACGCTTCCGCAGCGTCCGCATCCGCGATCCGGGCACGCGCCCGCCGCCGCGCCGGCGCACCGTAGGGCGGCAGGCGACGTCGGTCGTTCCGCGATCGACCCGCCGATATGAGGGGCGCCGCGGCATCGACGGCCGGATGGAGCGGCCGCTCCGTCGACCGCCGGCGCCGGAGGTGCCGTCCCGTCGCAGCCGACCAGCTCGGTACCGGCTCGCTCTGCCCGCAGCCCACCTGGGTTCGCCGACGATCTACGCGCTGGCCTGGCCAAGGCGGTGACCGGTCAGCGGATCACACGGGAACGGACCGCCCGTCCATCGGTCGGCAGGACACCAACCCGCACGCTCGGTCCGTCACGGCTGGGGAACCGGCGCGATGTCCTTGCTCATGTGCACGTGCGGGATGCCCGCGTCGAGGAACTCCGCGCCGTGGGCGCGGTAGCCGAGCCTCTCGTAGAACCCGAGGGCATGGGTCTGGGCGTGCAGGTCGATCCCGGCGAGGCCCCGTTCCCGCGCCCGCTCCTCGACGGCGCGGACCAGCGCGGCCCCCGTACCCGTTCCCCGCGTGCACGGCAGCACGGCCAGTCGCCCGAGCATCCCCCGCTCGCCGCGGGCCACGAGGCGGCCGGTGCCCACGGGGACCTCGTCCAGCCGCGCCAGCAGATAATCGGCGGCGAGGTCGTCCTCGTCCCACTCCTCCTCGATCGGGACCTGCTGCTCCGCGACGAACACCACGCCGCGGATAACGAAGACGGCGGCGCGGTCCTTCGCGCTCTCGGCGAGATCGATCTTGAGCATGGCCGGAAGAGTAGTGCATCGCGATCTCCGCCCGTCACCCCCGTTTCCTACGCTGACAGGCATGACCGACACCCGTGGCGATCGCGCCCGATTCTGGCGCCATCCCGGCCTGCCCGGGGTCGACCTGCTCAAGGCGCACTACGTCCGGCACTCCTTCAACCGGCACACCCACGACACGTACGCGATCGGCGTCATCGAGGACGGAATCGAGGAGTTCTCCTACAGGGGCGCCCTGCACCGCGTCGGGCGGGGCGACCTCGTGGTGGTGGAGCCGGGTGAGGTCCACACCGGGCACGCGGGCGCCCCCGAGGGCTGGCGGTACCGCATGCTCTATCCCGAGGTCGACGTCGTGGCCCAGGCCGCCCGCGACCTGGGGATGCCCGACGTCCCCGGGTTCCACGTATCGGAGTCGGGCGATCCGGCCGGCGCCGCGTTGCTGCGCACCGCCCACCGGGCGGCCGAGCACGGCGACCGGCTCAGCGCGTCCACGCTCATGCGCCAGGTCCTCCACCGCCTCCTCTCCCGAAACTCCCGCGCGCGGCCCACGAATCCCGGCCCTCCGGGCCCCGACCGCGCCGTGGCCGAGGCCCGCGACCTGCTCAACAACACCCTGGCCGACCCTCCGAGTCTGGAGGAGCTGGCCGCCGCAGTGGACGTCTCCCCCTTCGCGCTGCTGCGCGCGTTCCGCGCCGTCCACGGACTCCCTCCGCACGCCTACCTCAACAACCTCCGCGTCCTCCGCGCCCGCCGCCTGCTCGCCACGGGTATGCGCCCAGCGGAGGTGGCCGGAGAGCTCGGCTTCGCCGACCAGCCCCACCTGACCCGCCACTTCAAACGCCAGTTGGGAGTGACCCCCGGCGCGTTCCGCCGGGGTGTCCTGGCGGCCCAGGGCGCCGATACCGCGGCCCCCGACGGCTGAGGCCGACCGGGGCCGGGAAACCCGCCACCGCGGCGGACGCGGCGCGCGCAAAAACGTTCAAGACGGGGCGTTCCCCCGGTGGTTAGCGTCGGGCGACGTGAAACCATCCTTCCTGTCCCCCTCCCCGCCCGTGCGCGACGCGCTGGGGATCGGCGTGGCCGTCGGCGTCTCCGGACTCGCTTTCGGGACCGCGGCGGTGGCGTCCGGGCTCTCGGTCGCCCAAGCGGGCGCGCTGAGCCTCCTGACCTTCTCCGGCGCCTCGCAGTTCGCGCTGATCGGGGTCATCGCCGGTGGCGGCAACCTCATCGCGGGGACCGCCGGGGCGCTGCTGCTCGGCGCCCGCAACACGCTCTACGGGCTGCGCATGGCCGACGTGCTCGGCGTACGCGGCGTCCGCCGCGCGGTGGCCTCCCAGGGGGTAGTCGACGAGTCGGCCGCCATCACCCTGGCCCAGCCCGACCGGGCCACCGCGCGCACCGCCTACGCCTGGACCTTCGCCACGCTGTTCGTGGCGTGGAACCTCACGACCCTCATCGGGGCGCTGGCCACCGAGCGGGTCGGCGACACCGCCGCGTTCGGCCTCGACGCTGTGGGGCCCGCGATCTTCCTGGCGCTGCTGTGGCCCCGGCTGCGCGAGGGCCGTCGGGAACGGCTGGTGGCCCTCCTGGGTGCCGGGATCGCCCTGGCCGCAGCGCCGCTCCTGCCTTCGGGAGTGCCCGTGCTCCTGGCCTCGGTCGCCGCGCTGGTCGGGTTGCTGCCACCGGCGGGATCGACCACGCGCGGCACCGGCGTCGACGACGACACGGGCACCGGCGCACCCGGCGCGGGCCGGGCGGGTGCCCCCGCTCCGGACGGGGTGCGCTCATGACCGTGTGGATCGCGATCCTCGCGACGTCCGCGGGGTGCTACCTGCTCAAGTTCGCCGGGCTGGCGGCGCCCCGACGATTCCTGGACCATCCGGTGGTCCGCAGGTTTGCCGTGACGGTCCCGATCGCGCTGCTCGCCGCACTGATCGCCATCCAGGCCGCGGACCACCCCGACGGCCCGGGGCTCGCCCTGGACGCCGCCCGATTGAGCGGGCTGGGTGCGGCCGTCGTCGCACTGCTGCTGCGCGCCCCCTTCCTCGTCGTCGTGGTCGCAGCCGCCGCGACCACCGCCGGACTGCGCGCCCTGGGGATCTCCTGACCGAGGGGAGGTGACGAACCACTCCCCCGCGGGCAGGAAGGAGGTGATCGTCTCGGGGGACCCAGGAAAGCCGCGGCGCGCCGACGTCGGCCGACGGTCACGGGGCGATCGTTCCACCCCCTACGCGGACCTTGCGATGATGGAAGGACCCCAGCTGTGAGCATGACCCCTCTCCGAACCGCGGCCGAACAGGTCGTCGATGTCCTCGCGGGCGCCGGGATCCGGCACTGCTACACCGTTCCGGGCGAAAGCTTCCTGGAGCTGACCGACGCCATCGAGCAGCGCGCGAACATGCGGCTCGTCTCCACCCGGCACGAGAGCGGTGCCTCCTTCATGGCGGAGGCGGAGGCCAAGCTCACCGGGATGCCCGCCGTCGCGGCGGCCACCCGCGGACCGGGGGCGTCCAACCTCGCGGTGGGGGTGCACACGGCCCGCCAGGACTCGACCCCCATGATCGTCTTCCTCGGCCAGGTGGAGACCGAGCACCTGGGCCGGGAGGCGTTCCAGGAGGTGGACCTGACCGCGTTCTACTCCCCGATCACCAAGTGGACCACCACGGTGACCCGCGCCGACCGGTTGCCGGAGGTGACCGCGCGGGCCATCCGTGTGGCCACCAGCGGCCGCCCGGGGCCGGTCGCCGTCGCCGTCCCCGGTGATTTGTTCGGGCAGCGCGTCGAGCCCCCGACCGGGCTGCCCGGCGGCATCCCGCCACGACCGCCCCTCGGTGACGACGAGCGGGACCGGTTGGCGACCTGGCTCGCGGGCGCGCAGCGGCCGGTGATCATCGCCGGGGGCGGCGCGCGCGGGGCGCGCGAGGCGCTCGTCCGGGTCGCCGAACGCTTCCACGCCGGTGTCTACGCCGGGTGGCGGCGGCAGGACGTCTTCCCCAACGACCACCCGCTGTACCTGGGCCACCTCGGGCTGGGCTGCGACGACGCGGTCCTGGAACCGCTGCGTGAGGCCGACGCGGTGCTGGTGGTGGGTTCCCGGCTCAGCGAGGTCACCACCCAGGGCTACCGGTTCCCGGCCCCCACCGCCCGGGGTGTGGAGTCCCCGGTCGCCCAGATCGACATCGACCCGGACCAGATCGGCGTGGTCACCGGCGTATGGCTGGGCGTGGTCGCCGAAGCGCGGCGCGCACTGGAGTCGCTGGCCGACGCACCGGTGACGGCACCCTACCGGGACTTCGCCCCGGCCCACTCGACGTGGTTGGCGACGGCGACCCCGCCCGCGGGCGTCGCCGACCACCCCGGCGACCGACTGCACCCCTGGGCGGTCGTGGAGGGCATGCGCCGGGTCCTCCCGGAGGACAGCGTCATCTGCAATGACGCCGGGAACTTCGCCGCGTTCCTGCAGCGGGGGTGGTGCTACCGGCATCCGCGCACGCAGCTCGCTCCGACGAGCGGCGCCATGGGCTACGCGGTTCCGGCGGCCGTCGCCGCCAAGCTCGTCGAACCGCACCGGACCGTCGTGGCCGTGGCCGGCGACGGCGGCGCGCTGATGACGGGACAGGAGCTGGAGACGGCCGCCCGCCTGGGGCTGCCGATCATCGTCGTGGTGTTCCAGAACGGGATGTACGGAACGATCGCCATGCACCAGGCCCGCGACCTGGGCAGAACGGCGGGCATCGGCATCAGCGGACCGCTGGACCTGGCCGGCTACGCCCGCGGCCTGGGGGCGCGTGCCGCCACCGTCTCCTCCCCCGACGAGCTGGACAAGGCCCTGACCGCGGCGTTGGACGCCGACGCCCCCACCCTGATCGACGCCCGCACCGACCCGGACATCATCAGCCCGGGGGCGACCATGTCCGGGCTCCTCGCCGACAGTGGCGGCCGGTAGCCGACCGGGACCGGCCCCGTGCCGATCCCTACTGGGGCCCGGCCGGGTCAGTCCCGGTACGCAGCGGCCGCCTCGCGCAGGGAGCGGATCGTGGCACGGATGGCGGGCCGGCGGGAGGCGTCGGCCCGCCAGACGACGCAGACCTGGCGGACCAGGGCCGGTTGCACCGGGACCACGCGCACGCCCTCGGGAATGGGGCCGCGCCCAAGACGGGGCATGACGGCCGCGCCGAGGCCGACGGCGATCATGGCGAACTTGGTCTGGTGCTCCTCGACACTGTGTGCGATGTCGGGTTCCACACCGCGGGCACGCAGGGTCTGGTGCAGCCAGTCGTCGCAGATGGATCCCCTGGTCCAGCTGATCCAGGGCTCGCCGAGCACTTCGTCGAGGTCCACCAGGTCACGGTGGGCCAATGGATGGTCGACGGGCAGCGCGATGTCGGCGATGTCCTCCATCAGCGGTGCCCGCCGCACGCCCTCGGGCAGCGGCACCGGAGCACCGTCCCAATCCACCACGATGGACAGGTCGATGTCCCCACGCGCCACCGCGGGCACGCTCTCGTGGGGCTCCAGTTCGTCGAGATTCACGCGCAGCCCCGGGTGGGCCTCACGCAGAGCGACGAGCGCCGCAGGTACCAGGCCGCGCGCCGCCGTCGCGATCGACGACAGCCGCAGGTGGCCGAGCACCGTGTCGCGGTGCGCCTCCAGGTCAGCCTCGGCTTGACGGACCAGCGACAGGATCTGCCCGGTGCGGTCGACCAGCAGCATGGCGGCCTCGGTGAGCCGCACTCCGCGGCCGTCGCGCTGCACGAGGGGCTGGCCGACCTCCCGCTCCAGTTTGCTCAGCTGCTGGGAGACGGCCGAGTTGGTGACCCTCAGGGCCTCGGCCGCCGCGGTGAGTGACCCGTTCACCGCGATGGCGTGCAGAACACGCATACGATCGACGCTCAACATGTAAGGAATGCTAAGGATGAAATTAAGTAGATTGAAGTAGACCTAAGGAAAGCGGTAACGGTACAAACGTCACATGACGACCACCGCCGTTCCCGAGGCGGCTCCTTCCGGTGCCGTTCCGCACTCCGGGTCCACCTCCCCCCTCACTCCGCTCTCCTCCTGGAAGCCGAAGTTTGTGCTGCTCGCCCTCGTGTGGGGGATGAGCTTCATGTTCATCAAAATCGGCACGGAGGCGCTGGAACCGCTGCAGATCACGCTCGGCCGGATGGCGACCGGCGCGCTGCCGCTCGCCGCCGTCGTGCTGCTGCGCCGGGGACGGATTCCCCGATCGCCGCGGATCTGGCTCCACCTGTCGGTAGCGGCCTTCCTGCTCAACGTTGTACCGTTCACGCTCTTCGGCTACGCGGAGCAACTGATCCCCTCGGCGCTCGCTGGGATCTGCAACGCCGCCACCCCGTTGTTCGCCCTGGGGTTCTCCCTGCTCCTGCTCTCCGACGAGCGCCCGACCCGCGCGCGGGTGGTCGGACTGGCGACCGGGTTCACCGGTGTGCTGGTGGTGTTCGGCGCGTGGACGGGGTTCGCCGGGGCCGGGAGCACCGGCGCGTTCCTCGCCGTGGGCGCCGCCGCCTGCTACGGCATCGGCACGCCCTACCTGCGCCGGTTCCTCACCGGCACCGGGTACGGCAACGCGGAGCTCGCGACGGCGCAGCTGCTCGCCGGAACAGCGCAACTGCTGATCATCACCCCTCTGGCCACCGCCATGCCCCGGGAACTGCCGCTGCGGGTGATCCTGGCGGTGACTGCGCTCGGCGTGCTCGGCACCGGCCTGGCCTACGTCCTGCAGTACGCGATCATCGGCGAGGCCGGCGCGACGGTTGCCAGCACCGTCACCTACGTCGCGCCCATCGTCGCCGTCGGCGCCGGTGTGGTGATCCTCGGTGAGTCGCTGGCCTGGAACGAACCCGTCGGTGCGGCGATCGTCATTCTCGGCGCCGCGCTGTCGCGGGGGGCACTGCGGCCGCGCCGTCCACGACCGGACGGCACGCCGACTCCGCCCTCCTGAACGGGGGCAGGTCCCGCTAGTCCTCGCGGAGCTGCTCGACGGCCTTCGCGAGGTCGTCCGGGTAGGGGCTCTCGAACTCCATGAGGCCGCCCCGCGTCGGGTGCTCGAAGCCCAGCCGTACCGCGTGCAGCCACTGTCGGCGCACGTTGAGCCGGTCGGCGAGGGTGGGATCGGCGCCATAGAGGTAGTCGCCGACGCAGGGGTGGCGCATGGCCGCCATGTGCACGCGGATCTGGTGCGTACGGCCGGTTTCGAGCTTGATCTCCAGGAGGCTGGCCGCGCGGAACGCCTCAAGGGTGTCGTAGTGGGTGACGGACGGACGGCCGCCCGCCACCACCGCGAACCGGCCGTCGCCGGAGGGGTGGCGGTCGATGGGCGCGTCGATGGTGCCGCGCAGCGGGTCCGGGTGGCCCTGGACCAGCGTGTGGTAGCGCTTGTCGACGGTCCGCTCCTTGAAGGCGCGCTTGAGCACGCTGTAGGCGGCCTCGCTCTTGGCCAGCACCATCAGGCCGGTGGTGTTGGCGTCGAGCCGGTGCACAATGCCCTGCCGCTCGGCGGCGCCGCTCGTGGTCAGCTGGACACCGGACGCGAGGAGTCCTTCGAGCACCGTCGGCCCGGTCCAGCCCACGGTGGGGTGGGCCACGACGCCGATCGGCTTGTCAACGACGATGATGTCGCTGTCCTCGTAGATGATGCCGAGCCCCGGCACCGGCTCGGGGCGCGGGACGGGCGCGGTGGGCGGGGGCGGGAGGGTGACATCCAGCCAGGTTCCGGCCTGGACGCGGTCGGACTTGGCCGCCGCTCCCCCGTCCACGAGCACGTTGCCCTCGACGATCAGCTCGGCGGCACGCGTGCGGGACAGGCCGAACATGCGGGCGATGGCCGCGTCGAGGCGGTCGCCCTCCAGCCCGTCCGGTACGGGCATACTGCGCTGGTCACTCACGTCCGGTCTCCCTTGTCCGCGCCGTTGTCGCGTGCGCGGTCCTGCTCGCTGGCGTCCTCGTCCGCCTTCCTGGCCTCACTCGCTGTGGGCCCCTCCGGCGCGGCGGGGATGTCGGGGGACCCGCCCTTGCCGCTGCCTTCGACGGTCCCGTTGTCCTCAGTATCGGTCTCGGCGTCCGACTCCCGCGTTCCGTCGATGTTGATGCCCCGGAAGGCCAGGACGACCGCGAGGACACCGCCGACGACGATGCAGGAGTCCGCGAGGTTGAACACCGGCCAGTTCGGGAGCTGGATCCAGTCGACGACCTCGCCGTAGAGCGGACCGGGCGGGCGGAAGAAGCGATCGTAGAGGTTACCCGTCGCGCCGCCCAGGATCAGGCCGAGCGCGATGGCCCACCCGGTGCTGCGCAGCCTGCGCCCCACCCGCACGATGTAGATGGCCACAACGCTGGCGATCAGGGTGAAGAGCCAGGTCACGCCGGTCCCAATGGAGAACGCGGCACCCGAGTTGAAGACCAGGGTCAGCCGCAGCAGCTCCCCGACGACCGACACGGTCTCGCCGGGCAGGAGCTGCGCGAGCACGATCTCCTTGGTGGCGAAGTCGGCCACGAACGCGACGAGCGCCAGGGTCAGCAACAGAACGAACCGCCGCGGCTTGTTCGCGGCGGGTCCGTTCACCGTCCGATGTTTGTCCCCGGAGGGATTGATGTCACTCAGCGACGCTCCTCGCGCTGTTTGCACTGCACGCACAATGTGGCCCGCGGAAACGCCTGCAGCCGGGCCTTGCCAATGGCCTTGCCGCACGACTCGCAGACCCCGTAGGTCCCCGCGTCCATCCGCTTGACCGCCCGCTCGTTCTGCGCGAGCAGGTCACGAGTATTGTAGGCCAGCGCCAGGTCGTGCTCGCGCTGGTAGGCCTTGGCGCCGGTGTCCGTCGGGTCGTCACCGGCACCGTCGACGGAGTCGGCGAGCCGCTCCGCCAGCTTGGACTCGGTTTCCGCGATCTCCTCCCGCAGCTGCGCCATCTCCTCTTCCAGCTCCTGGCGCACAGCGGCGAGCTCCGCCTCGGTCCATGGGCTCTCCCCCTCGCGGACGGGAAGCCCGGAGGCCTCGGTCACGCCCATGTTCCCCTCACGCTCTCCCTTACGGAGCCCCTGCGCGGCCCCGGCCGTCGTCACCGTGGTCTTCGACACCATTCGGCTCCTGTTTGCCCAGGACCGCCCCCACGCCTACGACGGTCCCCGAAATCCCCTGTCGACCTGCGAGAACATCACGGTCGCCCCGCGTCCGTCCGCGCAATGCCGGGTAGCTTAAACGCCCACCGTCGGGCGATTCAACCGACACGACGCAACACGCACACGGCGGTTCTTTCCCTCATGTGTTCCCACGTTCGGGGGTTCCGATTCGCCGGGGCTCCGGGACCCGCGTCACCGGCCGATTGCACACCGGCCCGCGCGGCGCTCACTCGGCGACGGCGAACCCGCCGTAGTCGTCCGCGAGGCGCGCCAGATGCGGCTCGTCGAACGTCGCCGGCCCACCGTGCGGGCCGGTGTGGACCTCGATCACCCAGTCGACGTCCTCGGCGTCGTCCTCGCCCGCCAGCATGTCGCGGTGCACCGCGCACGGCTCATAGCCCTGCCCGCTCAACTGCTCGGCCAGCTCCTCGGCGTCCTCGCGGTCGGGCAGCGTCACCAGTACCGTGCCCGTGCGCTCCGCCTCACCCATATCGCATCCGCCCTTCGCGTGTCGCTCGTCTCGGCCGGACCGGCTGCGCGTGGCCGTCCCAGCAGGCCAGTATGCCCGCACCCGCACCGCGGCCCCGCACCCGGCGCCTCTACCGCCGCCGCGCGCACAGGCGCGCGAGTGGCACTGGAGCGGAGAACGGCGGCAGGCGGCGTGCGGGTTCGGCTATCCTCGATTCACAGCAAAGGCGTGGATGGGGACGAGTACCGCCGGACACAGCCCCAAGCGACCCGGGGATGGTGGGAGCCCGGGGGTATGACCGTCGGGAAGATCACCCCGGAGCCGCCGGAAGAACGGCCGGAGCCGCGCTGCGACGCGCGCCCGGCCCAGTAGAACCGGCCGTGGCAGGAATGAAGTGGGGCGCCCTATTCTCGGAGGCGGCGCCCAAGGAGGGTGGTACCGCGGGGCTGCCGAGCCTCGTCCCTCCATCAGGTGAACAGTCCTGATGGAAAGGGCACGAGGTGTCTCACGAGCAAACCGCCGCCGCCCGGCCGTTCCCGGCGCTCCCGGCCCAGGTCGACCTGCCCAAGGTCGAGCACGAGGTGCTGCGGCGCTGGTCGGAGCGGAAGGTCTTCGAGCGTTCCCTGGAGCAGACGCGCGGCGGCCCGAGCTGGGTCTTCTACGAGGGTCCGCCGACCGGCAACGGACAGCCCGGCGTGCACCACGTCGAGGCCCGCGCGTTCAAGGACGTCTTCCCGCGCTTCAAGACGATGAAAGGCTTCCACGTCGACCGCAAGGCCGGGTGGGACTGCCACGGGCTGCCGGTCGAGGTCGCCGTTGAAAAGGAGCTCGGGCTCAGCGGCAAGAACGACATCGAGGCGTTCGGTGTCGCCGAGTTCAACGCGCACTGCCGCGAGCACGTGCTGAGCAACGTCAAGGAATTCCGCGCCATGACGGAGCGGATGGGCTACTGGGTCGACCTGGACCAGGCCTACCGCACCATGGACGCCGAGTACGTGCAGTCGGTGTGGTGGGCGCTGAAGACCATCTGGGACAAGGGGCTGCTGGTCCGCGACTACCGGATCAGCCCCTACTGCCCGCGCTGCGGCACGACGCTCTCCGACCACGAGCTGGCCCAGGGGTACGAGACCATCACCGACCCCTCGGTCTACGTGCGCTTCCCGGTGACCTCCGGGCCGCTGGCCAGCCCCGACCACCCCACCGCCATGCTGGTGTGGACGACGACCCCCTGGACCCTCGTCTCCAACACGGCCGTGGCGGTGCACCCCGACGTGTCCTACGTCGTGGCCACCGACGGAAACGAGCGCCTGCTGCTGGCCGAGCCGCTGGTCGAGAAGGTCCTGGGCGAGGGTTGGAAGCTCACCGGCGAGCGCTTCGAGGGCACCGAGATGGAGCGCTGGACCTACCAGCGCCCCTTCGAGCTGGTCGACTTCACCGAGCCCGCGCACCACATCGTTCTGGGCGACTACGTCACCGTCGAGGACGGTACCGGCCTGGTCCACCAGGCCCCCGCCTTCGGCGCCGACGACATGGCGGTCTGCCGCGCCTACGGACTGCCGGTGGTCAACCCCGTGCGCGGCGACGGCACCTTCGAGGCCGACCTGGACCTGGTCGGCGGGCAGTTCTTCAAGACGGCCGACCCCGCCCTGGTCGCCGACCTCACCGACCGCGGACTGCTCTTCCGCAACGAGCCCTACGAGCACAGCTACCCGCACTGCTGGCGCTGCCACACCCCCCTCCTCTACTACGCGCTGCCCTCCTGGTACATCAAGACGACCGCGGTCAAGGACGAGCTGCTCGAACAGAACGCCCGGACCACCTGGTTCCCGGAGAACGTCAAGGAGGGCCGGTTCGGCGAGTGGCTGCGCGGCAACATCGACTGGGCGCTCTCGCGCAGCCGGTACTGGGGTACGCCGCTGCCGGTATGGGAGTGCGACTCCGGGCACTTCACCGTGGTCGGCTCGCTGGCCGAACTCGGCGAGCTGGCCGGGCAGGACCTCAGCGCGCTCGACCCGCACCGCCCCTACGTAGACGACGTGGTGGTGCACTGCCGCGAGTGCGGCGAGCGGGCGTGCCGCGTCCCCGAGGTCATCGACGCGTGGTTCGACTCCGGGTCCATGCCGTTCGCGCAGTGGGGTGCCCCGCACCAGAACCAGGAGACCTTCGAGACCAACTTCCCGGCCCAGTACATCGCCGAGGCCATCGACCAGACGCGCGGCTGGTTCTACTCGCTCATGGCCGTGAGCACCCTCGTCTTCGGGCGCTCCTCGTACGAGAACGTGGTCTGCCTGGGCCACATCCTCGCCGAGGACGGCCGGAAGATGAGCAAGCACCTGGGCAACGTCCTGGAGCCCATCCCGGTGATGGACCAGCACGGCGCCGACGCGCTGCGCTGGTTCATGCTGGCCAGCGGCTCGCCGTGGGCGGCGCGCCGGGTCGGCCACGCGGCGCTGGAGGAGATCGTCCGGAAGGTCCTGCTGACCTACTACAACACCGTCTCCTTCTTCACCCTGTACGCGAATGCCGGGGAGACCTGGGGCCCCGATCGGCTGGCCGACGCTCCGGACCCGGCCGACCGCCCGCTGCTGGACCGGTGGCTGCTCTCCGAGCTCAACCGGCTGGTCGCCGACGTCGAGGAGGCGCTGGACAACTTCGACACCACCGGTGCCGGGCGGCGGCTTACGGCGTTCGTCGACGACCTGTCCAACTGGTACGTGCGCCGTTCCCGCCGCCGCTTCTGGGCGGGCGCGACCACCCCGGAGGGCGCGTCGGCCTTCGCCACGCTCTACGAGGCGCTGGAGACACTGACGCAGCTGATGGCCCCGATGGTGCCGTTCATCACCGATCACGTGTGGGCGGCACTGCGGCGACCGGGGGCCCCGGAGTCGGTGCACCTGACCCGCTGGCCCGAGGTGCGCCACGAACGCATCGACACCGAACTGTCGGCGCATATGGCGCTCACCCGCCGCCTGGTGGAGCTGGGCCGTGCCGCGCGCGTCGACTCCTCGGTGCGCACGCGCCAGCCGCTGTCGCGGGTCCTCGTCGGCGCGCGGGGCTTCGACTCCCTGCCGGAGCAGCTGCGTGCGCAGATCGCCGAGGAGCTGAACGTGGTGCGGCTCGACCCGCTGTCGGCGGTCGGCGGCGACCTGGTGGACTACACGGTCAAGCCGAACTTCCGGGCGCTGGGCAAGCGGTTCGCCAAGCGCACGCCGCTGGTCGCGAAGGCGATCCAGTCGGCCGACGCCCGGAGCCTGGTCGAGGCGGTGCGCTCGACCGGATGGGCCCATATCGAGGTCGAAGGCGAGCAGGTGGAGGTCAACGCCGACGAGGTGCTGATCACCGAGCAGCCCCGTGAGGGCTGGGCGGTGGCCACGGAGAACGGCGAAACCGTGGCCCTGGACCTGGAGCTCACCCCGGAGCTGCAGCGCGCGGGACTGGCGCGCGAGTTCGTCCGGCTCATCCAGGACGGGCGCAAGTCCAGCGGTTTGGACATCTCCGACCGCATCGAACTGTTCTGGTCGGCCACCGACGAGAGCGCGGCACAGGCCGTGGCCGAGCACGGCGAGACCATCTCCACTGAGGTCCTGGCCCGGACCCTGACCGAGGGCAAGCCCGAGGGCGCGGCCCACGAGGTGCCCTCAGAGGACCTGGGCGTGACCTTCTGGCTCCGCAAGGCGGAGTAGCCGAGGGCGGCGAGTGAAGAAGGCCGGGGGCGCGTGAGCGCTTCCGGCCTTTCGCGGGACGGGCTAGCGTCGGCGGCCCGCACCGCCGGTCAGCCCCTTGGTGGGACGGCAAAGGCGGCAGCGACGAGGAGGCGGGGGTGGAGCGCCCCTGTCGGCTCGCAGGCGGGACGGGGGTGGGGCCGGGCGGTGGTGAAACGCCAGTAGCGGGCGGGCCGGAATGCCGCGTATCCGCTAGACGTGAGGGTACTTCCGACATACGGGAGCCCCGAGCCTCCTCGGCCGATGATCATGGCAATTCTTCGGGCAATCCGGACAGAACCGGGACCGTTCCCATGATCATCGCCAGAAAGGCCGCCCAGCAGACCCTTTCGGGCTAGCTGCCGTCGTCGCTGGTCGGACGCTTCAGCACGGCGGTGGCGTCCGGGGTGGTCTCCGCCTCTGCGCGGTCAGGCTCGTCGGACGTCTCCGCAAACGACTCGGGGGCAGCGGGCTCCGGGGGCTCGTCGGCGTGCTCCGCGTCCGTGGCGGAAGCGGCGTCGGCTGCGGTGCCCGTCATGACGGCCGCATCCGGTGCTGCCGCCTCGTCGTCCCCGGACTCATCGGTTTCGGCGGCCGGGTCCGCCGCGACGGTCTCCGCCGCGGGCTCGGAGGGTGGGGTCGCGGTGTCATCGACGGTGTCGTCGGACTGCTCCGGCGCGGGCGTGCTCTCGACTTCCGGCGGTCGCTGCTCGGAATCCGGGTCCGCGGCGTCGTCGGCGGCCTCGGGTTCGTCGCCGGTGTCGCTGTCCGGGGCGGTGGCCTTCTCGGCGTCGTCGGCGGCGTCCGGCGCTACCGCTTCGGCGTCGGGTTCCTCGGGGGCCGCCGACGCGGACTGCGCGGGCTCGGGCTCCCCGGGTTCCGGCTCAGCAGGCTCACGCTCTTCCGGGTCGCCCTGCTGCAGGCGCTGGACGAAGGCGCCGAAGGAGGTGCCCTCGCCGTCCTCGGCCTCATGGGTGTCGGGCTGGTCCGACGCCTCCTGCTCGGCGTGTTCGGCTTCCGATCCGGTCGCGGTGTCGGTCGCGGGGTCCGGCTCATCGGCCGACGTCTCTGTCTCCACCTCGGCCACGGCCGCGGGCGCGTCGTTCTCGGCGCTCTCGTCGGTGCTGTCGGTGGCCGTGGTCTCCGCGTGCTCGTCCTCAGTCGCGTCCTCGCGCACGGCGGGGGACTCCGCGGCCCGATCGGGTTCGGGGGTCTCGGTGTCGGCAGGCTCGGCTGCCTCGGGGCGCCGGGTGGTGGCGTCGGCGGGCATCACATAGCGGAAGGGCTCGGCCGGGGCCGGGGCGTCCGTCTCGTGCCCAATTGTGGCCGCGGGCTCCGGCTCCGCCGCAGCGGGCTCCGGAGACACGGTCGAGGGAGGGCTCGCGTCCGCGGCTTCCGGCCACAGACGCGTGCCCTCGGGCTCGGGGGCCCGCACCGGCTCCGAAGCCGGTGCGGGATCCGCTGGTGTGGTCATCGCCGGTGAGGCTGTGGCCGGTGCCGCCGCGACCGAGGGGTCAGTCGCAGCAGGGACGGACGCCTTCCCCAAACCGTCCGTCCGCGCAGCCTGTGCAGCACGGGTCACTCGCTCCCTGAGTTCGTTCCATCCGGGTAGGCCAAGGTACCTGCGGAGGCGGATCGTCTCGATCACCAGGAGAACAGCGCTGAGGCCGCCCATCCCGAGTGCGATGTAGACCAGTGTCGTCTCTGCGAGTGCCACGGCCACCGCGATGACGACCAGAGCCGCCACAAGGATGACGAGGCTAAGGATGAACACGGGAAGAGAGCGCCTTTACTCACGAATCGGCGTTGTGTTGTGTGGTGGGATCCAGGTCCCGCGCGTCAGCGACGCTCGTGCGGGGCCTCACCCGGGTGGAAACCTCCGTGCTGAGCCGGTTCGGGCTGCGCGAAGGGGTTACCCGCGGGGGCGCCGCTGCCGGGGGCGGCCGGCATGGCCGGGCTACCACCGGTGGGGGCCATCGTCTGGAAGCCGCCGGTGCTATTGGGGTTGGGCTCGTTGGCGCCCTCGGCGAGCTCGCGCAGCTGGCGTTCGAAGTAGTCCTTCAGGCGGCTGCGGTACTCGCGCTCGAAGTCCTTGAGCTCGCTGACCTTGTGCTCCAGCTCTTCACGCTGCTGCACGAGGGAGCCCATGACCTGGCGGTGGCGCTCCTGGGCGTCGCGGTCGAGGTTCTCGGAGCGGGCACGGGCCTCGTTGACGATCTGCTCGGCCTGGCGGCGGGCCTTACCGAGGATGTCGTCGGCCTCGTGGCGCGCGCGGCCAAGGGTCTCGTCGGCTTCGCGGCGGGCGTCGGAGATGGCCTGGTCGGCGGTCTGCTGAGCGAGAGCGAGGACCCGCGCGGCGGTGTCCATGTTCTCCTCGGCGCCCGGAAGGCCCATGCTGGCGGCCATGGCCGGCATGGCCTGCTCGACCTGGGGTGCCTGAGCGGGCGCGGGGGCCGGGGCGGGCTCCGGCTGCTGCGGCTCGGGGGGGAGCTGCTCCTGCGGCGCCTGCTGGAAGTCCTGCATCCCCGCGTTGGGCACCTTGCCCCGCAGGCACTCCGCGAGCTTTCCCCGGAGTTCTTCGTTCTCCTGGATCAACCGGTCGAGCTCGGACTCGACCTCGTCGAGGAAGGCGTCGACCTCTTCCTCGTCGTACCCCGGTCGTAGCCGGGTCGTACTGAATTGCTTATTGCGTACATCCGCGGGTGTCAGCGGCATGCTCGTCTCCTTGGCGCGCTTGGACTCTATCCGTAGGGACGCTACCTGATCGTGACCTTACGGCAATCCAGTTCATGACCAAGACCACATAGCGGAACCGGAGATTACCCATCCGGCATCCATGACCTTCCTAGATGAACTGGATCGAAGCCACGACCTGGATGAGGATCACCACGAAGAGGAAGAGGACAGTAAAGCTCAGGTCCAGCGCCACGCTCCCCAGACGCACGGGTCTGATGAACCGGCGCAGGAACCTCAGCGGTGGATCGGTGATCGTATACGTCGTCTCCGCCAGTACCAACACGAACCCGCTGGGCCGCCAGGACCTGGCGAACGACTGGACGAGTTCGAAGACGAGCCGACCAATCAACACCAGCATGAACAGGTTCAGGATGATGACGAGGACGGTCTGGACGATGCTCACGGTCGGACTCCGACCCACTCTCTGGACGTCTGCGGTGCTCTAGCTCTGATTGAAGAACCCTCGCTCAGCGATCCGTGCCTTGTCTTCAGCGGTCACCTCAACATTAGCCGGGGACAACAGGAACACCTTGTTGGTCACCCGCTCGATACTGCCATGCAGCCCGAAGATCAGCCCCGCCGCGAAGTCAACCAGCCGCTTCGCGTCACTGTCGACCATCTCGGTGAGGTTCATGATCACCGGTATGCCTTCTCGGAAATGCTCTCCGATAGTACGCGCTTCGTTGTACGTCCGCGGATGGAGTGTGGTGATTCGCGCCAAGTCCGCAGTTGACGGCACCACATGGGTCGCGGTGCGACGTTCTCCCGGCGACGCGGCGTAATCGTCCGCGTCCATCACGGAGTCGGCGCGAGGGTCGCCGTCGTGGGCGTCCAGCTCGCGGTCGCGACGGTCCTCGACTCCATCGTCGAAATCATCGAAGTCATCATATTCATCCGGATAGCGGTGATCGTAGCGGTCGTCCTCCACGAGGCCGAGGTAGACCGCCATCTTGCGCATCGCGCCGGCCATCTCTTGTCCTCCGTCGTCCCTGTGGTGCGGCACCGCAGATGACTTTTGCCTATTAGCCCAGGTCCGCCCTGGTGGGCGAACTCGACAGATGGGCGCCAAGGTCCATGTGGGGACATTACCCCACGATCGGGCCACGATCACCGAGCAACGCCGTGCCCACCCGCAGGTGTGTCGCACCGTGTTCGATGGCTGTCTCCAGATCGCCGCTCATTCCGGCGGAGATCACCCTGGCCTGAGGGTAACGATCCCGGATGTCGGAGGCGACCTGGTAGAGGCGCGCGAACGCCGAGCCGGGGTCGCCCTCGCGGGGCGCGACGGCCATGACTCCGCCCACCGCCAGTCCGTCCTCGGCGTCGATGGCCGCGGCGACCGACAGGGCGTCGCGCGGGTCGACCCCGCCGCGCGGCCCCAGCACGCCCACGCTCGAATCCGGGTCCAGGTTGATCTGGACCAGGCAGCTCAGCTGCCGGCCCTCGGCGCGGGCGCGCGTGCCGAGCGCTCGGGCGAGCCGTTCGCGGTCCACCGAGTGGACGACATCGGCGTAGCGCGCCACCGAACGCGCCTTGTTGGTCTGCAGCTGGCCGATGAAGTGCCAGGTGAGATCCAGATCATCGCAGTCGGCGGCCTTCGGCGCGGCCTCCTGGTCGCGGTTCTCCCCGACGTCGGTGACGCCGAGCCCAGCCAGGATCCGCACGTCGGAGGCCGGGTAGGTCTTGGTCACAGCGATGATGGTCACATCTTCGGGGTCTCGACCGGCTTTCTCGCAGGCGGTCGCCACCCGATCGCGCAGGGCCAGGAGGCGTGACCGGATCTGGTCGGTCCGGTCGCCGTCCGTGGTGTCCGGCTGTCCGCTCATCTCGCCTCCCTCCAGATGAACCCGCCGAACCGGCCGGTCGGAGCGTCGCGCCGGTGCGAGAAAAGCTCGGGGCTCTCCAGGGTGCAACGGTCGTCCACCGTGATGTGGCCGATCCCGGCCGCCCGCAGCTGCGCGGCGACCGCTGCGCGCAGGTCCACCCCGCTGGTCCCCTGACGGGTGCGGCTGGCTCCCTCCGGAGAGCGCCGCGCCACCTCCTCCTGCATCTCCGGCGGTACCTCGTAGCACTGTCCGCAGATGGACGGGCCCAACGCGACGGTGATGCGGGCGGGGTTCGCCCCCTGAGCGACCATTTCAGCCACCATCGCCGGGGCCACGCCGGCGGCGGTGCCCATCCGGCCGGAATGGGCGGCACCGATGACCCCGGCTTCGCCATCGGCGGCGAGGATGGGCAGGCAGTCGGCAGCGAGGGTCGCCAGCACCAGGCCGGGCCGCGTCGTCACGACGCCGTCGACCTTACCGACGTCGCCGGGGGCGTCCGCCACAGCGACCTCGGCGCTGTGCACCTGGTTCATCCAGACCACGCGGTCGGGGTCGAAGCCGAGCCGAGCGGCGGCGATGCGGCGGTTCTCGGCGACGGACTCGCGGTCGTCGGAGACCCCCATGCCGAGGTTGAGCGTGTCGAACGGCGCGGTGCTGACCCCTCCGTCGTATCTCTGGGTGAAACCGGCCGCTACGCCCGGTCCCATCTCGATCTTGGCGCTCATCTTCGGACTGTTCCTCACAGACAAGAGAAGGAGGGAGAACGTGCAAAAGGGTACCGGCGGCGAGATGCCTCGCCGCCGGTACCCGTACGTATCGTTACCTGTCGTGACCGCCGATTTCCGCGGTGGTCGCGGGCCGTTATTTGAGGAAGTCCGGGACATCCAGGTCGTCCGGGTCATCGAAGATGACCCGGCGCCGCGGCGTGGGAATCTCCTGGCCCCGCGAGTACGACCCCTCGGTACCGGTCCCCCGGACGTAGCCGCTGTCGTTGACCGCGCGGATGTTGCGGGCCCGCTGCTGCTGCTCGTTCCGGTCGACGTCGTCGTCCTCCGGCTCGGCGGACTCGGCCGCGGGCGCGGGAGCGGGCGGCTCCTCGGCGCGGACGGGTTCCGGCTCGGGCTCGGGCTCCGGTTCGGGCTCCGGTTCCGGGGTCGCGACGGGGGCGGCGGCCTCGCGGCGGGGCCGCTCCTCGCGGACGGGCTCGGGCTCCGGTTCGGGCTCCGGACGCGGCTCGGCCGCCGCCGGCGGCACCTGGGCTCTCGGCGGTGCGGGGTCGGCGGGCGGATCGGAGCGCGGAGTGGCCGCCGTGGCGCTGGCCCGCGGCGGGCTGAGGGCCTCGCTGCGCGGTTCGTCGAATCCGGCCGCTATGACGGTGACGCGGACCTCGTCACCCAGCGCGTCGTCGATGACCGCACCGAAGATGATGTTGGCCTCGGGCGCCGCGGAGTTGGCGACGAGCTGCGCGGCCTCGTTGATCTCGAAGAGGCCGAGATCGGATCCGCCCTGGATGGAGAGCAGCACGCCGTGCGCACCGTCGATGCTGGCCTCCAGCAGCGGGGAGGATATCGCCATCTCGGCGGCGGCCACGGCGCGGTCGTCGCCCCG
Organism: Nocardiopsis rhodophaea; assembly: GCF_039530945.1. Classification (NCBI taxonomy): domain Bacteria; kingdom Bacillati; phylum Actinomycetota; class Actinomycetes; order Streptosporangiales; family Nocardiopsidaceae; genus Nocardiopsis; species Nocardiopsis rhodophaea. Next base: position 74,680 of record NZ_BAAAPC010000003.1, read on the forward strand.
GGCCGAGCCGATACCCATGAGGGCCGATCCCGCGCCGGACATCACCGACTTCACGTCGGCGAAGTCGAGGTTGATCAGGCCGGGCGTGGTGATGAGGTCGGTGATGCCCTGGACACCGGAGAGGAGCACCTGGTCCGCGGCCTTGAACGCGTCCAGCACACTGACCTGCCGGTCGGAGATGGACAGCAGCCGGTCGTTGGGGATCACGATGAGGGTGTCGACCTCTTCGCGCAGCATCGCTATCCCGGACTCGGCCTGGGTGGCGCGGCGCTTGCCCTCGAACCCGAAGGGGCGGGTGACGACGCCTATGGTGAGGGCCCCCAGCGAGCGGGCGATGTCGGCGACGACGGGCGCACCGCCGGTGCCGGTACCACCGCCTTCACCGGCGGTCACGAAGACCATGTCGGCCCCCTTGAGGACCTCCTCGATCTCCTCTCGGTGGTCCTCGGCCGCCTTGCGCCCCACATCGGGGTTGGCGCCCGCGCCCAGCCCGCGGGTGAGTTCGCGGCCGACGTCGAGTTTGACGTCGGCATCGCTCATGAGCAGCGCCTGAGCGTCGGTGTTGATGGCGATGAACTCGACGCCCTTGAGTCCCTCTTCGATCATCCGGTTGACGGCATTGACGCCGCCGCCGCCAATTCCGACGACTTTGATGACCGCGAGGTAATTCTGCGGTGCTGCCACGACGAGGGGCCTTTCCGCTCGCATCCGCCGACCACGCCGATCCCTCCGCTGCGGGGGTCATCCATGCACCCCGCCGGGTGGGGCCGGGCGGCCGGTCGTCCGGTTCTACAGTCTTTCTTCTGGGAGCCCGCGGACCGGTCGGCGACCGGTCGGGATCCCGTGGGGTCCGAGGCCGGTGAAACCGGTGGATCGGCTTCGTCCGAACCCCATTCGCCCTAACACTTCACGTCCATACTTATGTCAACCAAAGGTAGTGGTTCCCGACAGTAGGCCGCGGCCTTCCGAGGGGCAACTAACCACGAGTTCAGCCTAACGGCGTGTCGCATGATGAGGCGATGCGCGCGCCCGGCGCGTCGCGTCTGGAATGTCCGATCACGTGTTCTTCTCCGACCGGTTCCGGACGCGCGGACGGACCCTTATTTCACGACGGCCACATCGGGAGCGCTGACGTCGTAGCTGCGGTCGGCCTTGGAGGGGTGCTCGCGCAGCAGGACCGCGAGCACTTCGCCCTTCTCGCGGGTGCGCTTGTCGTCCCCCCACGTGACCGTCGCGCCGTCGTCAAGCTTGAGGACCAGGGCCTTCGGATCTTCCGCCGTGATCACGTCGACCTTCGCGAGGACGCCGTCCGGCAGCTGTTCGGTGATCGCGGCCGCCGCCGCGATTCCCGAATTGTCCTTGACCTCTCCTCTGATCCTGACCAGGGGAAACTCCGCTGGCCTGGAGTCGGTGTCGGCGATGCGCACGCCCTCGTGGTCGACCAGCCGAAAGCCGTCGCCCACCCTGAGGGCCAGGCGGGGGGTGCGCTCGGTGACGGCCACCCGGAGGGTGGACGGCCACCCGCGGGTCACCTCGACCGATTCCACCAGGCGCAACTTGGCGGCCCGGTCGGCGGCGGCCCCAGTGTCGACCCGCGCCAAGGGGGTGCCGGTGGGCACGTCCAGCGCCCGCACGACCGCCGTGGTGGAAACCCGGTCGACCCCGGTCACCTGGATGTCACGCACCACGAGCAGCCGCGAGCCGAGCAGGACCCAGGTCACCACGGCCAGCAGGGCGACGATGAGGAGGGTGACGAACGCGACCTTCCAGGGATCGGACGTTCTGGGTCGGCCCGGGCTCCCCGGCATCCCTGGACCACCTGGCCCCCCGGATACCGCGGGTCCCCCGGGGCTCCGGGGCTTCCCGGTCGTCCCCACCGCTTCCGGCCTACGACGCTCCACTGTCCACCGCTCCCCTCCCAGCCGTGGTGCTCCGGCGCGCCCGCGCTACTCCGCCGCGTCGACCGTATGCGCTCCGCCCGCCGTGTCCGCCAGCGCCGCGACGATCTCGGGCCCCAGATCGGTGACGTCGCCCGCCCCCATGGTCAGCACGATGTCGCCCGGTCGGGCGAGGGCCGCAGCCGTGGAGACGGCCTCGGTCCGGTCGGGACGGTAGTGCACCCGGTCGTGGCCGACGCGGCCGGCGATCAGTTGGGCGTCGACGCCGGGCTCGGGCTCCTCGCGCGCCGCGTAGATTTCCAGCACGACGACCTCGTCGGCCATGGTGAGGGCTTCGGCGAACTCCTGGGCGAAGATCCGCGTGCGGCTGTAGAGGTGCGGCTGGAAGACCGCGATGACGCGGCCGGGGCCCTCCGCCTCCCCGGCGTCGCGGGAGGCGAGCGCCGCGCGGGCCGCCTCCAGGTCGGCGGCGATCTCGGTGGGGTGGTGGGCGTAGCTGTCGTAGACGGCCGCGCCCCGTGCCTCGCCCTTGGGCTCGAACCGCCGGGCGGCGCCGGTGAAGGACGCGAGGCCCTCGACGGCGACCTCGGGGTCGTGGCCGAGCTCATCGGCGACGGCGACCGCGGCGGCCGCGTTGAGGACGTTGTGCCGTCCCGGCACGGAGATGACGCACTCCAGCGGTTCAGCATCGGCCGGGGTGAGGGTGAAGGCGGTGGAGAAGCCGCGCGCCGAGATCTCCGCGACGCGGTAGTCGGCCTCGGGGGCCTCACCGTAGGTGCGGACCCGCTTGCCGCGCTCGCGGGCGACCTCGGCGACCTTGCGCGCCCCGGGATCGTCGATGCCGATGACGAGGGTGGAGCCCACGCGGTCGACGAAAGCGGCGAAGTTGTCGTGGATCTCGTCCAGGCCCCCGTAGTTGTCGAGGTGGTCGGCCTCGACGTTGGTGACCACGGCGATCTCGGGCGACAGCATGAGGAACGAGCCGTCGCTCTCGTCGGCCTCGGCGACGATGATCTCGCCGGCCCCGGCGTCGGCGCCGAGGCCGGTGGTCACGAGCTTGCCGCCGATCACATAGCCGGGGTCGGTGCCCAGCTCCCGGAGGACGACGGTGAGTATCGAGCTCGTGGTGGTCTTGCCGTGCGTTCCGGAGACGGCCACGCCCCTGCGGTCGAGCAGCAGCGCACCCAGGGCCGCGGCGCGCGGCAGGACCCGCAGGCCGCGCTCGCGGGCCCGGAGCAGTTCGGGGTTATCATCGCGGACGGCGGAAGAGACGACGACGGTGTCGGCGTCGCCCAGCTGGTCGGCCGCGTGGCCGACGTGCACGCGGGCACCGAGCTCTTCGAGCTCGCGCAGCAGCGCGCTGTCCTTGGCGTCGCTACCCGACACCTCGACGCCGCGTTGCAGCAGAATGCGCGCGATGCCCGACATCCCGACGCCGCCCATGCCGAGGAAGTGGACGCGGCCCAGGTCGCCGACGGGGACCAGCTCGGTCGGGGAGACCAGGCTCATTGCGTGTCCTTTCCGTCGTCGACGTAGCCGTTGTCGTCCTCGAAGTCGTCGTCGATCGGCGTCTCGGGGGCAGCACCGCCCCGGGCGACGGCCATGACCTCGCGGGCCAGTGCTTCGTCGGCGTCGCGGCGGCCCATCTTGGCGGCGGCTTCCGACATCGAGACGATCCGGTCGGTGTCAGTCAGCAGCGGGATGAGGTTCTGCTGGATCCACTGCGGGGTGAGCTCGGCGTTGGGGACCATGAGTCCGCCCCCGGCCTCCACGATCGGCTCGGCGTTGAGCCGCTGCTCGCCGTTGCCGATCGGCAGGGGAACGAACGTGGCGGGCAGGCCCACGGCGGTGAGCTCGGCGCAGGTCAGGGCGCCGGACCGGCACATGGCCATGTCGGCGGCGGCGTAGGCCATGTCCATGCGGTCGACGTAGGGCACGGCGACGTAGGGGACGCCGTCGCGGGTGAGGTCCTTGGGCTCCTCGGCGTTCTTCGGCCCCACGACGTGCAGGACCTGGACGCCCGCGGCGCTGAAGGCCTCGGCGCAGTCGAACGCGGCCTGGTTGACGGCTTGGGCGCCCTGGGAACCGCCGAAGATGAGCAGCGTGGGCAGGTCGGGGCGGAGCCCGAAGAAGGCGCGCGCCTTGTCGCCCATGCTCAGGCGGTCGAGCCGGGAGATCTGCTCGCGCAGCGGGATACCGATGTAGCGCCCGTTGCGGATCTCGGTGTGCGGGTGGCCGGTGTAGACGTGCGGGGTCAGCCGCGCGCCGAGTCGGTTGGCGAGCCCGGGGAGCGGGTTGGCCTCGTGGATGACGATCGGGATCCGGCGGCGGCGGGCGGCCAGGTAGCCGGGGGTGGCGACGTAGCCGCCGAAGCCGACCAGTACCTCGGCCTGGATACGGTCGAGGTGCTCGCACGCGGCGCTGACCGCGCCGGCGAGCTTGCCCGGGACCGACAGCAGTTTGGGGGTGAGCTTGCGGGGCAGGGGCACGGCCGGGATTTCGCCCAGCTCGTAACCCCGCAGTGGCACAAGGCGGGTCTCCAGTCCCCGCTCGGTTCCCAGACACACGATCTGGGTGTTCGGGTCGATACGCCGCAGCGCATCGGCCAGGGAGAGCGCGGGCTCGATATGCCCGGCCGTTCCACCTCCGGCGAGGGCTACCCTCATCGTCGCCGATTCCTCCTCGCTTGAACCTGCGTCGGACGCGATCCGTTCTTTGCCTGCGCCGCACTCCCGGTTTTTCTCCCGGTCCCGGCATTGTCCAGGCCAAGCCAGCTTAGAACCCTTTGCGCCCGACTCGGACCGCGAGCGGCCAGGGCTCTGCGGGCCGCGGGCTCGTTCTTCGCGAGCGCGAGCAGCACCCCCAGCGCCAGCATGGTCGGGATCAACGACGATCCCCCGGCCGAGACCAGGGGAAGCGGGATGCCCGTGATGGGCATAAGACCGAGGACCGTTCCGATGTTGACCATCGCCTGGACCACGATCCATCCGGTCAGCGACGTGGCGGCCAACCGCGCGAAGGGGTCCCTGGCCCGCGAGGCGACACGCAGACCAGCGTAGCCCAGGACACCGAACAGTCCGACAACGATAAGCGTCCCGATCAGCCCGAGTTCCTCACCGATGATCGCGAAGATGAAGTCGCTCTCCGGGTGCGGCAGTACCCCCCACTTCTCCAAGCTGCCGCCGATGCCGCGGCCGAACACCCCGCCGCTCCCGAGCGCGTACAGCCCGTGCAGGAGTTGAAAACCGGTCCCCGTGGGGTCGTCCTCGGGATTGAGGAACGAGGTCAGACGTCCTTTACGGAACGGCTCGACGGCGATCATGATCGCGCCTAGCGCGGCCACCAGCCCGATCATGCCGCAGATCAGCCTCGTGGGCGCGCCCACCACCCACAGCAGCGAGAGGAAGATGGTGAGCAGCACAAAGGAGGTGCCCAGGTCGGTTCCGATGAGAACCAGGAGTACCAGGACGCCACACCCGGGGAGCAGCGGCATCAGCAGCTGGCGCCAATCGACCAGCTGCTTGAGCTCCTCCTTGCGCGCCAGGATGTTGGCGCCCCACAGCGCGAACGCGAGCTTGGCGGGCTCCGAGGCCTGGATCGTCACGCCTCCGATCTCCAGCCACCGCATCGCCCCGGCGCCATACTCCTCGCCCTTGAACATGGTGATGATCAGCAGCGCGACAGAGATGATCATCGCCGGGTAGCCGATCACCCGCAGCACCTTCACCGGCAGCTGGGACGCCACCACCAACAACGGCAGGCCGATCGCGGCGGCCACGACCTGCTTGCGGAACAGGGACAGCGCCGAACCGGTCTCGGTGTAGGAGTCGACCATCGACGACGACCACACCATGACCAGTCCGAGCATGATGAGCAGCGCGCTGCTGCCGAACAGCAGGTAGTAGGAGGTCAGCGGCCGATTCACCACCTGCGGAAACTCCCGCACCCGCGCCAGTACCCGACCGATGGTGCCGTTCCCCCGCTCCTCCGCCCCGCCGGCGGAGGAAGCCGATGTCGACACCGCCATACGTCACCTCCGCCTACGCCCCTCTATACCCGGCGTCGACCAAGTCTGATGGCTACACGCCCCAAGCCGTAGGACATTTCGCGCGTGTTGGGCGGTTTTCCAGTCCATCCCGCCGTGCTTCCCGCCACACCCGCCGGTGATCACCGCCATTGTCCCGGCTACCCCGACAGAATCGGGGCGCGCACCGTGATCACCGCCTGGTGCGGCAGAGTGCGGGCGCCTAGGGTCTGCTGGACGGCCTTGTCGGTGCTCTTCCTTTCCGGTGTTCTTGGGTGAAAAGCGGCACCGAGGGCGGAGGGGGCTGGGGGCGCCGGTCGCCCGGCGGGTGCGGCGGAGCGGGGCCCGCAGCTCGGGGCGTCCCTTCTCGCTTCGCGTGCGGCGCCTTCCGCGATTCGGGAGCACTCCACCGCCACAGCCCCCCTCTGGCGATGATCATGGGGAATGTCCCGACAAACCGGACAAAACCGGGACCGTTCCCATGATCATCGCGGGGAACGTGGGGCAAACCGGGCATACCCGGCGTCCGGCGGCCCGCACGTCGGATTCCGGGCCGCCCGCATGCCCCGCCCGGGAGCCGACCAGGGGCGCCCCACCCCCATCCCTCGTCGCCGCTGCCGTCCCCGCTCGACCGGGGAGGAGACCGGTGGGGCGGGCGGTCGTTGCCCCGCCCGGCCGCGTCCCCTGAGGCGACCGGCACCCCCAACGCCCGCCGCCCTCGCTGCCGCTTTTCACCCAAGGACGCCGGAAAGAAAGACCGTCGACACGGCCGCTCAGCAAACCCCGAAGGCCCTCACTGGCGGTGCCGCGCCGCCCTACGCGCCGATGCCCCGCACGACCTCGGTGAACGCGTCGCCGCGGACGTTGTAGTCGGTGAACATGTCCATCGACGCCGCAGCGGGGGCCAGCAGCACGGTGTCGCCCTCGTGGGCCAGCTCCGCGGCGGCCTTGACCACCTCGGCCATGGCGCCGCGGCCGTCGGTGTCGGCGATGTCGACGACCGGGACGTCCGGGGCGTGGGCCGCCAGGGCATCGCGCAGGCGGGCGCGGTCCTGGCCGATCAGCACGGCGCCGCGGAGGCGGGGGGCCGCGGAACGGACGAGGTCGTCGACGTCGGCGCCCTTGAGGAGTCCGCCGGCCACCCACACGACGGACGCGTACGAGGCAAGGGACGCCGCGGCCGCGTGGGGGTTGGTGGCCTTGGAGTCGTCGACGTAGTCGACGCCCCCGACGGTGGCCACGTGGGAGATGCGGTGGGGCTCCGGCGCGAAGGCCGCGAGTCCGGCGCGCACCGCCCCGGGGGCCACGCCTACGGACCGGGCCAGCGCCGCGGCGGCCAGGGCGTTGGCGACGTTGTGCGGAACCGCCGGGACGACATCGCCCAGCGTGGCGAGCTCTTCGGCGCTGTGCAGCGGGTCGTCGACGAAGGCGCGGTCCACCAGCAGGTCCTCCACCACGCCCAGTTCTCCGGGGCGCGGGGTGTCCAGGGCGAAGCCGATCAGCGGTGCGGTCGCGTCGCCCGCCTGGGCCAGGCGCAGGGACCACTCGTCGGCGGTGTTGGCCACGCGGATCGTGCCGGGGGCGTGGATACGTCCCTTGGCTTGGGCGTAGGACTCCAGGCCGCCGTGCCAGTCGAGGTGGTCAGGGGCCACGTTGAGGACGACGGCGGCGTGCGGGCGCAGCGAGGAGGACCAGTGCAGCTGGAAGCTGGACAGCTCGACCGCGAGGAGTTGGGGATAGGCGCCCTTTTCGTCGGGTAGGGCGGCCTCGATGACGGGGGTGCCGACATTGCCGACCGCGACGGCGTCGCGGCCGTCGGCGCGCAGCATCGCCTCCAGCATCCGCACCGTCGTGGTCTTGCCGTTGGTGCCGGTGACCGCCAGCCAGATCTGGTCGGCGGGCTTGAGCCGCCAGGCCAGTTCGACGTCCCCGATGACCTCGATGCCCGCCTCGGTGGCGGCCACCAGCAGCGGGGAGTCGGGCCGCCAGCCGGGCGAGGTGACCACGAGGTCGGTCCCCGGCGGCGGGGTATCGGCGGCACCGAGCCGCACATCGGCGCCCTCCGCCCGCAGGTCGGCGGCCACGCGCCGGGTGGCCTCGTCGTCGCGCCCGTCGACGACGGTCACTCGCGCGCCGTGGGCGAGCAGTACACGGGCCACGGGCGGCCCGGACACGCCCAGCCCGGCCACGCACACGGCGCGGCCGCTGAGCCGGGTCGGGAAGGCGGCGGTCTCGCTCACGGTCTCGCTCTCGCTCACGCTTATCTCGGCATCCATTCCAGGTAGAACAGGCCGATGCCGACACCGACGAACAGGCCCTGGATGATCCAGAACCGGATCACGATGGTGGTCTCGGCCCATCCCTTGAGTTCGAAGTGGTGCTGCAGCGGCGCCATGCGGAACACCCGTTTACCGGTGAGCCGGAACGAGGTGATCTGGATCATCACCGACAGGGTGATCAGCACGAACAGGCCACCGATGATGAGCAGCAGCAGCTGGGTGCGCGTGGTGATCGCCAGGCCGACGATGAGGCCGCCCAGCGCCAGCGAGCCGGTGTCACCCATGAAGATCTTGGCGGGAGGCGCGTTGTACCAGAGGAACCCGATGCAGCCGCCGAGCACCGCCGCCGCGACGACCGCGAGGTCGAGGGGGTCGCGCACCGGGTAGCAGCTCGGTTCGAGCGCCTGGGTGCAGCTCTGCCGCAGCTGCCAGTTGCCGATGATGACGTAGGCGACCAGGGAGAGGATCGTGGCGCCGGTGGCCAGGCCGTCGAGGCCGTCGGTGAGGTTCACCGCGTTGGAGAAGCCGACGATGAGGAACAGCGCCCAGATCACGAAGACGCCGATCATCAGCGGCGGCCCGAAGTCGCGCAGGAAGGAGAGCTGCGGGGAGGCGGGGGTGTAGCCGTAACCGTTGGGGAACTGGGTGACGCCCACGGCGAAGCCCACGCCCACGACGGTCTGGCCGAGCATCTTCGCGCCGCTGCGCAGACCCAGACTGCGGCGTTTGTAAATCTTGATGAAGTCGTCGAGGAAGCCGACGGCTCCCATACCGACGAACAGGAACATGACCAGCAGGCCCGACACCGTCGGCCGGGTCATCAGCGCCAGGTGGGAGCCGAAGTAACCGATGACCGCGCCGAGGATGATGACGATGCCGCCCATGGTGGGCGTGCCCTGCTTGGTCTTGTGCCCCTCCGGTCCGTCGTCGCGGACCTCCTGACCGAATTTGAACCGGAACAGGATCCGGATCACCATCGGCATGAGCGCCATTGAGAAGATGAGAGAGAGCGCCGATGCGAGCAGGATGCCGGTCACTTGGCGTCCTCCCCGGACTTGAGCAGCTCGGCGACCCGTTCCAGCCCGGCCACGCGCGATCCCTTCAGCATGACGACGTCTCTTGCCCGCAGGCGCTCACGCAGCGCCGCGGCCGCGGCCGGGGCATCGGGGACCTGCACGATCTCCCCCCGCCACCCGGGCACGCTCCGCGCTCCATCAGCGATGGGCGCGGCCTCACTTCCAACGATGACAAGCCCGGCGACCCCGGTCTCGGCCGCGCGTCGGCCGATGGCCTCGTGCTCAGCGCGGTGCCGCTCCTCGCCGAGTTCTGCCATCTGCCCCAGCACGGCGATGGACCGCCGGTGCTCCCCGAGCGTCTGGAGCGTCCGCAGCGCGGCGGACATGGACTCGGGGTTGGCGTTGTACGCGTCGTTGACGACCGTGATGCCGTCGTCCAGCTCGTCGATCTCCATCCGCCACCGGCTGACGGGGCCGGCCTGGCCCAGAGCAGCGGCGATGGCGTCGATGTCCATCCCGGCCTCCGCCGCCACGGCGGCGACGGCCAGCGCGTTGTGCACCTGGTGGGTGCCGACCAGCGCGAGGCGCACCCGCGCGCTGCGCCCACCGAGCTCCAGGGTGAACGCGGCCCGCCCGGAGCCGTCGAGCTCGACGTCGGTGGCGCGCACGCCGGCGCCGGCGCCGGCGCCGTAGGAGACCACGCGCGCCTTGGTGCGGGCCGCCATCCCGATCACGGCGTCGTCGTCGGCGTTGAGCACGGCGACCCCGCCGTCGGCCGCGGTGGGGAGCGCCTCGACCAGCTCGCCCTTGGCCTGGGCGATGGCTTCTCTGCTGCCGAACTCGCCGACGTGGGCGCTGCCCACGTTGAGCACCACGCCGATGCGGGGCGGGGCGAGGGAGCACAGGTAGGAGATGTGCCCGGTGCCGCGCGCCCCGACCTCCAGGACCATGAACCGGGTCGCGGCGTCGGCGCGCAGCACGGTCAGGGGGTGGCCGATCTCATTGTTGTACGAGCCCTGTGTCGCGATCGTGGTGCCGCGGTGCTCCAGTACCTGGGCGAGCAGGTCCTTGGTCGTGGTCTTGCCGGACGAGCCGGTGATGCCGATGACGTCGGTATGGGTCAGCTCGTCGGCGACGCCCCGTGCCAGGCGCCCCAGGGCGGCTTGGATCCCGTCGTCACCGCCGTCGACCAGCAGGTGCGGGGCGTCGACCGGGCGGGACGCCAGGACCGCCACCGCGCCCGCCTCAACGGCGGCGCCGGCGAAGTCGTGGCCGTCGACGTGTTCGCCGTGGAACGCGACGAACAGCGAGCCCGACCGGGCCTGCCGCGAGTCGATCACGACCGGGCCGTTGACGATCTCCGCTGCACGCGCCGATCCGCTTAACCGGGATTGGGTGATCTCAGCGATCCGATCGAGCGTCAGCGCGATCAAATCCACTCCTCATGTCGGGGCCCGGTCCTCCGCGCCTGGGGCGCTCCGGCAGGAAGACGGCGCGAATACGGGGAAGCGCGGTACTCGTCTTCTTGGGAGCGGCGTCAGCACGCCACGGAGCCGGGCTGCGATTGCCGGACCTAACCTTAGAACATGTTGGGCCGCGGGGGTTGCGCCCAGGCCGGATCACGACCGATCCGTGATCACCTGTCCATGTCTTCGCCTCTCACGACCGTATTGCCCGTCATGGGGGATCCGTCGCGCACCGTCCCGACGTGTGCGGAAGCCGCTGTTCCGGTGCGGGGCCGTGGCCCCGCACCGGCGGCCCACCGGCACGGTGCGCCGGTTCGGCGCGGTGGGGCGCTCAGCCGCGCCCCCGGCGGCGCAGTGCGTCGCGCAGCACCTCCCGGTCGTCGAAGGGCAGCACCCGGCCTGCGACGTACTGGCCGCGCTCGTGGCCCTTGCCCGCGATGACGACCGTGTCGCCCGGTGCCGCTCGCCCCACCGCTGTCTCGATGGCGGTGGCGCGGTCGGGTTCGACCGTGACCCGGGCGCGCTGTTCCTCGGGGACTTTGACGACGCCCTCCAGCATGCTCTGCACAATCGTGATCGGATCTTCACTGCGTGGGTTGTCGTCGGTGAAGATGACGGCGTCGGCGAGCCGGACGGCGGCCTCCCCCATCAGCGGACGCTTGGCGCGGTCCCGGTCGCCCCCGCAGCCCACGACCATGGTGAGGCGGCCCTCGGTGATGTCGCGCAGCGAGCTGAGCACGGCCTCGATCGCCCCGGGCTTGTGCGAGTAGTCGACCAGCGCGGTGAAGTCCTGCCCCTCGTCGACGGGCTCCATGCGCCCGGGCACGCCCCCCGCGGCGGCGACACCCTCGACCGCGGTGTCCATGGGGATACCGGCCTCGATGAGGCCGACGATGGCGGCCATGGCGTTGGAGACGTTGAACGGGCCGGGCAGCCGGACCGAGGCGTCGGCCTCCATTCCGCCCGGCCCGGCGAGGCGGAAAACGCTGCCGCCGGCGGTGAGCCGCACGTCGACCGCGCGCCAGTCGGCCTCGGGGTCGCCCGCGGAGGAGAACGTGGTCACCGGGATGGCGCCGCGGGCGTTCACCATGTCGACGAGCGCCCGGCCGAACTTGTCGTCGCGGTTGACCACGGCCACCTTGCAGAACTCCGGCGTGAAGAGCCGCGCCTTGGTGTCGAAGTAGTCGCGCAGGTCGCTGTGGAAGTCCAGGTGGTCCTGGGAGAGGTTGGTGAAGATCGCGACGTCGTACTCGGTGCCGCCGACGCGGCCCAAGGCCAGGGCGTGGCTGGAGACCTCCATCGCGGCGGCCGAGACGCCGTGCTCGCGCATGACGGCGAACAGGCCGTGGAGGTCGGTGGCCTCGGGGGTGGTCAGCGACGAGTCCACGCGCTCGTCGCCGACGCGCATCTCGACGGTACCGACCAGGCCCGTGTGGTGTCCGGCGGCGCGCAGCCCGGACTCCACCAGGTAGGTGACCGTGGTCTTGCCGCTGGTGCCGGTGGTCCCGATGAGCAGCAGCTCCTCGGCGGCGTTCCCGTACACCCAAGACGCCACCTCGCCGAGGCGGGCGCGCGGATCGGCTACGGACAGCACGGGCAGCCCCGTCTGTCCGGCACGCTCCGCACCGGAGGGATCGGTGAGGATCGCCACCGCACCGGACGCTGCGGCCTGCGCGGCGAACTCCGCCCCGTGTCTGCTCAGGCCGGGCAGCGCGGCGTAGACATCGCCGGAGCGCACGCTGCGCGAGTCGTGGGTGATCCCGGTGACCGTCGTCTCGGTCACATCGGAGTGCGCGTGGTCGGAGGGACTGGCGAGCGCGTCCGGGCCCAGCAGGCGGACGAGGTCGGACAGCGGACGGAGATGGTTTCGTTCAGGTCGCATTACCGGTGGCACGTCGTGAGGTTATCGGCTGTGATCACAAGGGGGATAATCAAACAATGGCACATGGGCGGGCCTGGGGGCGGGCGACGCCGCGGACCGTGGCCGGAGTCTCAGGCACGCACCGCCGGCCGCGCGCTGGCGGCTACTCGTCCTCCATGAGCCGGATGTTCGGCGCTTCGGTGCCGGTCGGCTCGATCTTCAGGGACTTCAGCCCGAAGGACATGACGTCGGCGAAGACCGGTGCGGCGGCCTTTCCGGCGTAGTACTCCTTCTTGGGGTTGTGCAGCACGACCTGGACGATGAGCTGCGGGTCGTCGGCGGGGGCGAAGCCGACGAACGACGAAGTGTGGCCGCCGCCCTTGTAGCTGCCGGTTTCCGGGTTGACCCGGTTGGCGGTGCCCGTCTTCCCGGCCACCCGGTAGCCGGGGACCTGGGCCGCGGTCGCGGTGCCCTCGTCGCCGGTGACCGCCTCCAGCATGAGCTTGAGCTCATCAGCCGTGGCCTTGCTGATGATGCGCTCCTTCTTGTGCTCGGGGGCCGGGGTGAACTCGCCCTCCTTGTCAACGGTCCCGGCGAGCACGTGCGGCTCGACGCGGACGCCGTCGTTGGCGACCGTGGCGTACACGCTTGCCATCTGCATGGCGTTGACCGAGAGGCCCTGACCGAACGAGATCGACGGCAGCTGCGTCCCCCACCAGTCCTCGGGCTCGGTGAGGATGCCGGCGTTCTCGCCGGGCAGGTCCAGCCCGGTGGGCTGACCGAACCCGAACTTCCTGAGGTAGTCGTACATCCTCTGCTTGCCCAGCTGCTCGCCCACCTGGATAGTGCCGACGTTGCTGGACTTGGCAAGGATTCCGCTGAGCGTCATCCGCTCGGTGTCGTGGAAGTGGTCGTCCTTGAAGGTGCGGTCGTAGCGCTGGATGGAGTAGGGCACGGTGTAGACGGTGTCGGGCGTGGTGAGCCCCTCCTCCAGCGCTCCGGCGACGGTGATGACCTTGTTGGTGCTGCCGGGCTCGAAGGCCTCGGCCACAGCGCCGTTGAGCCGCTCCTCGGCGGTCGTGGAGCCGATGTCCTTCGGGGAGTAGGTGGGGTAGTCGGCCATCGCCACGATCTCCCCGTTGGGGCGCATCACGATCACGCTGCCGCCGTCGGCGTTCAGCTCGTCGGAGCGCGCGGCCAGGGCCTGCTCGGCGTGCCACTGGATGTCCTGGTCGAGGGTGAGGCGCGCGTCCTTGCCGGGGACCGGGTCCTTGGCCAGGCCGCCGCCCATGGGGATCTGGGTGCCGGACGCGGAGATGTCGACCTGCTGCTTGCCGGCCTCACCGGCGAGGGTGGTGTCGAGCACGGCTTCCAGGCCCTCGGCCCCCTGGCCCGCGGCGTTGGTGAAGCCGATGAGGTCGGCGGCCCCGGTCTCGTCGGGATAGACGCGCTTGTAGTCGACCAGGGCGCCCAGGCCCTGGAACTCGCGCTTGGCCAGGTCCTTCCACTCCTTGGGCGCGACGTTCTTCTCGATTACCTGGTAGCGGCTGGGTGTGGCGTTGACCTTGGCGGCGACCCGGTCGGCGTCCAGACCGAAGCGCTCGGAGAGTTCGCGGATGAGCTCATCGCGCTCTTTGTCGCGGACCTCGGTGGGATCGACGAAGACGAGGCGGGACTCCACCGACATCGCGAAGGACTTGCCGTTGACGTCGGTGATCGCGCCGCGGGTGGTCGGGATGTCGATAGTGGTCCGCCGTTGCTCTGCGGCGGCCGCGGCGTACCCATCGGCCTCGATGCCCTGGATCTGCACCAGCCGCCCGGCGAACACCAGCATGATGACGACCATCATGACCAGCGAGACCTTGATCCGCCGCTGCGGATTGACCAGGCGGAACCGGCTGCGCGGGGGCGCGGCGGGGCCGCTGGGGCCGCCCCCTCTCCCTGGCCGCGCGGAGGCGGCGGTTCGGGCCGGGCGGGGACGGGCCGGAGTCTGGCGGGTGGGGCGCCGCGGCGGCTGCCCGGTGCCGGAGGAACGGGGGCGCCCCTGTCGGCCGCCCTGGGGAGCGGAGCCACGGCCGGACCGCCCCGAGGGGGAGGGGCGGCGGGGATCGCGGGACCGCCCGTCACGCGATGGACTCAACCATGGCTCCTAGCGGTCGGTCTTCTCCTCCCGGCGCCCGGACGGAGCCCGGTCACGGGGTGCCCGCTTCGGGCTCGCCGTCGATCGTTCCCGTACGCAGATCGATGAACAGCGGCCCGTCGCCGGGCTCCATACCCATCGCCTTCGCCTCTGATGCGATCCGGTCGGGTGCCTCCAGGGCGACGACCTCTTCCTGCAGGGCCTCCTTCTCGTAGGAGAGGTCGCGGTTGTCCTGCTCCAGGCTGGTGATGGCGAACGCGTCCTCGATCAGCACGGTGCGCAGCGCGAGCAGGCTGATCATCGCGCCGCCGAGCAGTCCGAGCACAAGCAGCACGAAGGGCATGCGGGGCGCGCGCGGGGCCGGCTGGCGCCGGGGCGCGGGAGCGCGCTTGGCGGCGGGGCGCGGCGGTGCGGTGCGCGTGGTGCCCGAACCGCGCGCGGGCTCGTACGGGCGCCTACGATCGGGGCTGTCGGTGGCCGGGCGGGAGCGCGTGTGGCCCCGAGGTCGGCGCTCGGTCGTGGTGCTCATGAGTGTGTTCCGCCTCCCCGATCACTTCCGTGGTGCTCTGACCCGTTCGGCGGCCCGGAGCCGGGCCGATGCCGCACGGGGGTTGCGTTCGTTCTCCTCGTCGGAGGGCTGTTCGGCCCCTCGGGTGAGGAGCCGGAGTTCGGGCTGGGCTTCGGGGAGGGGAACGGGCAGGTCGGGCGGGGTGGTATCGGTGGCGAGCGAGGCCAGGGTGCGCTTGGTGAGCCGGTCCTCCAGGGAGTGGTAGGACAGCACGGCGATGCGCCCGCCGATGGCCAGCCGGCCGATGGCGGCCGGCAGCGTGCGCTCCAAAATGGTCAGCTCGGCGTTGACCTCGATGCGCAGCGCCTGGAAGGTGCGCTTGGCGGGGTTGCCGCCGGTGCGCCGGGTGGCGGCGGGAATGGCCTCGCGTACGAGCTCGGCCAGCAGGCGCGTAGTGTCGATACCCCGCTTGGCGCGTTCGCGCACGATCGCCTGGGCGACGCGTGCGGCGAAGCGCTCCTCGCCGTAGTCGCGCAGGATACGGGTGAGCTCGGCGGCGGAGTAGGTGTTGACGACGTCGGCGGCGGTGAGGTCCTGTGTGCGGTCCATCCGCATGTCGAGGGGCGCCTCGTAGGAGTAGGCGAAGCCGCGCTCGGCCTCGTCCAGCTGGGGTGAGGAGACGCCCAGGTCCAGCAGGATGCCCTGGACTTCGTCGATGCCGAGGTCGTCGAGGACGCGGGGGATGTCGTCGTACTCGGCGTGGGCGAAGTCGACGCGGTCGGCGAACGGCGTGAGGCGCTGGCGGCTGCGGCGCAGTGCGGTGGTGTCGCGGTCGATGCCGACCAGCCGCAGCTCGGGGTGGGCGGTGAGCATCGCTTCGGCGTGGCCGCCGAGGCCCAGCGTCCCGTCGACGAAGACCGCCCCCGGGCGCGTCAGCGCCGGGGAGAGCAGGTCGACGATCCGATCGAGCATGACCGGAATATGCGCCGCCTCGGTGTCTCCCGATGCGTCTCCCACCGTGTCCCCCATGAGCACAGTGCCCCCCTAGTTATCGTCTTCGATTCGCTCGCGGTCGTTCCCCCGGACCCGCGACCGCCCGGACCGGCCTCCAGACGCGTCCCAAACGTCGCCCACCTGGCACCGGGGAAGCTGTGTCAGCTGGTACCTGGTCGCGTCTGAAGGCCCTGGATCCGGACAGGACACTTGACGGTGGTGGCCTCGCGCTCCTCCGCGCCCGACGACCGAAGCCGTCGCCGCGGTGCCGCCACGTCACTCACACCCCCGGCAACACCTCCTCCGACAGATCCGCGAATGCCTGCTCCTGTTCGGCCTCGTAATCGGCCCAGGCGCGCGCGTCCCAGATCTCCAGGCGCGTGTTGGCTCCGATGACGACACAGTCGCGGTCCAAGCCCGCGTAGCCCCGGAGTGCGGGCGGGATGGTGATCCGACCCTGCTTGTCCGGGATCTCATCGGATGCGCTGGCGAAAAAGACGCGGCTGTAGTCGCGAACCGCCTTGGCGGTGACCGGAGCCGACCGGAGGGCCTCGGTGATGCGCTGGAACTCCTCCATCGGAAAGACGTAGAGGCAGCGCTCCTGGCCCTTCGTGATCACCAGTCCCCCCGACAGTTCGTCGCGGTACTTCGCCGGAAGGAACAGTCGCCCCTTCTCGTCGAGGCGTGGCGAGTGGCTGCCGAGAAACACCGGAAACCACCTCCCCAGCCCTGCGGGAGCAGTCTCCTGCTCCACGATGCTCCACTCTACTCCACTCTCCCCCACGGTCAACAGAATCACCCGCCGGCAGACGGCGGTTTCGCCGATAAATCCCCAGTTCAGGTGGGGTGGAGGGGAGTGGAGCGGGCGCGGCGGGCCGTGGCGTGTCCCACCGGACGGACATCCGGACGGCACTGAACCGCTGATCCGTTCTGCTGTGCATTCCACCGCTTTGCCGTTAGCCTCGGGGGACATCAGCGTGGGGACCGGGGGAAGGTGCGAAGTGTCGCTCGACGCGCGATACGACACGAACGGGTTCGACGGCCGCCCCTCCCACACCGGTGGCGTCCTTGTGGTCGCCGACCGGATCCGCGAGGCGGTCGAGACGGTCATCGAGGGCAAACCCGAGGTCGTCCGGATGGCCCTGACCGTGCTGCTGGCCGAAGGCCACCTGCTCATCGAGGACATCCCGGGTGTCGGCAAGACGATGCTGGCCAAGGCGCTCGGGCGGGCCGTGGACTGCTCGGTGCAGCGCGTCCAGTTCACCCCCGACCTGCTCCCCAGCGACATCACCGGCGTCAGCGTCTACCACCAGGAGCGCCAGGAGTTCGAGTTCAACCCCGGCCCGGTGTTCGCCAACATCGTGCTCGGCGACGAGATCAACCGCGCCTCCCCCAAGACCCAGTCGGCGCTGCTGGAGTGCATGGAGGAGATGCAGGTCAGCGTCGACGGCGAGACACGTCCGCTGGAGCGGCCGTTCATGGTCATCGCCACCCAGAACCCGACCGACATGGAGGGCACCTATCCCCTGCCCGAGGCGCAGCGGGACCGCTTCATGGCGCGCATCGCGGTGGGCTACCCGACCCCGCAGGCCGAGCTGGACATGATCGACACCCATGGTGCGCTCTCGCCGCTGGACGGCCTCGCCCCGGTGGCCGACACCGCCGAGATCCGGGCCATGGTCGCCCACGTGCAGACCATCCACGTCGCCCCGGGCATCCGGCGCTACGCGGTCGACCTGGTCTCGGCCACCCGCACCGCCCCGGAACTCCGGCTTGGCGCCTCCCCGCGGGCCACCCTCCACCTCGTCCGAGCGGCCCGCGCCTACGCGGCCCTGGAGGGGCGCGCCTACGTCGTCCCCGACGACATCCAGGCGCTGGCGGTGCCCGTGCTCGCCCACCGGCTCCTGCTCTCCCCCGAGGCGCACATGGAGCGCCGCACCACCGAGCACATCGTCTCCGACCTGGTCGCCCGGATGCCGATCCCCGGGCCCAGATAGAACCGGTGTCCTCCAGCAGATCCCTCCGGTCCGGCGGCCCGCCGCCGGACCGGAGGCGTTCCCGCGTCCGGGACGCGCGCACTTCCCCCACAAACACCCACCAACAGGGCGGATACGCTCCGACCCTCGGCCCCCCAGGCCACCGGACCGGCGCATCCGGGCCAGGCCGACGCCCCGGACGCGGGAAGATGGCACCTATGAGCATCCCGGAGGCGACCGAACCCGACACGCAGCCGCCGTCCCGACCGGCCGGGAGATGAGGCCCGTGCGCGCCTTCACCACCCGCGGCCTGTCCCTCCTGTGCGCTGGCGCGGCCCTGCTGGTCGGCGGGCTGGCGCTCGGCCAGCGCGACGTCGTCGGACTCGGTGTGCTGGTGTTCGCCGTTCCCCTGCTCTCCCTGGCGGCACTGGCCGGTTCCCCCCGCAGACTCACACACAGCCGCACGCTGCAACCCGAGCGCGTGACGGCGGGCAACGACGCCCGCGTCCTCATCCAGGTGGGGAACGCCTCCCCCAGGCGGGCGGTCGCCGGGGCGCTGGCCGAGGAGACGCTGCCCAACCTCCCCGACGACGCGCCGCGATTCGCTCTCGGCTACCTGCGGCCGGGGGCCACCCGCGACCTCTCCTACCGCGTCCGTCCTCCCGTGCGCGGCGGGTACCCGATCGGCCCACTGCGGCTGACGCTCGACGACCCCCTGGGCTGCGTACGAATGCGGCGCACCCTCGGGACGCACGTGTCCCTGCTGGTGACGCCGCCGGTGGTGGCCCTGCCCCGGATGTGGCCGATGGGCGGGGCCACCGACTCCGGGGAAAGCAGCACCAGATTCGTGACCGGCGTCGGCGAGGACGACCAGGTCCCGCGTGCCTACCGCTACGGCGACGACCTGCGCCGGGTCCACTGGCGCAGCACAGCCCGGGTCGGCGAGCTCATGGTGCGCCGCGAGGAGCACCGGCTCGGCGACCACAGCGCGATCCTGCTGGACACGCGGGACAGCGCGCACGCGGGCGAGGGGGCGGGCTCCTCACTGGAGACGGCGGTCAGCGCGGCCGCGTCGATCGCACTGCACTTCATCGGCCGCCGCCAGGACGTGCGCCTGCTCACCGACGAGCGGGAGGTTCCCGGCGGAGGCGGAGACACGGTGCTGGACGCGCTCGCCCTGACGCCCACCTCCCCGGCCGTCCGGCTAGGTCGCGGCGTCGACCTGGTCGCCGGTTCCCCGGTCGCGGGCACCGGCCTGTGCGTCGCGATCCTCGGTGCCCTCACCGACGGCGACCTCACCGCCCTCGCCCGCGTGGGATCCGCCCACAGCCACCGCCGCGTCGCCGTTCTCTGCGCCACGGCGGCCTGGCCCTCCCCCGGCGCCCTCGACACAGCGAGCGACGCGCTCTCCCGTACGGGATGGCTCGTGTACCGGATCGACACCGCGGAGGACCTGCTCGGCCACAGCGTTCCCACCCGCGTGCCGAACGACTGCGCGCGGGGAGGTGCGGCGCGGTGAGAACCGGCACCTGGTCCGCGTGCCTCCTCGCGCTGGCGTGGATGGCCACCGTTCTGGCCACCCTGCCCGCCCTCGCCCCCCTCATCTCGGGCCATCAGTGGTGGCCGGCGAGCGTGGCCACCGTGGCTGCGGTCGCCCTGAGCGGGATCGTCCTGCGGATCGTGCGGCTGCCCGAGGTCGCCCTCCCTCTCGCGCAAGCCGCCGCGGGGCTCGTCGCGCTCACCGCACTGTTCGCCCCGGAGCGGGCCGTGGGCGGAGTGATGCCGACACCACAGGCCATCACGGCACTCCTCGCCCTCATCGGGGAGGGGCGCGCCGAGATCGACGCCAGCCCCGCCCCGGTCGCGGCGATCCCGGGGGTGGTCCTGGTCATCGCGCTGGGCCTGGGTCTGCTGGCGCTCGTCGCCGACTTCCTTGTGGTCACCGTGCGCGCGCCAGCGCTCGTCGGTCTCCCCCTGGCCGGGATGCTGTTCCTCGTCCTGTCCGTGAACGACCAGGGCATCTCCTGGTGGGCGTTTGCCGTAGCGGCGTCCGCCTACCTGGGGCTGCTCGCCGTCGACGGCGGGGTCCGCGGCGCGGTCCGGGCGGTCCGGCCGACCCCGGGTACCGGCTCCGCGGCCTCCCCGCTCGGAACCCTGCGCCGCGTCGTGACGGCCGCGGGCGTCGCGGCGGTCGCCATCGTCCTCGCCGTGCTCACACCGCTCGCCGTACCCGGCCTCGCCGACAACGCGCTGTTCCGGATGGCCCAGGGCGGTGTGATCGGCGACGACGCCGTGACGACCACCCACCCCCTGGTCACCCTGCGCACGCAGCTGGCCGACGGCAGCGGTGCGCCCGTCCTGACCTACCGCAGCGACGACCCCCGGCCGGACTATCTGCGTACCTACGTTCTGGACGTCTTCGAGGGCGAAAACTGGACCATGTCCACACTGCGGGCCGGGCGCAACACCCGCGTCGGCGCCGACGACCGGCTGCCGCTGCCCCCGGGCACCCCGGCTCTCGTCGGAGACCCGATCACCACCGAGATCTCCGTGGCGGGCGACGCGCGGAACGTCGACTTCCTGCCGATGCCCTACCCGGCGCTCTCGGTGGATGTCGCGGGCGAGTGGTTCGCCGACCCCGACACCCAGATGGTGTTCAGCACCGGCGGGCGGTCGCGGTCCCTGGCCTACGAGGTCCAGAGTGTCCGCCCGCGCCCCAGCGCCACGGAGCTGGCGGACGCGGACCGCGGCACGGCGGGGGTCGACTCCCGGTACCTTCTGGTCCCGGAGGGAGTCGACGCACGGGTGGCGGAGCTGGCCCGCTCGATCGTCCGCGGCGCCGACACACCGCACGAGCGGGCGGTGGCGCTCCAGGACTGGTTCACCCAGGACGGCGCGTTCACCTACGACCTGCGGCCACCGCCCCTACCGCCGAGGGCCGACCCGCTGACCCATTTCCTGTTCGGCAGCCGCGTCGGCTACTGCGAGCAGTTCGCCGGCTCCATGGCGCTGATGGCCCGCCAGGTCGGTATCCCCGCCCGGGTGGCCACCGGCTACACGGCGGGAACCGAGCTCGCGGACGGCCGGTGGAAGGTCGCACGATCGGACGCCCACGCCTGGCCGGAACTGTACTTCGAGGGACAGGGGTGGCTGCGGTTCGAACCGACGCCGTCGGCCGGCGACGGGCAGGGCACGGCGTCGGTGCCTTCCTACGCGGAGCCCGCGCGGGAGCGCGCGGCCGCGCCCGACACCCGCGTGCCCCGGCCGGACGCCGACGCTCCCGACGATGGGGCGGAGCGGTCCGAGGACAACGCGCCGGAGGACGACGGCACCGCGGCTCCGGCGCCCGGGTCCCCCGGGTCGGGGACCGCGGGCGGCGTGATCGGCCCCGAGTCGTTGCGGCGGACGCTGCTGGCCGCCGCCATCGGCCTGATGGTGCTGCTCACGCCCGCGCTGACCACCGCGGCGATCCGGCACGTGCGCCAGACGAGCGCGACGACCGCGTCGGCGCGGGCGCGGGCGGCGTGGTTGGGGCTGCGGGACGAGGCGGCGGACCTGCGGGTGCCGTGGAGCCCGGCGGAGAGCCCGCGGACCATCGCCCGGCGGCTGGCGTCCGACTACGAGCTCATCGGGGCGGCGCGCGAGGCGCTGTGGCGGATCGCGCTGTCCGAGGAGAGCGCGCGGTACGCCCCCCACCCGGTCGTCCCGCTGTCGCTGCCCGCCGATGTGCACACGGTACGCCGCGCCCTGCGGTCCCGGCTCGGTGTCCTCGCCCGGGTCCGCGCCACCCTGCTGCCGCGCTCGCTGCTCCGCCTGCCGAGCGCCATCCGGCGCGCGGTGCGGGTGCACGCCGGCTGAACGCCGAACGTGCGGGCGACGTCGCGACGGCCGGAGCCGGGGCGCCACGCTGCGTCGGACGGCCGCGCGTACGCGAACGCGCCCGTTGGCTCGCAACGGGCGCGTTCGTCCGCACGTACCCTCAGCGGGAGAGGCGTCGGTACCGCGGTGAGGTCAGTGGTCGCCTTCCTGGCGGCGGCGCCAGCGCTCCTCGAAGCGGTCCATCATCCCACGCCGCTCCGGACGCGGCTGTTTGCCCTCGGCTGGTGCTGCGGCACCCTCGGCACCGCCGACCACCCGACGCCATCCTGACAGCCCCCACAGGGTGCACGACAGCATGATGAGGAAGCCGACAGCGCTGATCGCCGGCTGCTTGAAAATCACGCCGGCCATGAGGAGTGAGACGCCCAGAACGAAGCCGATGGATGCCTTGATGATCCACCGCTTGTAGTGCACCGCAGGGTTCGTCTGCCGAACGGTGTTGGCGAACTTCGGATCCTCGGCATAGAGCGCCTGCTCGATCTGGTCGAGCATACGCTGCTCGTGTTCAGAGAGCGGCACGGCGCCTCCCAATGACAGTCCCCGATCGGGGTAACGGGTACTGAACAACAATCCTATGGTCAGTGATATGCCCAGAATACGGTGCCTTAGCGCCCGCTGAAAAGAAAAGATGCGCGTGTAGCTGACCCACGATGGTCACTCTACCCCTACTGTCGATAGGCGACACCGGTCCAAAGTCCCCGCTTCCACCCCTGCATCCAGGGCATCGTTGTCCCTCATCCCCCCGACAACGATTGGCCGGACCGAAAAGTGTCGTCCTCAGGCGTCGTCCTCGTCACGCCGTGCCAGGGCGGCCGGTTTGATCGCGCCGGCGCCGAACCTGCGCGTCACCCGGTCCATGGCCCGCTCCGCCTCCCGCCATCCGGTCTCCGGCTCGTCGAAGGCGAGTTGGCGGTGCACCTCCTCGGTCCCGGCCAGCCCTTCCACACGCACGCCCACCAGGCGCAGCCGGGCGCGTTCCAGTCCGGAGGCGGCGTACAGCTCCCGGGCGACGGTGTTGATCTCCCGGGCGACGTCCGTGGGCTCGGCCAGGGTGCGCGAGCGCGTGATGGTACTGAAGTCGGCGCGGCGCAGCTTCACGACGACCACGCGCCCCATCTGGCCGCTGGCGCGCAGCCGGCGGGCCACGGCCTCGGACTGCCGCAGCAGCTCGCGGTGGATCACGCCGGGGTCGTCGACGTCGCGGTCGAAGGTCTCCTCGGTGCCGATGCTCTTGTCCGGCGAACCGGGCACCACCCGGCGTTCGTCGCGCCCCCGGGCGAGATCGCTGAGCCTCCCGCCCACGGCCTGCCCCAACTCGCGGCGGAGCGTGTCGGGGGCGACGCGCGCGACGTCGCCCACGGTGCGCAGACCCAGCCGGACGAGGTGCTGCTCGGTCTTCTCGCCCACGCCCCACAGCGCGCCCACCGGCATCGGGTCCAGGAAGGCGGTGACCCGGTCGGTCGGCACCACAAGCAGACCGTCCGGCTTGCACCGGGTGGAGGCGAGCTTGGCCACGAACTTGGTCGAGGCGACGCCCACCGAGCAGGTGAGGCGCTGCTCCTCGCGGACCCGGGCGCGGATCAGCTCGGCGATGCGTACCGGGCTGCCCAGCCGCCGTCGCGCCCCGGCGACGTCGAGAAACGCCTCGTCCAGCGAGACCGGCTCGACCTCGGGGGTGATGGCGCGGAAGATGTCCATGACCGCCTCGGAGGCCTCCCTGTAGGCGGCGCCGTCGGGCGGAAAGACGATGGCATCGGGGCACAGCCGCAGAGCGCGCACCATGGGCATGGCCGAGTGCACACCGTAGGTGCGGGCGATGTAGTCGGCCGAAGCCACCACACCCCGGGGGCCGGTCCCCCCGACGATGATGGGGTGGCCGCGGGTCTCGGGGTGGCGCAGCCGCTCGACGCTGGCGAAGAACGCGTCCATGTCGAGGTGGAGGATGGTGCAGTCGGCGTCTGCGACCGTGCCGTCAGGCACCAGCGGCTCGATGCCGTCCGCGCCGACCATCCCGCGCAGCGCGGCCCCGCGTTCCAGCTGACGTCGGCTCATGTAACCAGTGTGCCGGATGTCGGGTTCCAAACCGCCGATTCCCGACGATGATCTGACCAGGTCACGCCGGATATCGGCAAGGAAGGGCGGTTCGGGCGCACGCGGAGTGACCCTTCCGTGTCGCCGCCGCGCCTACTCGACCGCCTCCCGCGATCAGGCGGGCTTGCGCGCCAAGACGTGCAGCTGAGTGGCGATACCCGCGAGCCCGGGGTGCACCGCGGCGTCCTTCTCCAGCTCCAGCAGCTCGCGCCCGGCGCTCGGGTCGCCCTCGTAGACGCGCCCGGGAAGCAGGTCGGCGAAGACCCGCACACCCCTGACCTCGGGGGCGGTGAGTCCGCACTCCTCGACGAGCGCGAGGAGGCGGTCGCTGGTGAAGCGACGCGGCATGGGGTCGCCCTCACCCCAGCGGCCCTCGGGGTCGCTCAGCAGCCGGTGGGCGTCGGCGACGTGGCCGGCCAGGGCGCGGTGCAGGGCTCCAGCGACCGCGTTGGTGGCCATCAGGCTGACGGCTCCGCCGGGCCGGGTGATGCCCACGACGTCGTCCAAGGCGGCGCGCGGATCGTCCACGTACTCCAGGACGTTGTGCACGAGCACGAGGTGGGCGTGCGCGGCCGGCAGCAGCTCGGCGAGGTCGTGCGTCTCGCCCTGCATCGCGTGGACCCGCACTCCCGCCTCGGCGGCACGGCGTTCCAGCGCGGCCAGCGAGTCGGGATTGGGCTCCACGACGGTGACGTGGTGGCCGAGTTCGGCGAGCGGAACGGCGGCACCCCCGGTGCCGCCGCCCGCGTCGACGATGTGCAAGGGGGCGTCGGCCGCCGGACCGAGCCCGGCCAGCAGGTTGCGCAGGGCGTCCCACACAACAGCGGTCCGCGCCGTCCCCGCGGCCCGGTGCGGGCCGGAGGAGGTCGCGCCGTCCATGGTCATGCCACCGGCCTTCTCGGTCACCCTCGTCCCCGTTCTTCCCCATTCGCGCCCGCTGAGCAGCTGTGCCCCAACGGGCGAGTACGTTGTCCGCGGCGGCCAGGGGGCCGCTACAGCGCCAGCGACGCCTTGTTCTCCATCAGCCGCGAGAGCAGGCCGTTGATGAAGGCCGGCGACTCCTCGGCGGACAGCTCTTTGGCGACCGCGACCGCCTCGGCGATCGCCACCCCGTCGGGGATGTCGTCGGCCCACAGCAGTTCGTAGGCGCCCATCCGGAGGATGTTACGGTCGACCACCGGCATGCGCTCCAGCGTCCAGCCGATGGCGTACTCCTGGAGCAGCTCGTCGATGCGGGCGCGCCGCTCGTCGACCGCCGCCGCGAGCTGCTCGGTGAACTCGTTGATCGGAGGCTCCGGCTGTGCGCGTCGCCGCTCCAGGACCTTCGCCACGGGGGTCTCCCGCAACTCGGACTCGTAAAGCACCTCGATCGCGCGCCTACGGGCCTTGCGCCGTGCGCCACTCACTGCGTTCCCTGCTTACTGTTGTCCGGCCGCTTCGGGTGGGCGGTCATCAGTTGACGCGCCCGAGGTAGTCGCCGGAGCGGGTGTCGACCTTGACGCGCTCACCCGTGGTGATGAACAGCGGCACCTGGATGACGGCGCCGGTCTCCAGCGTGGCGGGCTTGGTGCCACCGGTGGAGCGGTCACCCTGGACGCCGGGGTCGGTCTGCGAGATCTCCATCTCGACGGCGGCGGGCAGCTCGATGTAGAGGGGGTTGCCCTCGTTGATCGCAACCGTGACCATCGCGCTCTCCAGGAGGAAGTTCGCGCTGTCGCCGACGACCTCGTTGGGGACGTTGATCTGGTCGTAGGTCTCGGTGTCCATGAAAACGAACGAGTCGCCGTCGTTGTAGAGGTACTGCATCTCACGGCGGTCAACGTTGGCGATCTCGACCTTCGCCCCAGCGTTGAAGGTCTTGTCGACCACCTTGCCGGAGACGACGTTCTTGAGCTTGGTGCGGACGAACGCGCCGCCCTTGCCCGGCTTTACGTGCTGGAACTCCACGACATTCCAGAGTTCTCCGCCGTCGAGCCGCAGCGTCGTGCCGTTCTTGAGGTCGTTCGTCGTGGCCACTTGTAGTCGTCTCTCCATGGGTTGGGCACGGTCGTTGGTGGGTGGGTCTGCTGAATCACCACCGGCGGTGCGGACGGTGGGTCTTCTGTTCGGCCAGTCTAGTGGCTGTGTGAGGTGCGGGGTTCAGGAGCCGACAGCGCTGTAGGCGGCGTCGAGCAGCTCATCGCCGGGGCCGGAGAGGATCGCTGGCTTGCCGACCCCGTCCAGGACGACGAAGCGCAGGGTGGCGCCGCGGGCCTTCTTGTCGATCCGCATGGCCTCCCGCAGCTCCCGCCATGCCTCCATGGAGTACCCGGTGGGCAGTCCGACGGAGGTGAGGATGGAGCGGTGGCGCCGCACCGTGGCGTCGTCGATCCGGCCGTCGAGGCGGGCGAGTTCCGCGGCGAAGACCATACCGATGGCGACCGCGTAGCCGTGCCGGAAGGTGTAGTTCTCCGCGCGTTCGATGGCGTGGCCGAGGGTGTGTCCGTAGTTGAGGATCTCCCGGCGCCCGCTCTCCGTCAGGTCGGCGGAGACCACCTCGGCCTTGACCGCGATAGCGCGCTCGATGAGCTGGCGGGTGTGCCGCCCTTCGGGCCGGGTGGCGCCCTCCGGGTCGTCCTCGATCAGGTCGAGGATGACCGGGTCGGCGATGAACCCGGCCTTGACGACCTCGGCGAGGCCGCCGATGTAGTCGGCGGTGGGCAGGGTGGGCAGGGTGGCCAGGTCGCACAGCACCCCGGACGGGGGGTGGAAGGCGCCGACGAGGTTCTTGCCCTCGGGGGTGTTGATGCCGGTCTTGCCGCCGACAGCGGCGTCCACCATGCCCAGCAGGGTCGTGGGCACCAGGACGCAGCGCACGCCGCGCAGCCAGGTGGCGGCGACGAACCCGGCGAGGTCGGTGGTGGCGCCGCCGCCCACGCCGACGATGACGTCGGAACGGGTGAACCCGGCCCGCCCGAGCCGCGACCACAGGTCGGCGGCGGTGGCGACGTCCTTGGCGGCTTCGCCCTCGGGCACGGTCAGGGCGTGCACCGCGTACCCGGCGGCGCGCAGCGCCCCCAGAACGGGCCGGGCGACCTCGCCCAGCGTCTCGGGGTGGATGACGGCGACCTGGTCGGCCTTCTCCCCCACCAGGCCGGGGAGCTCACCGAAGATCCCGCTGCCCACGACGACGTCGTAGGGGGTGGACGATCCGCCGACCGCGATGCGGGTGGCGCTCATCGGGCGTTCTCCTGCTGGTCGTCCTGCTCGGGAAGGGACGCGACGATAGTGTCGACGATCTCCTCCGGGTGGTATCCGCTGGTCGGGACCGTGGCCGTGGCCAGCCCCCGGTAGATCGGCAGCCGCTCCTCCAGCAGCTTCTTGAGCTTGGTGCGGGGGTTGCCGACCAGGAGCGGGCGGGCCGTGTCCATGCCTACGCGCTTGGCCGCGTCGGCGAACTCGACCTCCAGGTAGACGACGTGGTGCTGCGACAGGTCGTCGCGGGTCGCCGGGTCGAGCACGGCGCCTCCGCCGAGCGCGACGACGCCCGGGTGGGCGGCCAACGCCTCGGCGACGACCTCGCGCTCCAGGGCGCGGAAGGCGGGCTCCCCGTCCTCCACGAAGATGTCGCTCACGGGCTTCCCCGCACGCTCCGCGATCTCAGTGTCGGTGTCCATCAGCTCCACGCCCAGCCGTTCGGCCAGGGCCCGGCCCACGGTGGTCTTCCCCGCGCCGGGAGAGCCGATGAGGACCGCGATCGGTGTGCTCATCCGTCCCTATTGTCCCTCGTCGTTGTCCGCGTGCCGCTGACCCGCGCCAGCGGGACGGCCCTGCGCCGACCCGCGGTCGACGGGGGCGTCCGCGCCGCGGTCGAGCGGTCTAGCTGCCGGCGTCCAGCGTCTCCGTGTAGGAGCGCACGTTGCGCGCGGTCTCGGCTACCGAGTCGCCGCCGAACTTCTCCACCACGGCCTCGGCGAGGACGAGCGCGACCATCGCCTCGGCGACCACGCCGGCGGCCGGAACCGCCGTGACGTCGCTGCGCTGGTGGTGGGCCAGGGCGGGTTCGCCGGTCGTCACGTCGATGGTGTCCAGCGGGCGCGGGACGGTCGCGATGGGCTTCATCGCGGCACGGACCCGCAGCGGTTCGCCGGTGGACATGCCGCCCTCGACGCCGCCGGCGCGGTTGGTGCGGCGGCGGACACCGGCGGCGCTTTCGTCTGGCTCGATCTCGTCATGCGCGGCCGATCCGCGGCGGGCGGCGGTGCGGAAGCCGTCGCCGACCTCGACGCCCTTGATGGCCTGGATGCCCATGAGGGCACCGGCCAGGCGCGCGTCCAGGCGGCGGTCCCAGTGGACGTGGCTGCCCAGGCCGGGCGGGAGACCGTAGGCGAGCACCTCGACGACGCCGCCGAGGGTGTCGCCGGACTTCTTGGTGTCGTCGACCTCGGCCACCATCCGCTTGCTGGTGTCGGCGTCGAAACAGCGCAACGGGTCGGCGTCGACGGCCTCCAGGTCGGCGGGGCCGGGCAGGGGCGCGTCCTCGGGAACGGCGACCGGTCCCATGGACACCACGTGGCTGAGGATCTCCACCCCGAGCGCCTGGCGGCAGAAGGCGCGGGCGACCTCGCCGATGGCGACACGGGCGGCAGTCTCCCGGGCGCTGGCGCGCTCCAAAACCGGGCGGGCTTCCTCATGGCCGTACTTCTGCATGCCCACGAGGTCGGCGTGGCCGGGCCGGGGCCGGGTCAGCGGCTCGTTGCGCGCCAGCCCCTCCAGCGTCTCGGCGGGGACCGGGTCGGGGGACATGACCTGCTCCCATTTGGGCCACTCGGTGTTGCCCACCTCGACGGCGACCGGCCCGCCCTGGGTGCGGCCGTGCCGGATGCCCCCGATGAGGGAGACCTGGTCCTGCTCGAACTTCATCCGGGCGCCCCGGCCGTACCCGGCGCGACGGCGGCGCAGCGCGGCGGCGATGTCGTCGGAGGTGACGGACACACCGGCCGGAAGGCCTTCCAGAATCGCGACGAGTGCCGGTCCGTGGGACTCCCCTGCGGTCAGCCAGCGCAACATGCCCCGATCTTTTCATGGTCCGGGGGTCCACCGCACACCAGGGCCTGCTGTGCGGGCGCCGGTGGTGATCAGATGATCAGCGGAAGCGGGTCGCCGACGAGGACAACGGCGAGGGCGCCGATGATCATGAACGGGCCGAAGGGGAGCTGGGTCTTGCGGGTGGCGCGGCCGAGGGCCATGAGCGTGAGCCCGACGGCGGACGACAGAAGGAAGGCGAGGAACGTTCCCGAGATCACGCTGGACAGGCTCTGCCACCCCAGGTAGAGGCCGAGCATGCCGGACAGCTTGACGTCACCCCAGCCCATGCCAGCGGGGTAGATGAACCAGAGCAGGCCGTAGAAGGCGGCCAGCCCGGCCATCCCGACCAGGGCTCCGCTCACCCCGCCGGCCACGCCCCCGAGGCCGGCCAGGGCCGTCAGGGCGTCGGCTGGGGGGATTTCGGGTGAGGCGAGGCGGTCGGCGGGACCGCCGACGTACGCCGCGGCCAGCGCCCCGCCGAGGACCAGCGGCAGCGCGACGGGGTAGGAGCGCAGCACCAGCACGTCGGGCAGCCGGTGGACGCGGATGTCGATGACCGAGAGCACGGCGCCGAGCGCGCCGAAGAAGAGCAGGGCGGCCAGCGCCACCCAGCTGTGCCCGGCGAGACCGAGCCCCATCCCGGTCGTGGCCCCGATCACCGCGAAGGCAGCGGCGGTGGCCCGGACGGTCGTACTGGAGACCGGGATCGTGGCCCGGCAGGAGGGGCAGCGCCCGCGACGGAGGAGGTCGGCCGACCGGGGGACCGGAAGCCATCGGAGGAAGGGGATCTCGGCGCCGCAGTGCGGGCAGGCGGGAGGCGGCGGCCCGGAGCCGCCGTCCGGTCCGGGATCGTGCCGCACGAACAACGGCACCACGCGTCCCGTCGCCCGCCCGACCGGGACCCCGACCAGGCCGAGGGCGACCGCGAGCACGACGGCGAGCACGGCATCGGGGGATGGAGGCATGAGGGGGAACCTATCGGATGCCGCTGACCGCGCGATCGCGCGGAAGAGCCCAGCAGCCTCTGGGCCCCGGCCCGGCCCGCGTGCGTCAGTCCGCGTCGCCGCGCCGTGCCCGGACCACAGCGCTCAGTTCGACGCCGCCGGGGAGCAGCGGGGCGAGTTCGGCGGCGAGGCGGTCGGCCACGCGGCGGATCGAGTCGTCGTCGCGGCGGTCGAGTTCCAGGCGGACACCGATGTCGGCACGTTCGGAGCTGTGGATGCGGACGCGCTCGATGCCGAACTCGGTGTGCGTGATGCGGTAGATCATCGCGAGGACCTGGGGGTCCTCCTGGGGTTCGGGCACTGTGCCCCGTTCGGCGAGGATCGTGAGGAACCGGCCCTGGATCGCGTAGGTGATCGGACCCGCGACGTCGACGACGAGGGCGTCGGCTCCTTCGTCGATCGCGGACTTGCACGCCTCGACGGCGGTGACCGGCACCGGGCGGGCGTCCTCCCGCCAGCGGCGCACGGCGTCGACCGAGGTGAAGGCGAGGACGCCCCTGCGGCCGTCCTTGCCGATCATCAGGGGGAGCGCGACGTCACTCTGTTTGTCGCGTTTGAGGCCGTCCTCGCCTTCCTCGACCTCGGTGGGCACGGCGACCACGGGGACCAGCACACGGGACGGACCGAGTGCTGCCAGCACCTGGCGGTCCCCGATGGCGCCGCGGGAGTAGGCCTCCAACCGCTCGGTTACCTGTGGATCGGCTGAGCCGTCATCGTCGCGAAATCTCTGTGCGCCGGTGAGGGTGGGTCGTTGGGTCACGACTGGTGACTCTAGACGATTCCAACAGGGCGAGAGGGGCAGAGCGGGTTTAATCCCCTCGCGTAGAGGCCGATCTCATCTGCGGGTGCGCTCGCGCAGTCCTTCCTCCAATACGCCCATGATCTCGCCGAGGCGCTCGACCTGCTCGGAGGTGAGCCGGTCGAACAGGCACTCGCGCACCCGGGTGACATGTCCGGGCGCGGCCTCAGCCAGCGCCTTCTCACCGTGCTCGGTGAGGACGGCCCACGAGCCGCGACGGTCCTGGGAACAGCTTTCGCGACGCACGTAGCCGTCGCGTTCCAGGCGTGCGATCTGGTGGGACAGGCGGCTCTTGGAGACGATCACGCTGTCGGCGAGGTGGCGCATGCGCACCCGCTGCCCCTCCGCCTCCGACAGGCTCACGAGAATGCCGTACTCGACAAGCGTCAGCCCGTCGCGCTGGCGCAGGTCGCGGTCGAGCTCCTGGTTCATCAGGGAGTTCGTTCGCAGGAAACTGCGCCAGATCCGTTGCTGATCGTCATCGAGCCAGTCGACCGGGTCCATGGCCGTCATCGTAGTCCGGGCCCCGTTGCCCGCGGCTTCCTCTGCCATGTCATTCCTTACCAGCAAGACTCCTCCTCGGAACCAAAAACGTGTCAACGTGGTAACTGATTGTTATCATGCAATCTCGTCATCTTTCGTGGGGAATCATGACCGAATTCGACCCCAAGCCCGGGACCTGGAAGATTGACCCGACACATTCCGAAATCGGGTTCTCTGTCCGAGACATGATGATCAGTCGCGTACGCGGACACATGGAGAAGTTCAGCGCCGACCTGACGGGGTACGACGATCCCCCTCGCTTCACCGGCCAGCGCCGCCATCGGCGCCACCAGCATCGACACCGGCAACGACACCGGCAACGAGGAACGGCGACGCCCACATCCGGTCGGCGGACTTCGTGGACGCCGCGGCCTACCCCAAAGGGACCTTCGTCTTGACGGGCATCCACCGGCACAGAAGTGGCCTTTTCTACTCGACGGAGACCTGGCCATCCAAGGGGTGACCCGGACGGTCGAGCCGAGGGGGCAATTCACGGGCATGACCAGGGACGATTTCGGCCTCTTCCGGGCAGGTTTCCACGGCGGGGCCGAGGGCAGGCGCACGGCATCTGGCGTAGACACCAAAAAGATGCCAATGGACGACGGCGGCATGGTCGTAGGCGCTCGGGTCGCGATGGAGATCGATGCCGAGTTCATTTATGACTCCCAGGGATGCTCCCTTGATGACTGACCGGAAATGCGCACTGATCCACGAGGAAGGGTCGGGCACGGCCTCCCGGACCCCTGCTTTCACGACGTCTCGTCATATAATCCATCTGGCCCACATGGGCCGATGATCACGGAGAGGAACCGACAACCGTTGCCTTCGACACCGTTCACCCCTGAGGTCGTCCATGCCGTCACCAAGCACATGAACGACGACCACGCCGAAGACACCCTGCTCATCTGCCAAGCCCTGGGCGGCCGCCCCTCGGCCACCGCGGCCCGGATGACCGGTCTCGACGGATACGGCGGCGACTACATCGCGATCGTGGACGGAGCCGAGGTCGAGGTGCGCATCTCGTGGTCCCGCCCGCTCACCGAGCGCGCCGAGATCCGCCAGGAGGTCGTGCGCATGTACCAGGACGCCTGCGAGATCCTCGGGGTCCCACCCCGCGCGGGAGGATGACCGGCGCGCGGGGCGCACGGGGTGAACCGCGGCCCTACGAGCTTTTCGAGCTCGCTGCCGCCGCCCGCACCGCGACGACGGCGCCCCCGGCGAGCAACGCGGTCATCGGCGCGAGGACCGCAAGCATCGGCAGCGTCACACCTCCCGGTTCATCGGCCAGCGCGCCCCAGGTAACGAACGCGATCGCCGCGGCCGAGAGCCACATCGCCGACCAGAAGAAGTACGGCTGCGCCCGCCGGTGCGCCGCGAACCACGCCTCCTCCGAGCGCAGCGTCGACGGGAGCCGGACGCCGGGGCTGGAGTGGATGTCGATGTCCGGACGCACCGAGTGCTGTGCGGTCCAGGCCAGGAAGGCGCTCAACGCGCCGAACGCGAGTGCGAGGGTGAACCAGTCCGAGATCATCAACGCTCCCAGCGATAAAAAGGGGGAAAACATCACCTTCCGCGCCCTGCACCCCGACTGTACGGGAAGCCGCCGTTTCGGTCATGCCCCACGGGGCCTCTCGGTCCGCCCTACACGTCGGCCTTGAGCCGCTGACCTAATCTGGAGGGCATCCCCTCGTCCAGTGGTCCAGCACCGGAAAGACACCCCATTCAACGATGGTCACTCCTGATCAGCCGGATCCGGCGGCACCCACGCAGCGGATCGAGCCGACGCCTGCGCAGACGACCACGCGGCTCGCGACCGGGCACGGGCGGACGCGGTGGGTCACCCGGATCCTGCGGCCCGGGGGTGGGGCTTCCGAGGACGCCGGATCCGCGGACTCGACGCGGACCCTGGAGCCGCGCACGCGCGTCCTGCGCGGTGCGCGGGGCGGTGTGTCCACGAGCGCCAGGACGTCCCGGAGCAGGGGTACCGGTGCGACGGCCACGTTCCGGGGCACGGCGGCGCGGGCGGACGCCCGGTGGCGGCGCGTCTTCGGCCCGGTCCTGGAGTGGTTCGCGCGGTTGATCGGACGGATGGTGGTCGGCCCGGCGAGCGAGCTGGACTACGCCATCCCGGCCGAGCTCCGCCGCGCCTACAACGTGCGGGGACACATCGGCGCCGGCGGCGAGGCCATCGTCTACCTGGCCGAACCCGTTGACCAGCGCACAGCACCAGGGGGAAGCCCACCCTCCGCGGGCGCGAACGTCCGAGCGGGTCCGGGCGGCGCCGGGGGCGGCCGCCGGGTCGCACTCAAGGTCTACCGTCCCGGACACGACATCAACCGGGAGCTGCTGGACCGCCTCCGCGCCCGGGGCACCGCCGATCCGCACACCCCCGCCATCCACGGCTACGGATACGCGCGCAGCTCGTGGGGCGAGGAACTGGCCTGGGAGGCCCAGGAGTACTTCGCCGAGGGCTCGCTGCGGTCCCTGCTGGACGAGGCTCCCCTCCCCGAGGAACGGGCGCGCGCCATCGTCGCGGCCGTCGCCGACTGCCTGCACCACTGGCAGGACTCGCTGCAGCACAATCACACCGATGTCAAACCCGAGAACCTGCTGATCCGCGACCTCGACCCGCCCGTGTTCGCGCTCACCGACTTCGGCGGCGCGGTCCGCGCCACGATGAGCCGCGTCTACGGCGGGCTCGCCATCACCGAGGACTATGCCGCGCCCGAGGTCGTCGAGGGGCGGCGGGAGGCCCCGGCCGCGTGGTGGTCGCTGGGGATCATGGTGCACGAGCTGATGACCGGCCGCCGGCCCGAACGCGGTGAGAGCTGGCTGACCGCGCGCACCACCGACATCGACGTCTCGGGTATCCCCGACGAGCGTTGGCGGCTCCTGGCGCGCGGCCTGCTCGCCCCGGTCCCTTCGGCTCGCTGGGGCCACGACGAGGTCCGCGCGTGGCTCGACGGTGAGCGACCGGAGATCGTCGCGGCCCGCCGCCACGCCCCCCTCGTCTTCGCCGACGTCTCCCACGACGACCCGCCGAGCCTCGCCTTCGACCTGCTCGACCGCTCCGACAAGGGCGAGGTCTGGCTCCGCACCCACTGGCCCAGCCTGCGCACCTGGCTGGACCGCGAAGTCAACGACTACACCTTCGACCGCGCCTACCTCACCCAGCTCGACGCCCACCCCGAGCGCGTCCACCTGGCGATCAGCGCGCTGGCCGCGCACTATGTGCCCGGCATGCCGCCCCGCTACCGAGGGCACGAGATCAGCGCCGAGGGGGTGCTCGGGCTGGCCGCCGGAGAGCGGAGCCGCCACGCACTGCTACGCGAAGCCATCGAGCTGGGCGCGCTCGACCTCGCAGCTCGGCACTGGTGCGGACACCCCGCCTGCCGGGCCGACGGTGCCCGGCGGTGCGCCCTGCTGGAACGCGTCCAGCACGAGGTCCCGCTGATCATGGAGCAGGTCGCGACGACCACCCAGCGGCTCCAGAGCACCGGCGTTGCGGGCATCACCGGCCTCGCCGGCCACGAATGGGACACGGCGTGGGCGACCGCGGCCGAGCTCGTCCTGGATCCGGAGGCTCCAGCCCGGCACCGACGGCTGCTGCGCGACCAGTCCTGGCACCCGTCGCGGCGCAGCGACGCCCCGCACGCCCCGTGGTGGCGCGAGCAGCGACGCACCGGCCTGCGCGGCCGGGCCGACGAGGTCACCACGAACGCCGCCCTGGTCACCGCCTCCCTGCTGCTGCCCATCGCGACGGCGGCAGGCAGCGCGCAGCGAGAGCTCGAACGAGCCAACAGCCGCGCGCGCTGGCGCGGCCGTTGGCAGAGCACGACGGACGCGGTCGGCGGCGGGTGGGCGCGGGTGCGTGAGCGGCTCTCCACCGCCCGTCCGACAGGCACGGCCGGTGGCCCGACGTCCCCCGCGCCCTCCCCCTACGGTCCGCAGCCGTGGGCCGGACCCGACGCCCAGCGGCCGAAAGAGCGGCGGCGGGCCGACCGCGCGATGAAGCAGATCCTGCGGTCGATGGGCGCTGGGAAGTGCCGCCGCTTCGCCTACCCGGCGGCGCTGCTCGGGTTCCTCGACACGCTCGGCCGCGTCCTCCGCGGGCCGGACGGGTTCTTCCCCGCGACCGAGACCGTGCGCTCGCTGTACGAACCGCTCGTCGTGTTCGGCTCCGATGACCGCTCGAACATCGTCGTCTCCCTGGCGAAGAACGTCGTCGGGCTACTGCCCGGCGGGGTCGCCGATCAGTGGTGGCTGCCGGCCGTCCTCGGTGCGATCCTGGTCCTCCTCGGCCGCGCCGCCGCGAACAACCGGCGCAAGGCCCGCACGCAGCTGGGCGCCTTCCGGCTGGCGGTTGTCGGGTCGGTACTCATGGCCATGGTGCTGCTCTCCACCGGATTCGTCATGCTCGGGGCCGGGGTCCTCATCCCTCTGGATGCCCTCCTAGCCGGATAGACGCCCTCTGGGTCGGACCGCCGCATGACGCCGCGGGGTGGCGACCGCCGCGCCCGTCATGGCGCGGGTCGTCCATTCCCGATCGAAATGTAAGAGATTCCCGCTGATCGCCCACGTCGCGCGACGTACAGCTATATGATCGCCCGGTAGCTGGATGCAACTGGAAGTGACTGTGTCGGGTGCGCGACGCGAATGGTGATCGAGTGAGCGCAGCTGCGGACGCCGACCGCCAAAAGGCAAAACCGCATACGCAGCAGAACAAACAAGGAACCCGAGCGCGCAGTGCACAGCGGCGCGAATGGTGATCGAGTGAGCGCAGCTGCGGATACCGACCGCCAAAAGGCAAAACCGCATACGCAGCAGAACAAACAAGGAACCCGAGGGTGCAGTGGGCAGCGACGCGATCGAACTGGCGGCAGGACAATACCGCGCGATCATTGGCCGCGAAGGAGCCACATTGCAACGGCTCACCTGGTGCGGCGGTGATCTGATCTGGGGTGGCGACTCCGATTCCACCGGTGAGGGGGCCGAGGGTGCCGGGGCCTTCCAGGGGCGGCTGATGGCTCCCTGGCCGAACCGGGTCGACAAGGGCCGGTACACCTTTGAGGGAACCGAGTACCAGCTGGAGATCACCGACCCCGAGCGCGGCACCGCGATCCATGGGCTGGTGCACTCCCGGTTGTGGACACCCCACGACATCACCCCGACCCACGTGCGCCTCACCTACGACCTCGACGGCGAACCGGGATACCCGTTCCCGCTGGAGTTGGCGGTCGACTACCGGATCCATCCGGCCTCCGGGTTGAGCGTGCTGGCCACCGCGCGCAATGTCGGGTCGACGTCCGCCCCGTACGGATTCGGGGCGCACCCGTACCTCACGGTCGGGGTACCGCTGGACGAGGCGACGCTGCACCTGCCCGCCCGGCTCCGGCTGCCCGTTGACGAGCGGCTGCTGCCCACGGGGCCACCGCAGAACGTCGCCGGTACTGAGTACGACTTCCGCGCGCCGCGCCGCATTGGGGAGACGGTATTCGACACGGCCTTCACCGGCCTGCGCCCCGGCATCGAGGGCCGGTCGTGGACGGTCCTCGCCGGGCCGGACCACGGTGTTGGCCTGTGGGCGGACTCCTCCTGCGGCTGGCTGCAGGTGTACAGCGCTGACGGTCTTCCCGGCCCCGCGCATCGGAGTGCGCTCGCCGTGGAGCCGATGACCTGCCCGCCCAATGCCTTGGCGACCGGGCGGGGTCTGCGGGTGCTGGGGCCGGGAGAGCGCAGTGAGGCGCGGTTCGGCATCCGCATGATGGCGCCGACGCTGGGCTAGGGCGGCTCGGGAGCGAGGGGGCACAGGCGCGCGGCGGTGTGCGGGCCGAAGCCGCGGTTGTTCGGGGGCTGGGGAGAAGCGGCTTCGGCGCGGTCGATGTTCGTGTTCGTCTGTGCTCCGTTGGGGTTGGGCTGATCGCCGACCGGAGGCCCGGCTAGTCCGGTCCGACGGTCATGCCGTCGGTACCACCCTGCCCGAGATCGAGGATCTTGCGCATGCGCTCAAGGTCCTCGGCCGTGTCGATGTCGTCGGGGCTGGCCACGTCGTCGCAGTCCACGGGGGTCACCAGGTGGGAGTAGGCGCGCAGGAACGGCCGGGCGCCCACGTCGCCCTCTGCCAGTGCGTGCACGCTCGGCCAGTGCTCCCGGCCCAGCAGAACCGGGTTGCGCAGGTTGCCTCCGTACGTCGCGACGACCGCCCGGGAGCCCTCCGCGTAGGCCTGGCACAGCCGTCGCACCGCGGCGGAGGTCACCATGGGCTGGTCCACGAGGGCCACCACAACCGCGTCGACCTCGGTCGGCATCGCGTCGAGCCCCGCGCGCAGCGACGATCCCATCCCACTGCGCCACTTCGGGTTGTGCACCTCGGTCGCGCCGTCGACCTCGACTTTGGTAGCTCCCGTCACGACATAGACCGGCACGCACCCTCCCTCTCGCAGGATCCGCGCACCCCGATCGATGAGCCGCTCGCCCGCGAGCTCAACGAGGGCCTTGGGGCCACCGAGCCGGGTCCCCTCCCCCGCCGCGAGCAGCAGCCCGGCGACCGGCGTGCCGTCACCGCCTGTCTTGCGTGTCGTCATGACGCGATGATGTCACGCTCAGGAGGGTTCGCACCCCTGTCTGCGATATCGCTCCGCGTGCACGAAGGGCCCGAAACCCCACCGGACGGAAGGATTCGCAGCCAGCGGTGTCCAAATGCTCGGACAGGGTGGCCGGATCCGGCCGTAGCGATGTCCCGCGGCGGCTTTTGGGCCAGGTCACCGCGTGTGCGCCCCCGCTGTCAGGTCGGTAGGGACGCTCGGTCCCGGTGACGTCATCGGGTCGATGTGGATACGTCCGGTGGTCGATCGGAGGGGGCGGCCGCTGCCGCCCCAGCGCGTCTGGATGAGCTCGGCCGCGATCGAGACCGCCGTTTCCTCGGGCGTGCGGGCTCCGAGGTCGAGGCCGATCGGCGAGCGCAGGCGCGCCAGTTCCTCTTCTCCCACGCCCTCCTCGCGAAGCCGGGCCATGCGGTCGTCGTGGGTGCGGCGGCTGCCCATCGCCCCGATGTATCCGGCGCGGGTGCGCAGGGCGACCCGCAGCAGGGGCACGTCGAACTTGGGGTCGTGGGTAAGCACGCAGATGGCGGTCCGCTCGTCGATCTGGTCCTCGATCTCGGAGAGGAAGACGTGGGGCCACTTGACCACCACCTCGTCGGCCTTGGGGAAGCGCTTGGCGGTGGCGAACACCGGCCGGGCGTCGCAGACCGTGACCCGGTAGCCGAGGTAGGCGCCGATGTCGGCGACGGCGGCGGCGAAATCGATGGCGCCGAAGACCAGCATGCGCGGGGCGGGGGCGAATGACTGCACGAATACCTCCAGCTCGTCGCCGCGCCGCTGGCCTCCGGCGCCGTAGCGCAGGATGCCGGTGCTGCCCTGGGCGAGCATGCCGCGCGCGTCGTCGTCGACGGCCGCGTCCAGCCGCTCTTTACCCAGGGTTCCCTCACTGTGGTCGGGCCAGATGATCCGCCGCCGCCCGAGCCGTCCGGGCCCGGAGACGATGGTGGCGACCGCCACCGGCTGGTGCTCGTCGATGGCGCCGATCACCGCGCCAAGACGGGGGTAGAGCGTCCGGTTCACCGGCTCCACGAGGACGTGCAGGGTGCCGCCGCAGGTCAGTCCGACGCTGAACGCGTCGTCGTCGCTGACGCCGTAGCTCTCGCGGGCGGGGGCACCGGTAGCGATGACCTGCTGCGCCAGCTCGTAGACCGCGCCTTCCACGCATCCGCCGGACACGCTTCCGATGACCTCGCCGGAGGCGGTGACGGCCATGGCCGCGCCCGCTTCGCGCGGGGAGCTCCGGTAGGTGTCGATGACCGTCGCGAGCGCGAAGGTCTCACCTGAGGAGTACAGCTCCCCGACGGCCGAGCGGATGTCACGCACGTTTCAACTCCTCTTCCGGCTCCGGCCGCGACGCCAGTGACCCGACGCACCCCCGCGGGGGCCACGTCGCCGTGTGCCCTGTGCAATGTCTGGACTGCCAGGCTATGTGGTCGCGCACACATTCGCAGAGATCACGATCCTCCAAAGATCGCCCCGGCTCCTCGTGTCCGGGCACAGGGATCGCTGGCGATTCGGGTCGCGCGATGGAGGTCAGAAGCGGTGTGGAGGAGATGGGGGACGGACGTCGGGCCATCCCCCATCTCCTCCACACCGCGGGAATCGGTGGACGTCGTATCGCGATCACTGGAGGATGAGCGAGATGACCGCCATGCCCAGCACGACCAGCCACAGCAGCGCTGCGGCCCAGCTGATTCCGGCACCGCGGCGCGGGGGTCGGGGCCGGGTAAACGCCATGTTCCGCGTGAGGGTGCCCATACCCCTGGGACGCCGGGCGACGCGAGGTTGTTCACCTAATTCTCTCGGCCCCGGTACCCCGGTGCTGCCGGCGGCATCAGCGCACGCGGCGCGGCGGGTGTGGCGCTGTGACCAGCGCCCAGGCGGTCAGCGCTCCGGTTCCTCAGCCTCTCCGCGCTCGTGCAGCAGGGCGCGGAACTCGGCGAGGTTGGTCTGTGCCAACCTGCCGTCGTTGCTCTGGATGCCCATGACCGCCAGCGTGGACCCGTCGGCCAGGTCGATGGAGGGCCACGGCTCCCCCACCGGCATGCGGACGTCGATGATCTCCGGCCATTCCAGGACGTGCGTGCGGATGCCGTTGACCACGGTCACCCGGGTCTCGGTCGCGGTCAGCCGCGGCCGGGCCAGGAGGTGCAGGGCCGCCACACCGACCAGGCCCATCATCACCAGGCCGACCCGGTCCTGCAGCCGCCAGTCCGCGGGGAGGACAACGGCCAGGACCACCATCGTGACCAGCGTCACGGCGGCGAGGCCGTAGGCGACAATGCGAATGTTGCGTGGGCGCCATGTCACCGGAAGCGAACGTGTCGGCCCATCCACCGGCTCACTCAACGGTCCCTCTTCTCTCGCATCCACCGGCCCCAACGTGTTTCCCCTTTTTATCGCGCTACCCGGTGGGGCGGGTTTCGCCCGCGCG
This sequence comes from Nocardiopsis rhodophaea, assembly GCF_039530945.1. Classification (NCBI taxonomy): domain Bacteria; kingdom Bacillati; phylum Actinomycetota; class Actinomycetes; order Streptosporangiales; family Nocardiopsidaceae; genus Nocardiopsis; species Nocardiopsis rhodophaea. Next base: position 115,260 of record NZ_BAAAPC010000003.1, read on the forward strand.
CAGCCCGCGCAGGACGACAGCGCTGTCCAGCGCCGCCTGTGCGGCCTCCCACCCCTTGTCCTCCCTGCTGCCGGGGAGGCCGGCGCGGTCGCGCGCCTGCTCCTGGTTATCACAGGTCAGCACACCGTTAGCCACGGGGGTCGCCTCGCGCAGCGCCACGTCGGTGAGGCCCTGGGTGACCGAGAGGCAGACGTAGTCGAAGTGCGGGGTGCCGCCGCGGATGACCGCGCCGAGAGCGACGACGGCGTCATGGGCGCGGGCCAGCTCCTGGGCGACGACAGGGATCTCAATGGCCCCGGCCACCTTGACCAGGGTCGGGGCAGCGGTCCCGGCCCGCTTCGCGGCGTCCATGGCGCGCCGCACCATGGGCTCGACGATGTCGGCGTTCCACCGGGTGGCGACGATGCCGAGGGTGAGCCCGGCCGCGTCGATGGTGGCTTCGTCGGGACGTCCCGTTCCGCTCATGGGTGATGGTCCTCGTTGTGAATCGGCGGTTTCAGTGGGCTGGGGGCGCTCGGCATAGCGACCGCGTCCCCGTCTAGTTGGCGGCGGCGACACCGGGCAGGTCGTGGCCCATGCGGTCGCGCTTGGTCTGCAGGTACCGCAGGTTGGCCGGGGTGACGGCGGTGGGCATGGTGATCCGCTCGATGACGGCGATGCCGTTGTCGACGAGCCCGTCCGTCTTCTCCGGGTTGTTGCTGATCAGCCGGACCGAGGAGACGCCGAGGTCGGCCAGGATCCGCGCGCCGGTGCCGAACTCGCGGGCATCGGCGGGCAGGCCGAGTTCCAGGTTGGCGTCCACGGTGTCGGCTCCCTCGTCTTGCAGCCGGTAGGCCTGCAGCTTGCTGAGCAGGCCGATGCCGCGGCCCTCGTGTCCGCGCAGGTAGACGAGGACGCCGCGGCCCGCGTCGGCGATCCGCTCCATGGCCGCGTCGAGCTGGGGGCCGCAGTCGCAGCGCAGCGAGCCGAAGCCGTCGCCGGTGAGGCATTCGGAGTGCAGCCGGGTCAGCACGTCGGTGCCGTCCCCGAGGTCGCCGTAGATGAGGGCGACGTGTTCGGCGCCGTCGGCCAGGGCGCGGTAGCCGACGGCGCGCCACTCGCCGTAGCGGTTGGGGACGCGCGTCTCCACAACGCGCTCGACCGGCGGCGCGGCCGGGGCCGGGGCCTCGTCGGTGGCGGTGCCGGTCTTCAGGTGGGCGACAAGCTGCTCGATGGAGACGAGCCGGAGGCCGTGCTCGTCGGCGAACTCGCGCAGCCGGGGCAGCCGGGCCATGGTGCCGTCGTCGTTGACGACCTCGGCGATGACACCGGCGGGCCGCAGTCCAGCGAGGCGGGCGAGGTCGATGGCGGCCTCGGTGTGTCCGCGGCGGACGAGCACGCCGCCGTGGCGGGCGCGCAAGGGGAAGACGTGGCCGGGGCGGACGAGGTCCCCGGCGGTGCTGTGGGCGTCGGCGAGAAGGCGGAGGGTGTGGGCGCGGTCGGCGGCGGAGATGCCGGTGCTGACTCCGGCGCGGGCGTCCACCGAGACGGTGTAGGCGGTGCGCATGCTCTCCTGGTTGTCCTCGACCATGAGCGGCAGGTGGAGGCGGTCCGCGTCGTCGCCGGTGATCGGAGCGCAGACGACGCCGGAGGTGTAGCGGATCATGAACGCGAGCAGTTCGGGGGTGGCGGCCTCGGCGGCGAAGATGAGGTCGCCCTCGTTTTCGCGGTCTTCGTCGTCCACGACGATGACGGGGCGTCCGGCCGCGATGTCGGCGATCGCCTCGGTGATGTCGTCGAGGCGGATGGGGGTGTCTCTCGACGTGCCCGGCGCGATCGGTCGGGTCGGCTCGGCCGGGTGGGTCGAGGTGGTCGGCTCGGTCCACTCCTGGGTGGCACTCGTCATCGTGGCTCCTTGAACTGCTCGACCTGCGTGAGCTGCGTGGACTGCGGTGCTGTGGGGTGCGGTGCGGTCGGCTGGGATGGTCATGCGCCCACCGCCGTCGCGTCGGGTGAGGTGGGCGCGGTGGGGTCGGCCCGTTGCTGGGACCGGTACTGGCGGGCCCAATCGCGGATTCCCAGCGCGGCCAGGACGAAGAAGACGCCGTAGACGATGCCGGTGACCCACAGGCCCGACAGCAGCGCGAGGGGGACGCCGACCAGGTCGACGATGATCCAGACGAACCAGAAGTCGATGAGCGCGCGGCTCTGCGCGAACGTCGCGATGGCGCTGCCGACGAAGATGAAGGCGTCCGGCCAGGGGGCCCAGGACATGCCGGTCGCCTCGAAGGTCAGCGCCATGGCGACGGTCCCGCCGATGAGGGCGCCGAGGAGCAGCCCCCGCTCGTGGCCGGTGGCGGGGCGCACCCGGAGTTCGGCGCCGCCGCGGGTCTGCCGCGCCCAGCGCGTCCACCCGTACAGGACCAGGCCCACGAACATGACCTGTTTGAGGGCGTTACCCGTGAGGTGGGCGTCGATGGAGACGGCGAAGAGGAGGACGGCACCTGTGAGCTGCACGGGCCAGGTCCACATGGACCGGCGGATGGCCAGTGCGACGGTGGCCAGCGCGGCGACGTTGCCGATGAGGTCGGCCCAGCGGATGTGTTCGCCGAAGAGGGTGAAGCCGGCGTAGGCCCACTGCAGCCACCACACGCCGGTGGAGACGTCGCCCATCAGGCGCCGCTCCCCTCGTCCGCACCCACCGGGGAAGGTGCCGCGGTGCCGGTGAAGCCGACCAGGCGTTCGACGTACTTGGCGACGATGTCGACTTCGAGGTTGACGGGGTCGCCGACGCCCTTGCGGCCCAGGGTGGTGAGGTCGAGCGTGGTGGGGATCAGGCTGATGGTGAAGGAGCCGGGCTCGACGGAGACGACGGTGAGGCTGACACCGTCGACGGTGATGGAGCCCTTCTCGACGACGTAGCGGGCCAGGTCGTCGGGGAGCGAGACGCGGACGGTCTCCCAGCGCGAGCCGGGGACGCGGTCGAGGATCCGCCCGGTGCCGTCGACATGGCCCTGGACGATGTGGCCGCCGAGCCGGTCGGAGACCTTGGCGGCGCGTTCGAGGTTGACGGCCGATCCGGGACGCAGCGCGCCGAGGCTGGAGCGGTCCAGCGTCTCCTTCATGACGTCGGCGGTGAACGTACCGTCGGCGCTGTCGGTGACGGTCAGGCAGACGCCGTTGACCGCGATGGAGTCGCCGTGCCGTGCGTCGGAGGTCACTTCTGGGCCGCGTACCGCGAGCCTGACGGCCGCGCCGTCGGCGCCGTCGGGCGTGATCGCCGCGACCTCGCCCAGTTCCTCGACGATTCCGGTGAACATGTCCGAGCCATCCCCTTCACCTGGTCAGGCTCCGGGGATGAACGAGAGCGGCGGAAAACCGCTCCGGGACCGGTCGGCAGGTGTTCCGGGCCGCTTAACCGGCCTGTGCGGCCGACGACGGCGGAGCGGTCCTCTGCCCGTCCGATCCCACGCGTACTGCCTCCCATCCGGACTTTCACCGTCGGTACCGGAATTTCACCGGTTCAACCGGCCGATGGCTTCGGCCGGGTCGCGGACTGTCACCGCCGGTTCGGACTTTCACCGACCCCGGAGCACGCGTTGGACAACGTCTCAAAGAACAAGTGTGCCATGGCGGTGTGTTCCTGTCGCGCACGAGCCCCCGGGAAACGGGTGCGGCCCCGCGGCGCGTGACACGCATCACGGGACCGTGTGCCGGGGTGCCGGGCCACGCCCGGCCCGCCGGAACAGCCCCGACAGTGGGTGAACCGGACCGGCCGCGGGGGGCTAGGTCGACGCCTTGACCGCCTGTGCGCGCAGGGCGTCGACGGCCGCGGCGGGGTCGTCGGCACCGTAGACGGCCGAACCGGCGACAAAGACGTCAGCGCCCGCGGCGGCGGCACGTTCGATCGTCTCGGCGCTGACGCCGCCGTCGACCTGAAGCCAGACCTGGGCGCCGGCGCCATCGATGAGCTTGCGCGCCCGCTCGATCTTCGGCAGCACGAGGTCGATGAACTTCTGTCCGCCGAACCCGGGTTCGACCGTCATCAGGAGCATCATGTCCAGCTCCGGGAGGAGGTCGGCGTAGGACTCCAGGGAGGTCGCCGGGTTCAGGGCGAGACCGGCGCGGGCGCCTTGGCGGCGGATCTCGCGCAGGGTCCGGACGGGTGCGTTCGCGGCTTCGGCGTGGATGGTCACGCTGCCGGCGCCCGCCTCGGCGTAGGCCGGGGCCCAGCGGTCGGGGTCCTCGATCATCAGATGGCAGTCCAGAGGCAGGGACGCGGCCTTGCGGAGGGACTCGACGATCGGCAGGCCGAGGGTCAGGTTGGGGACGAAATGGTTGTCCATGACGTCGACGTGCAGCCAGTCGGCCGAATTCGCGACCGCCGCGGCCTCATCGGCGAGATGGGCGAAGTCGGCGGAGAGGATGCTGGGTGAGATCTGGATTGCCACGCCACCGAGTTTAGCCAGGGGGCCACCGCGACCCGCGCGCCCGGGGCGGACCCCGCCCCGCACGCGGCGGTGGGGGCGGCGGCCCTCAGTGCTTCCGCAGCAGCGCCAGGAACATCGCGTCGGTGCCGTGGCGGTGCGGCCAGAACTGCACGTAGTCGCCTGCCGCGACGTCGGGGACCTCGTCGAGGAAGTCGGCGGCGCGCAGCACCGTCACGTCGGAGCGGTCGGCGAGCACGTCCTCGACGACGCCCCGGGTTTCGGGCAGGTGCGGGGAGCAGGTGACGTAGGCGACGACGCCGCCCGGCCGCGTGGCCTCAAGGGCACGGCCGAGGAGGTCGCGCTGGAGGGGCGCCAGTTCGTCGGCCGTGTTCGGGGTGCGCCGCCAGCGCGACTCCGGGCGTCGGCGCAGCGCGCCCATGCCGGTGCAGGGGACGTCGACCAGGACCCGGTCGAAGGCGCCGTCGCGCCACGCGGGACGGGTGGAGTCGGCCACGACGACGCGTCCGGCGTCGCGCACGGAGCGCTGGACGGCCTGGGCGACGAGTCCGGCGCGGGCGGGCTGCACCTCGGCGGCGAGCAGGCGGGCGTCACGCTGCCCGGCGAGCCCCGCGAGCAGGCCGGCCTTGCCGCCAGGGCCAGCGCACATGTCGAGCCAGCGGGCGTCGGTGCCCTCGACGGAGACGCGGGTCAGCGCGAGCGCGACCAGCTGGCTGGCCTCATCCTGCACGGCGGCGCGGCGCTGGCGCACCTCGCGCAGCAGGGCGGGATCGCCTTCGGGCAGGTAGGCGGCGAAGGGCGAGTAGCGGGCTTCGGTGGCGCCGCCTTCGATGAGGTCGGCGACGCTGGCGCGGCCGGGTTTGGCGACCAGCGTCACGCGGGGGCGCTCGTTGTGGGCCGCGAGCAGCCGCTCGGTCTCGGCCAGGTCGCTGCTCTTCGGGTCCTCGCCGAGGGCGGCGGCCAGGGCGTCCACCATCCAGCGGGGGTGGCTGCGCACGACGGCGAGGTGGCCCACGGCATCGGCGTCGCGGGCGGGCGCGACGACGGCCAGCCACGCGTCGAGGTCGCGGGCGCTGACTTTGCGGAGTACGGCGTTGACGAAGCGGGCGCGGTGGTGACCAACGACCCGTCTCGCGATGTTGACGGTCGCACTGACGGCGGCGTGCGGGGGAATGTTGGTGGACAGCTGCTGGTGCGCGCCGAGACGGAGAAGCGGCAGAACCTCCTTGTCGACGGACGTGAGTGAACGGTCGATGCAGGCGTCGAGGATCGCGTCGTAGGCCCCCTGAAGGCGCAGCGTGCCGTAGGTGAGCTCAGTGGCGAGCGCGGCGTCCCGCCCGGTGATATTGCGCTCGCGGAGGAGGGTGGGGAGGAGGAGGTTCGCGTAGGCGTCGCGTTCCTCGACCGCGCGCAGGACGTCGTAGGCCGTTCGGCGGGCCGGATCCCGGGGCGCGGGCGGGGTCGCCGGATTCTTCCCGCCGCTCTGGCCACCGCCTCCCTTGGGGCGGCGGGACGGGCGGTACGGGGAACGGGAACGGTCGGTCACGTGGGGATCAGCCTTACGCCTGGAAATCGCGGGAAGAACGGGAGAAAGCCGGATGGCCCGCCTCGGTGAGTCCGCTCAGGACACCGATCGGGCCACATACCGAGAATACGGCAGCTCAGCCGCCGAGGTGCTCGTCCACGCCGGGGCGCACACCGCGCGCCCAGTCGACGGCCGCCATCAGGCGCTTGCCCTGCGGTTGGACCTCCCCGAGTTCCACGGGGTGGGTGGCGGTGCCGACAAGCACGCGCTTCTTCTCCACCAAGAGTCGGCCCGGCACCAACGGATCGGCGTCGGGAACGGGAAGAACAGGGCCGAGCTTGATCCGCGTGCCGCGGAACGTCGACCACGCGCCAGGGGCCGGTGTGCAGGCTCGGATCAGCCGGTCAACACGCATCGCCGGGGCACCGAAGTCGACCTCGGCGTCGGCGGGCGTGAGCTTGGGCGCGTACGAGACGCCATCGCGGCCCTGCGGGCGGGCCACGAGTTCGCCGGACTCGATGCCGTTGAGGGTCCGCAGCAGCAGCTCGGCGCCGGAGTGGGAGAGCCGGGTGAGGAGTTCGCCACTGGTGTCGCGCGTGCCGATGGGCTCGGTCACCATCCCGTAGACGGGCCCGGAGTCGAGGTCCCGCTCGATCTCGAAGGTGGCGGCCCCGGTGACGTCGTCGCCGTGCAGGATGGCGTGCTGCACAGGGGCGGCCCCGCGCCAGGACGGCAGCAACGAGAAGTGCAGGTTGACCCAGCCGTGCCGAGGAATCTCCAGGGCCGGTTGGCGCAGCAGCGCACCGTAGGCGACCACGGGGCAGCAGTCGGGCGCGATAGCGCGCAGACGGTCCAGGAACTCGGGGTCACTTGCCTTCGCGGGCTTGAGCACCTCCAGCCCAGCTTCGGCCGCGACCTCGGCGACCGGGCTCGCACTCACCTTGCGCCCCCGACCGGACACGGCGTCCGGCCGGGTCACCACGGCCGCGACCTCGTGCTCCGACTCCAACAGCACCTTGAGTGAGGGCACCGCGACCTCGGGTGTTCCAGCGAAGACCAGCTTCATCGTAATCTCGTTCCTAAACCACTGACCGGCTTGTCGCTCGGATCCTTGTCTATCAGCAGCTCCGCACGGAACGCGGTTGACGCTGTCCACGGGCGCGGCCACCAGCACACACCTGGTGGCTTCCGTGCGGCGTCCACGGCTCTGCTCACTCGCTCGTCTTCGCGACACCACCCCCCACGCGCTCACACTCCGCCCTCACTCCACCGCAAGCGCACACAGCCTCCGGCGAACAGCGTCCACGGCTCCACTCGCTCGATCCGCTTCCTGTGGGTGCCCTCTGGTACACCTGACGGTGATGACTCCGCAGCCCAACCCCGACGAGGGGGTTCTTTTCGACGTTCCCCGCGCTGGGGCCACGGCCGCGTCGAAGGAGACGACGAAGCAGAAGCGGCCGAAGAAGCGCAGGCCCGCCGAGGACCTGCCGGTCGCCCGCGTCGTCGTCGACACACCGCTGCCGCACCTCGACCGCCTCTTCGACTACCAGGTGCCCGACACCATGGCGGAGGCGGCCGTTCCGGGGTGCAGGGTCCGGGTGCCCTTCAACGGGCAGCTCCTCGGGGGGTTCCTGGTGGAGCGGGCGTCGGAGTCGGAGTTCCAGGGGCGGCTGGCCTACCTCCACACCGTTGTCTCCCGTGAGGCGGTGCTCACCCCGGAGATCGCGGGCTTGGCCCGCGCGGTCGCCGACCGCTATGCGGGCACTCTCAACGATGTCCTGCGGCTGGCCATCCCACCCCGACATGCCCGCGTGGAGAAGGAGGCGGAAAAGAAAGCCGCAGCCAGCGAGGAAGTGGAGCCCGAGGACGGCACGGGAGCGCCCTCACCAGAACAGGCCGGTGCTCCGTTACCCAGCGAGGACGCGCCTCAGCCCGATCGCGGATCGGAGACACCACCCGCTCCCGAAGCGGCCCCGGATCCCGGCCCCTGGCGGGAGTACTCCGCTGGCCTTTCCTTCCTTGAGGCGCTGTCCGCCGGAGGCGCACCGCGTGCCGTGTGGACGGCGCTGCCCGGACCGGAGTGGGCCGACGCGATCGCGGTGGCGACCGCAACCACCCTGGCTGCACAGCGCGGCGTGGTGATCGTGGTGCCCGACGGCCGCGATGTCTCGTTGGTGGACACCGCGCTCACCGAACGCCTCGGGGCCGGCCGCCACACCGCCCTTACGGCCGGCCTCGGCCCCGCCGAGCGCTACCGACGATGGCTGTCGGTGCTGCGCGGTGAGGTCCGTGCCGTAGTGGGCACCCGCGCCGCGATGTTCGCGCCGGTACGCGACCTCGGGCTGGTGGTCCTCTGGGACGACGGCGACGACGTGCACTGCGATCCGCATGCCCCCTACCCGCACGCGCGCACGGTGCTGTCGATGCGGGCGCACCGCACCGGAGCGGCCGCGCTCATCGGGGGGTTCACCCGCACCACCGAGGCCACCCAACTCGTCGAGTCAGGGTGGGCGCACCCGCTCGCCGCCGACCGCGCGACGGTGCGCCGCCACGCCCCGCGAGTGCGGGCGGCGGGCGACGACAGCGAGTTGGCGCGTGACGAGGCGGCCCGTTCAGCCCGGCTCCCCAGCCTCGCCCTGCGCATCGCTCGCGAGGCCGCCCAGCGCGGGCCGGTGCTCGTCCAGGTGCCGCGGCGCGGCTATGTCACCGCTCTGGCCTGCGCGTCCTGCCGTGCTCCGGCCCGCTGTGACACCTGCCAGGGCCCGCTGGCGCTGCGCAGCGCCCACGCCATGCCGTACTGCCGCTGGTGCGGACGTATCAGCGGCGAGTGGCGCTGCACGGTGTGCGAGCACCGGCGGATTCGGGCCAGCGTGGTGGGCGCCCGCCGAACCGCCGAGGAGCTGGGCCGGGCCTTCCCCTCCCTCACGGTGCGAACGTCGGGCCGCGACGACGTCCTCACCGAGGTCGGCGATGGCCCCGCCCTGGTGGTGTGCACACCCGGCGCCGAGCCGGTGGCCGCCGGAGGCTACGCCGCCGCCCTGCTCCTCGACGGATGGGCGCTCCTCGGCCGCGCCGACCTGCGGGCCAGCGAGGAGGCTCTGCGGCGCTGGTGCAACGCCGCCGCCCTGGTGCGCCCGGCTGACGAGGGCGGCCAGGTGGTGGTGCTCGCGGAGGCGGGGCTCCCGGTCACTCAGGCGCTCATCCGCTGGGATCCGGGCTGGTTCGCCTCCCGCGAGCTCGCCGAACGCCGGGAACTGGGGTTCCCGCCGGCCGTCGCCATGGCGTCGGTGACCGGCGAGGCCGCCCATGTCCACGAGCTCCTCAACGGCATCAGCCTGCCGGAATTCGCCGAACTCCTGGGGCCGGTGCCCATCAGCGCCGGCCCGGAAGCAGATCGCCCGGAGGGCGAACGCGTCGAACGCGCCCTCCTCCGCGTCCCCCGCGGCGCCACCTTCGCCCTGACAGCGGCGCTGAAGGCTGCCGCGTCAGCACGCAGCGCCCGCAAGGACGATCACCTCGCCCAGATCCGGGTGGACCCGCTCCACGTGGTGTGACGTCGATCGCACCTGCCCCGGCCGGCCGGAAAATCGTTCGCGCACCCCTAAGACGACCGATAAGTTCGAAAACTTCCCATTTTCCGGGGAGTGCCCGGCGTGGGCAGCCGCGCCATGGACCTGTATCGGGTGAACGGGAACATCATGAAGCACTCCAGTCCCGAGTTCGCAGCGCTCGCCGAGCGGGGGACCATCCTCCGCTGCCAGGTGGGATCGGGCGTGCACGGCATCACAGTCGCCAACCAGGATGACCGCGACGAGATGGGCATCTGTGTCGAACCGCCGGAGTACGTGATCGGACTGCGCGAGTTCGAGCAGTACATCTACCGCAGCCAGCCGGAGGGTGTCCGTTCCGGCCCCGGCGACCTGGACCTGACGGTCTACTCCCTGCGCAAGTGGCTCCGGCTCGCCCTGTCCGGGAACCCCACGGTGCTGCTTCCGCTGTTCGTCCCGGAGTCGGAGATCGTCGAGGTCACCGAGCTGGGGCGAGAGTTGCGGGCCAATGCCGAGCGCATTCTCTCCCGGCAGGCCGGGCACCGCTTCCTCGGCTACCTGCGCGCCCAGCGCGACAGCATGCTGGGGCGGCGCGGTGGTCGGCACACGAACCGCCCCGAATTCATCGAGGAGTACGGGTTCGACGTCAAGTTCGCCTACCACATGGTGCGGCTCGGTGTTCAGGGCGTGGAAATGCTGGAGACCGGGCGGCTCACCCTGCCGATGCCGGACCCGTGGGCCACCTGGCTGCGGGAGGTGCGGCACGGCGAGCACACCATGGACGAGACCCTGGAGGCGGTGGCCGAACTGGAGGCTCGGTTGGAGGAGCTCACCACGACCTCGCACCTTCCGGAGCACTCTGACATGGCATGGGCCGATGCCTGGCTGGTCGGCGCCTACCAGCGCGCTTGGAGCGAATCGGCTCCGTGATCCGGGTGCTGGAGCACCGCGAACAACGCGCGATCCCTCTCCTGCCCGGACCTCCTGGATGAGGCCGGCGGCGTTCGGTGCACCGGCTCCGGCGCCGCCGGCCTCGTCCAGGCACCGTTCGATATCCCGCACGATGCGCCGACCGCGTTTGAAACGATCGGGTGTCGGCGTCTTCGGCTCCCTCTTCGAAAGTCCGCATTCTAGAGTGCGTCGGGCTGGTGGGCGGGATGGGCGCGGTAAAGGTCGCGGAGCAGGGCGATCTCGGCGCCGTGGTGGATGACTTCGCGGTTGATGTGCAGGGCGAGCGCGGCGAACGGGAAGTCCGCCCACTGCGGCGGTTCGGCGGCGCCGACCGGTGCGGCGAGGTGGTCGGCGTCCAGGGCGTGGACTCCCTCGCACCACTGGGTGTAGGCGCGCTGAAGGCGGTCCAGTGCCTCCTCGGCGGAGGCCGGCCAGACGGCGTCGCGGACCGTCATGGTGCCGGGACCGAAGTGGTGGTTGACGCGGAGCTCAAGGATGCCGACGATGATGTGGCCGAGCCGCCATGCGATGGTGGTCACCGGCGGGGGCACGGGTTCCGGCCATTCCCAGTCGGCGACGAATGTGCCATCGGGGCGTGGCCGCACTGACCAGCAGTGGTCCACGGGTTCCCAGAAGTACTCGTCATCGTCGAGCCCGTCCAGCCGGGGCCACAATGAGGTGTCCCAGTAGAACTCCAGCTGGGCGAGGATCTCCCCGGTCCAGTTCAGTGTCATGGTGTCCCCCTCTCCCCCTGGTCGGCTGTGTCCGGTGGCAGTCGGCCGCGCGGCTGGGACGGCTCGATGCCCGAAAACCCCTCTCCCCTCGTGGCGCTACCGGCGTGCGACCCCCGCCCAGATGCCGGTGCCCCGCGCCGCGACGTCCTCGTCCGGGTAGGGCCACCAGGCCAGGTCGGCGAGGCCCGGGTCCAGGAGCACGAACGGGCCGAAGACAGACGCGGCGGCACGGTGGCGTCGGTGCCGGTCGCCGGTGGGGCCGTGGGGCTCGGTCGCCGCACGCCCGTCGATGGTGTCCGCGTGGCCGGGCGGCAGGGCGATCGCTACGCATCCGCCCGGACACATGGCGCCGTGGAGAGCGCGGACGAGGTCGGAGGTCGGGATGTCACCGCACCGCGGTGCGGCGGTGTCCACCAGGAAGAACGCGGCGGGCTCGTCGAAGTCGACGAGCCCGCGCAGTTCGAGGAGCGAGACGAGGGCGACCGGCTCCGGCCGGTGCATCGAGACGACGGATACTGCTCCTCCCCCGGCCGAGGCGAGGCCCGGCATCGGCAGCGTGGACCCGGTCTCGATGTAGACGACCCGCGCGTCCGGAGCGTGTTCGTGCACGGCGCTGCCGATGCCCTCGTCGACCGGGAGCCGGGAGCCGATGTCGACGAACTGCCGGATCCCGGCGTCGGCCGCGAGGTACCCGGCCGCGCGTCGCAGGAAGCCGCGTTTGGCCCGGGTGACTTCGCGCGGCTCGGATGGTGCGGACGGAAGCGCGGGCGCTCCGGGTTTCTCGGACACCGCCGCTGCCCCGTCCCCGCGACGCAGCCGGTGCTCGTCGATGTGGATGACGCGCGGTGGCGGCACATCGATCTCCGGTGCACCTTCGACGATGTGCAGTGCCCGCCGCTCGTCAGTCACGATCGTGCTCTCCGAACCTTCGGCCGGTGCGTGGGCGCGCGGGTCGGAGGTCGCGGATCGTGTCCCTGGACCCCCGGACGCCGTCGCCACTGTCGTTAGCGCACGATGTTACCTCGTGTGAGCTATCTCATTCACCCGTCGAATAGTCCACCACGCGTGCCCCGATCCGCCCTCGATCCAGACCTTCGGCGGGTCTCACCGCGCCGGGCGCGGGTCGGGCAGCGGGGCTACGCGACCGTTGTCATCGCGGTACTCCCAGCGCGGCCCGTGCGCGGCGAGGCCCGCGACGGCTCCGATCAGTCGGTCGACGTGCTCCTCGGTGGTGCCGAGGCCGAGGCTCGCGCGCACCGCCTGCTCATGCCCCTCCGGCAGCAGGTGCCGGGTGAGCAGATGGGCGCAGAACAGCCCGTCCCGCACACCGATCCCGTGCTCGGCCGACAGGGCCGCGGCCACCAGGTCGCTGGACAGCCCGTCGATCACGAAGGACACGATGCCCACCCGCGGGTGGTCGGCGTCCCACAGGGCCAGATCCCGCACGCCGGGAATCGCCGCGAGCCCCGTCCGCAGCCGGTCAAGGAGCGCCTGCTCGCGCGCGTGCAGCGCGTCCTGCCCGGCCGCCGCGAGGGTGTCGCAGGCCGCGGCGAGCGTCACCGCGCCCAGCACGTTGGGGCTGCCCGCTTCGTGGCGCGCGGGCAGGTCGTTCCACCGGACGTCGTCCTCGGTGACATTGCCGGTGGCGCCGCCGCCCGCCAGATAGGGGGTGGCGGCCTGCAGCCAGTCGGTCCGCCCGGCCAGCACACCCGCTCCGAACGGAGCGTAGAGCTTGTGCCCGGAGAAGGCGACGTAATCGGCGCCGGTCGCCGACAGGCTGACCTCCCGGTGCGGGATGAGCTGGGCGGCGTCGACCACGATGCGCGCCCCGGCGCTGTGCGCGACGGCGGTCAGCCGCTCGATCGGCCAGATCTCGCCGGTGACGTTGGACGCGCCGGTCACGCAGAGCAGGCGCGGCCCCTCGGGTGAGGAGCGCAGCGCCTCGCGGGCCGCCTCAACCGCTGCGTCGGCGCTCCGCGGCAACGGCAGGCGGATGACCTGCCCCGCTCTACTCCCCCGGTGTTGCCAGGGCAGCAGGCTCGCGTGGTGTTCGGCGGCGAAAACGACAACGGTGCAATCCTTCGGGACCGAGCGTGCCAGCAGGTTCAGCGCGTCGGTGGTGCCCCGTACGAACACCACGGCGTCGTTGTGGCGGGCGCCCGCGAACCGGGCGACCGAGCGGCGCGCCTGCTCGTAGGCGTCGGTGCTGACCTGGGAGTGGAAGCCCGCGCCCCGGTGCACGCTGGCGTAGTAGGGCAGCGACGCGTCGAGGACCTCGCGCACCGCCGACAGGCACGGGGCGCTGGCGGCGTAGTCGAAGTTCGCGTACGTGACGCGTTCGCCGGTGACGAGCGGGACATGGACGTCGGCGCCCACGATGGAGGTGTCCACCGCGGTGGCGCGGGACGCGCCGGAGGCGGTGGGGGCGGCGGGGATGGTGCGCTCGCCTGCGGCCGGGGCGGCCGTGGGGCGGGTGGACGGGGTTGCGGCGACAGCGGTCATCGTGGCTCCTCCAAGGGCCGTCAGGGACCCCCGGAAAGCACCGCGCAGCGCGTGGTTTCGCAGCGCTGCCGTGGTACGAACCTGCTGGGGTCCGCGCTTGCCTGACACGGTTACGGGATGCGGTCGTGTCTCGACCTGGTCTTCACCCGGGGCACCCCACCGCGGAAGGAGGGTTGCCGGCCAGCAAGCCGGGGCTTGACGCTGGCACTCATGACCTGGGTGGCACTATAGCGCACGGCCGGGTACGCCCGTCCGCCCCCTCCCCCACGTCCGCCTCCCCCCACGAGGACCGCCCCACCTGCGGGCCCGCGCGCCGCCGGCCCATCCTCCCCCGATCTCCCGCCCCCGGACGGTGGCGAGCGTTGACAACGCGGCACACTCATCGGAGATACTGAGGGCGACTGCCCTCCCGCTGAGGACATCGGGTCCGCCCCGACCGTCCTGCCAGGCGAGAGACTCCAGCACCACCGGAGTTTTCGCCTGCCCACCGGAGGGAGTTCCACCGTGAACGACAGCGATCGGCCGCGACGCCTCCTCGACGATCCGCAGATCGTCCTCGTCTCCGGATACGCACGCCTGCCCGACACCGTGGCGAGCCACTCCCAGTACGAACGGCTCGGTGTCGTCCTCGCCGTGCACCTCGCCGACGGCCGGATCGTCGCCGCCGACACCACGCTCCTCACCGACCTCGCCAAGGAGTTTTTCCGCGCACTGGTCGAGGGCCTGTCGGTCACCGACGACATCGCCGAAATCGTCGAACGCGTCCAGACCCGCTACGCCGGACAGTCCGGGGCCGCGCTGACCACGGCGCTGCGCCGCTGCCTGGAGGCCTACCACCAGCTCCGCGAGTCCCGAGCTTCAGCGCCGCAGCAGGAAGGGATGTAAGCCAGCCGTGGACACACCTCACCCACCGTCAGCTCACTCGGCCCAGCCGCTGGCCGGGGTCAGGGTCGCCGATCTCTCCCGGGTCCTGGCCGGGCCGTACGCCACGATGCTCCTGGCCGACATGGGCGCCGAGGTCATCAAGGTCGAGCACCCCGACCTCGGCGACGACACCCGCTCGTGGGGGCCGCCGTGGGCCGGAGGCGAGGCCGCGTACTACCTCTCGGTCAACCGGGGCAAGCGCAGCCTCGCCGTCGATCTCAAGGACGAGGAGGGGCTGGCCGCCGTCCAGGCCCTGTGCGCCCGCGCCGACGTGGTGATCCAGAACTTCCGCCCCGGGGTCATCGAGCGCCTCGGTCTGGACTACGCCACCATCGCGGCCCGCAACCCCGGCGTCGTCTACTGCTCGATCACCGGCTTCGGCCCCGAGCACGAGCCGCAGGGGCGTCCCGGCTTCGATCTCATCGTGCAGGCGGAGAGCGGCCTGATGGCGGCCACCGGCGAGCCCGATGGGCCGCCCAGCAAGGTGGGTGTGGCCATGACCGACGTGCTCACCGGTCTGAACGCGGCGGTGGCGATCCTCGGCGCGCTGCTGCGCGCCCGCACGACCGGTGTGGGCGACCACATCACCGTTTCGCTCATCAATTCGGCACTGTCCAGTCTGGTGAACCTCACCCAGCAGGCCCTGGTGACCGGCGAGGACCCGCCGCGCTACGGCAACGCCCACTCCACGATCGTGCCCTACCAGGCGTTCCCCACGGCCGACGCCGACATCGTGATCGCCGCCGGCAACGACGCGCTGTACCGGAGGCTGTGCGCCGTGCTGAACCGCCCCGATCTGGCCGACGACCCCCGGTACGCCACCAACCCCGGCCGGGTGGCGCACCGCGAGGAGCTGGTCGGCGAGATCAGCGCGACCCTGTGCTCCCGCCCCTCCGAGGAGTGGGTGAAGCTGCTGCTGTCCGCTGGGGTCCCGGTCGGCAAGGTCCGCGGCGTGCTGGACGCGATCCGCAGCGCCGAGGCGGCGGGGGACGACGTCCTGCTGGGCGTCGAGCACCCGGTGGCCGGGCCGATGCAGCAGATCCGTGCCGGTTTCCGGCTGGAGTCGGTGCCGCGGGCCGCGGCGACCGACAGACCCGCCCTCCCGCCCCCGCTTCTCGGCCAGCACTCGGCCGAGGTCCTGCAAGAGCTGGGGGTGCCCGAGGATCGGGTCGACGCCATGATCGAACGCGGCGCGGTACACCAGAACACCGCGGCCGACAGCGGCACCGGCACGCATCGGGGCCAGTGACCGCGGGAACGGAGCACGGGAGCAGAGGACCGCGCTCACACCGTTAGCGCCGCGGCGACCACATCATCACCACCGAGGTTCGGAAAGGACGTCCCCGATGAGCGACCAGCACAAGGCCGCACCGCCCGACCCGCACGACTTCCTGGCCGTGGACGGATCGCTGTCCGACGAGGAGCGCGACATCCGCGACACCGTCCGCGACTTCGCGGCCCGCGAGCTGCGCCCGCACGTGGCCGACTGGTTCGAGGCCGGGACCATCCCCGACCCCCGTTCGCTGGCCAAGGCGTTCGGCGACCTCGGCGTGTTCGGGATGCACCTGGAGGGCTACGGGTGTGCGGGGGCGAGCGCCGTGGAGTACGGGCTGGCCTGCCGCGAGCTGGAGGCGGTCGACTCGGGGCTGCGCAGCTTCGTGTCGGTACAGGGGTCGCTGGCCATGACCGCGATCCGCAAATTCGGCTCGGAGGAGCAGAAGAACCACTGGCTGCCGCGCATGGCGGCGGGCGAGGTGATCGGCTGTTTCGGGCTGACCGAGCCCGACTCCGGGAGCGACCCGGGCTCGATGCGCACGCGGGCCCGCCGCGACGGGTCGGACTGGGTGCTGGACGGCACCAAGATGTGGATCACGAACGGCTCGATCGCCGACCTCGCGATCGTGTGGGCGGCGACCGACGAGGGCATTCGCGGCTTCGCCGTGCCCACGGACACGCCCGGCTTCAGCGCCAACCTCGTTCACAAGAAGCTGTCCCTGCGCGCCTCGATCACCTCGGAGCTGGTCCTGGACGGTGTACGGCTGCCAGGCGACGCGCTGCTGCCGGGTTCGACGGGGCTCGGGTCGCCCTTGTCCTGCCTGAATGAGGCGCGCTACGGCATCGTGTGGGGGGCCGCCGGTGCGGCGCGCGCCTGCTACGAGGCCGCGCTGGAGTACGCGACGACCCGCGAACAGTTCGGCCACCCCATCGCCGGCTTTCAGCTCACCCAGCGCAAGCTCGCCGACATGCTCGTCGACGTCAACCAGGCCGGGCTCACCGCGATGCAGATCGGGCGGCTGAAGGACCGGGGCCAGTGCCACCGCAACCACGTGAGTTTCGGGAAGTTCGCCTGCGTGGCGGCCGCCCAGCGCGTCGCGAGCACGGCGCGCTCGATCCACGGTGCCAACGGCATCACCCTGGAGTACCCGGTGCTGCGCCACATGCTGAACCTGGAGACGGTCGCCACCTACGAGGGCACCGAAGAGATCCACGCGCTCAGCCTGGGACAGGCGGTGACCGGCATCTCGGCGTTTCGCTGACGGGCGGGGGCTCGCTGCACTCGGCGTACCCAGCACAATAGTGGGGAGCCGAATTAGGGAGATGTCGATGGGGAACGACACGAGTCACTTCCGGATGACGAAGCTGCGACGCACCGCCAACGCCGTCATCGGAGGCTTCATCAAGTACGGGGTCAGCCCGCCGGACACGCAGCTGCTCACGACGCGCGGCCGCAAGTCCGGTTTCCTGCGGACGACGCCGGTGAGTCTGGTGGAGAACGAGCAGGGCCGGTTCCTCGTCGCTCCGTACGGCGAGGTGGACTGGGTGCGCAACATCCGCAAGGACCGGTACGCCACCCTGCGGCACGGCGGCTGGATCGAACTGATCAGCGTCGTCGAAGTCGACCCGGAGCGTGCGGCTCCGGTGCTCCGGGAGTACGTGAACCACCCCCGCGCCGCCGTCGTCGGCCCCTACTTCACGGCGGCGCCCGACTCCCCCCTCGACCGCTTCGTCGACGAGGCGGCGTCGCACCCGGTCTTCGAGATCGTCCGCAGCACCACGGTGCGCATCTGAGCCGCCGGAAAAGGGTTCATGCCGAACAGGTCGGGCGCCCCCGGTCACGGGGGCGCTCCTTTGCATCGAGCAGCGAGCGGCGGGGCTCGGCCACTTCGGATCGGCGCACCGGATAGGGTCCGCTCTCGCATCGGCTGACCGACCCGGAGCGGCGATGGAGATAGTTCCCTACCTCCTCGACCTTCATCTGGCTCTCATCGCGGAGTTAGCGGAGTCGTTGCCCGAGCCATCACCCCCGCAGCGTCACCCACGTGGGCCGTCCCATCGCTAGGGGAACGGGCCGGTGGGGTGCTTGTATCGGTCTGATCCGTCCAGGCCTCGCCGGCGTATCGGAACGGCTGAGGCCCGCCTCCTCTGTGGGGAGGCGGGCCTCAGGTGCGATGACGTTCAGGGGATGCCGGAACCGCGACGACTCAGGCGAAGAGCTCCTCGACCTCGCGGACCGTGGCCGCTCGCCGAACCCACTCACTGAGCAGGTCGAGATCGGTGCATTCCCGGATGCGCTTCTGCTGCTCGGCCTCGACCTTGAGTCCGCGGGCTTCGAGGAAAAGGATGATCGCCTCGGCCTCGCCCTCAGCGATGTGCTTGCGGGCGAAGTCCGTCTGCCACTCGTAGGTACCGGTCGCCATCAGGGCCTCCCACGTCTTCTGTGCCGCTGAGCTGAGCTTGGACACGATGTAGTCATTGTAGATAAGGGATCGGTCTTCGGGGACGGTGTCCAGTGCGTACTGGACAGCCTTGAGCACCGCCTCGTTATCGCCGTGCGCCGACGCCGACAGTACGGCCAGTTCCGGGGACGAGCGCGCCTGCTCCCAGTCTTCGACCACCGGGATGTGGTTCGGCCCTAGCGCCCAGGGGCGGAGGACCATGCCGTTCGGGTCGTCCTCGATCTCGATCGGGGTGCAGGCCCACGCCGCTGTTCTTTCGTCCGGGCACAGCACCAGCAGCTTGACCGGGCGGCGGAGTTGGGCTCGGAGGGTGCAGACGTGCACCGGCCAGGTGAACGCTTGTCGCGGTCCTCTCTGAGTTGGATTTCGACGACGACGGCCAGTCTCGTGCGGCTGTCTCTCAGCTGGACGGCGGCGGGCTCGCGGCCATCGGTCAGCTGGACGACACCGTCGGCCCGGTAGGAGACGGGCGTGAGCTGGGGTAGGTCCGGGCAGCCCAGGATCGCCTCGGTGTATTCGGGGAGCTCGACGTTGAAGACGTCGCGCAGGAGTTCGGGGGCGAGCTCGGGGCGGTCGTGGAACAGGCGGACTAACAGTTCGTGCTCGAATGAGGGCATGCCGGGACAGTACCGACGGTGATGGATCGATTCCGAAGAATTAATAAGAATACGTCTACCTGGACTTTTGTCCCCGGATTAGGGTGCGTCCGGAAATGACTGAGGCCCGCCTCCCTCGGTCGGGAGGCGGGCCTCAGTCGTGTGGCGTTGCGCCGACGATCGAGCGGCTTCTAGGCGCCCACGGCGGACTTGAGGGCCTCGGCGCGGGTGGGCTGCTCCCACGTGAACTCGGGGATCTCCCGGCCGAAGTGGCCGTAGGCCGCGGTGTTGGAGTAGATCGGGCGGAGCAGGTTGAGGTCGCGGACGATGGCGGCCGGGCGGAGGTCGAAGACCTCCTGGACGGCCTTTTCGATGACGTCCGGGGCGACCTGCTCGGTGCCGAAGGTCTCGATGAACACGCCGACCGGGTGGGCCTTGCCGATCGCGTAGGCCACCTGGACCTCGGCGCGGTCGGCGAGGCCGGCGGCGACGATGTTCTTGGCGACCCAGCGGGTGGCGTAGGCGGCCGAGCGGTCGACCTTGGAGGGGTCCTTGCCGGAGAAGGCGCCGCCGCCGTGGCGGGCGTAGCCGCCGTAGGTGTCGACGATGATCTTGCGGCCGGTCAGGCCGGCGTCGCCCATCGGACCGCCGATCTCGAAGCGGCCGGTCGGGTTGACCAGCAGGCGGTAGTCATCGGCCTCCAAACCGTAGTCAGCGACGACCGGCGCGATGACGTGCTCCTTGATATCGGGCGTGAGCAGCTCGCCCAGGTCGATGTCGGGGGCGTGCTGGCTGGAGACGACGACGGTGTCCAGGCGGACGGGGGTCTGGCCGTCGTACTCGACCGTGACCTGCGTCTTGCCGTCGGGACGGAGGTAGGGGACGGTGCCGTCGTGGCGGACCGCCGAGAGGCGCTGGGAGAGCGCGTGCGCCAGTTTGATCGGCAGCGGCATGAGCTCGGGGGTCTCACGGTTGGCGTAGCCGAACATCAGACCCTGGTCGCCCGCGCCCTGGCGGTCGAGCTCGTCGTCCTCGTTCTCCACGCGCGCCTCGTAGGCGGTGTCGACGCCCTGCGCGATGTCCGGCGACTGCGCGTCGATGGACACGCTGACGCCGCAGGAGGCCCCGTCGAAGCCTTTCGCGGAGGAGTCGTAGCCGATGTCGAGGATCTTCTTGCGGACGATCTCGGGGATGTCGACGTAGGTCTTGGTGGTGACCTCACCGGCGATGTGCACCTGTCCGGTGGTGATCAGCGTCTCGACCGCGACCCGGCTCCTGGGGTCGTCGACGAGCATCGCGTCGAGGATCGCGTCACTGATCTGATCGGCCATCTTGTCGGGGTGGCCTTCGGTGACCGACTCGGAGGTGAAAAGACGACGGGACACGTTACGTGACTCCTTGCAGCGGCTGCTGGCTGACAGTTGTCGGATCGGCACGGCACTCGCCGAGGCGGTGGGGGTCCCCGGTGATAACCGACCGAATCACTTGGTTTATTGGCTTCACTGTAGTGGGGCTTCCACCACCGTGGTGTGAGCGCGGGATGTGGGCGATCCGCGTCGGCCGCCCCAAAAGGACGGCCGCATGCCGAGGCACGCTTGCGGAACGCCACCTCCAACGTCTCTGACCGCAGTGTGACGCACAGGGCACCGGAAAATCCAGACTTACAGGCATACCGGGTTTGATCTGGGATTTTCCGTGCCGCACAGCGAAACGAGGTTGCTGCCCACGCAACACTACCGCTGGGTATCTCCACGGAGCGTCGGGGTCAGGCGGTCGGCGACGAGATCCCAGACACGGTCGGCCAGGGCCTCCTTGGGGCCCTGGGGGATCTCGGTGGCCGAGCCGTCCGCCCCCAACACGACGGCCTGGTTGTCCTCGGTCCCGAACGCTTTGCCGCCGCCCACCTGGTTGACGACGAGGAGGTCGCAGCCCTTGCGGGCGAGCTTCTGCCGCCCATGCTCCAGCACGCGGTCGGTTTCGGCGGCGAAGCCGACGATGAGCTGCCCGACGTGGGCGCGCTCGCGGGTGAGCCCGGCGAGGATGTCGGGGTTCTCCACCAGTTCGATCGGTGCGGGATCGGTTCCGACCTGCTTCTTGATTTTGCCGGGGGCGCGCTGCGCGGGGCGGAAGTCGGCGACGGCGGCGGCCATCACCACGACATCGGCCTTGTCGCTCTCGGCCCGCACGGCCTCCTGCAGCTCGACGGCGGAGCGGACCCGGCGCACGTCCGCGCCCGGCGGCTCGGGCAGGGTGACGTTGGCCGAGAGAAGTGTCACGTCGGCGCCCCGGGCGATCGCGGTGGCCGCCAGGGCGTACCCCTGGCGGCCCGACGAGCGGTTGCCGAGGTAGCGGACGGGGTCGATGTCCTCGCGCGTGCCGCCGGCCGTGATGAGGACGCGCCGCCCGGCAAGGTCGGGTTCGAGCCCGCCGCGCGCCAAAACGCGCCGCCCGGCGGCGAACAGGTCGGCGGGGTCCGGCAGGCGCCCCCGCCCGGTGTCGGCACCGGTGAGCCGCCCCACGGCGGGATCGAGCACAATGGCGCCGCGCGCGCGAAGCGTCGCGACGTTGGCCTGGGTTGCCGGGTGCTCCCACATCTCGGTGTGCATCGCCGGGGCGAAGACCACCGGACATCGCGCGGTGAGCAGCGTGTTGGTCAGGAGGTCGTCGGCGAGGCCGTGGGCGGCCTTGGCCAGCAGGTCGGCGGTGGCCGGAGCGACGAACACCAGGCCGGCGCGCTGCCCGATGCGGACGTGCGGTACCTCGTGTACCGCGTCCCAGACGCCGGTGGCCACCGGGCGGCCGGACAGCGCGGCCCAGGTGGGCTCACCGACGAACCGCAGCGCGTCAGCGGTCGGGACGACCTGGACACTGTGCCCGGACTCGGTGAAGAGGCGCAGCAGCTCGCACACCTTGTAGGCGGCGATTCCGGCGCCGACTCCCAGGACGACCTCGGGTGGGTTTTCGGTAGTCACGGCAGGACTCTAGCCAGGCGGGCCCGCGCGGTGGCGGGCCGCCCCTCAGGAACCCTCGTAGGGCTCAGCGGTGAGCAGCCCGGACCTGACCTCGCGCAGCGCGATGGACAGGGCCTTCTCCTGGACCTGGGTCTCGACCAGCGGGCCGACGTACTCCAGCAGGCCCTCGCCCAGCTGGGCGTAGTAGGCGTTGATCTGCCGGGCGCGCTTGGACGCCATGGTGACCAGGCTGTACTTGCTGTCGACGCACTCCAGGAGCTCGTCGATGGGCGGGTTGGTGATGCCTTCGGCGACGGCCTCGGTGCCAGCCACGTGGGTCCCCTCTGGACAGTCGGCGGCCCCATAACGGGACCTGCGGGTTTTGGTATTCGTTATGCAGACTAGCCGACGCGGGCGCGTCGGTTATCACATCTGCGGCGCAAGGATCAACGCTAGCAGTTCATCCCGCACATCCTCGACGGACGTGTTGGTGAGGCTGCGGTCGAACTCCTTCTCCGCGGCGAGCTCCTCGCGGGCGGTCTCCAGCCGACGCTGGACCACCTCCGCGGACTCGGTCCCCCGCCCGGTCAGGCGGCGTACCAGCTCCTCCCAGGACGGCGGGGCCAGGAAGACGTGGAACGCCCCGGGCATGTTCCTCCGCACCTGGCGGGCGCCCTGCAGGTCGATCTCCAGCAGCACCGGCACTCCGGCGCGCAGACGCTCCTCGACCGGGCGGCGCGGGGTGCCGTAGCGGTTGCCCGCGAACTCGGCCCACTCCAGCAGTCCGCCCTCGGCGACCATCCGGTCGAACTCGGCGTCGCTGACGAAGTGGTACTCCACCCCGTCGGTCTCCCCCGGACGCGGCGGACGCGTGGTCACCGACACCGACAGCCACACCTCGGGGTGGCGTTCCCGGATCTCCCGCACGATCGTGCTCTTGCCCACTCCGGAGGGACCGGACAGGACGGTGAGACGTTTCGCCGACACGCTCTGGTCGGCGCCGGTGGCGGATTCCGTAGGCACGTGAAGATCAAACTCTCGATGTCGCGGGTCGCTGGCGCGTGACGGGCCGGGCGGGCGCCGCACGGTGCGACAGCGTGCGGATGCGTCCGCGACGTGCTGTGCCGCCGGCCGGGGTCGACGCGGGGTCGACGCGAGGCGGCGGTCCGGTGCGCGGACTGTGGATGATTGGTCTTTTATACCACTGTGCCGCGGCGCGGCTGACGGAGTTGCCCCGGATCCACCAGGGCTCCTCCGTCGGCACCGCACCGCGGCACAGGGCGTCCGCTACACGTTGTGTCGGCCGCCGTCGGCGGTCGACCGGCTACAGCGTCAGGTCCAGCGCCCGGACTCGCGTTCGGTCACCGGACCTCCGCGCGATTCCCACCGACAGTGGGGAACCGCACAGACGCCGATCGCTACTCGGTCTTTTCGCCGAATTCCTTCTCCAGGGACGAGCGCTGGTTAGCGCCCAGCCCCCGGACGCGGCGGGACTCGGCGATGTTCAGTCGCTCCATGATCTGCTTGGCGCGGACCTTGCCGACGCCGGGGAGCGACTCAAGCAGAGCAGAGACCTTCATCTTGCCGATGACGTCATCGGTCTGTCCGTCGGCGAGAACCTCGGAGAGGCTGATGCCGCCGTGCTTCAGCTTGCTCTTGACTTCCGCGCGCTCTTTTCTGGCCTTTGCGGCTTTCTCCAGAGCCGCGGCGCGCTGTTCGGGTGTGAGGGGAGGAAGGGCCACGCCGGGTCACCTCGGTTTTCTCTCGTTTGTAGAGGGCGGACGCCTGCGCAAGTTAGTAGGTTCCGACCCTGTTCGGCAACGCAAAGTGGCCTTTCAAGCGGCTTTTCCTCAAACTAACTACTTTCTGTAGCCGACCGACTGCACACAGGTGCGAAACTTGCCGCTTTTCGCCCCCTCGCGAGAGATAACCGTTTCGGTTTCCCAGCCGGTGAAAGCGAGTGCCGCAGGTCACAAGCCTCCTCCCCGGGCTCCATTTCGGACATGCCGGTTTTGTCGCCCGCCGTGACCGGATCCGGCCACATCCGGGACCGAGTTCCCGATCACCCGAGCCGGCCCGGACACCCGGAGGGGGTCCTCACGACGATGGGGTCGCCTGCGCGCGGCGCAGCGCCGCCGCGATCGACGCCGCAGCGGCGCCGGGGTCGGCCGCGCGGGTGATGGGGCGACCGATGACGAGCAGGTCGGCTCCGGCCTCGACCGCCTCCTCCGGCGTCGCCACCCGGGCCTGGTCGCCTCTCTCCGCCCCCGCCGGGCGCACCCCCGGTGTGATCAGCGTGATGTCGGGGCCCACCTCCGCGCGCAGGGAGGCGACCTCCCACGGCGAGCAGACCAGCGCCCGCGCCCCCGACTCCACGGCCAGCACCGCGAGCCGCCGGGCGGTCTCCGACGCCGGGCCGCGCATCCCGATCTCGTCCAGCGCCTTCTCGTCCAGCGACGTGAGAACCGTCACCGCCGCGATCTGGGTCTGCGGAGCCGCCTCCACCGCCGCCTTGACCATGTCCCGGCCACCGGCCGCGTGCACCGTCAGGATCGACGGCTTGAAGCGGGCGATGTTGCGCGCCGCCCCGGCCACGGTGGCCGGGATGTCGTGGAGCTTCAGGTCGAGGAAGACCTCAACCTTGTTGGCCCCGCGAACGGTGGTGATCACCTCGGGGCCGTAGCGCAGGTACAGCTCCAGCCCCACCTTGACCGTGCTGACGTGCGGCGCCACGGCCGACGCCCATCGGGCTGCTGTCTCGATCTCGGGTGCGTCGATAGCGACGGCGATTGGCGCGGCCACGATCGTTCTCCTTACGTGTCGCAGTGCGAGCGAATGCTGATGCAGGGGTTGTGTGCGCGGAGCACCGCCGGGAGCGGCGCGTCCGCCTACGGATGGACAGACACGGATACGGCTACAAGACACAAACACAAACACTGTCACTGACACACTGCCACCTGCGATTCCCCGGTTCGCCCGGTTCATGCGTGTGGCAGCGATGATGCTTGTACGGCGCCCAGACGGCGCCAGCCGCGCGAACCTGGTCGGATGACCCTCCCGAGCCTGGTTCGGTCCTGTGGCGCCGCAGGGACCGTTTCAGAGCGCCGCGGATGTGTTTCCCAGTGCGGCCCCCATCGGTCGGTGCGCGGTCCCGATGAGGTCGGCGACCCGCTTCACCCCCCGGTCGTCCAGCGTCTCCTCCAGTTCACGCAGGATGCGCACACACGCCGAGGGGTCGGCGAAGTTCATCGTCCCCACTGCGACCGCCGAGGCCCCAGCCGCCAGGAATTCCAGCACGTCGGCCCCGGTGCGCACCCCGCCCATGCCGATGATCGGCACGTGCGGCAGAGCGGCGTGCACTTCGTAGACGCAGCCCACGGCGATCGGGCGGATGGCCGGCCCTGACAGTCCGCCCATCCCCCCGGCGACCGCCGGGCGCAGCGTCCCCGGGTCGATGGTCATCCCGCGCACCGAGTTGACCATCGACAGGCCGTCGCCCCGCGCCTCGACGCACGCCGTCGCCAGCCCGACCAGGTCGGGCACGTCCGGCGCGAGCTTGGCGAAGACCGGGACGTCGGAGCGCGTGTGCGAGCGGACCGCGTTCACCACCCGCGCCGCCTCCTCGGGGTCGTCGGCGAAATGCCGCCCCTGCCCCGCCGGGTTCGGGCACGAGAGGTTAACCTCGATCACGTCGACCCCCGGCGCGTCGGAGATCCGCCGCGCCAGCTCACCGTACTCACCGGCGCTGCCCCCGGCGACGGAGACCACGGCCCGCCCGCCCCGGGAGATCAGCCACGGCAGGTCGCGCTGGAGTAGCACGTCGACACCGGGTCCCTGCAGCCCGGTGGCGCTCAGCATGCCGCTGGGCGTCTCGGCGACGCGCGGGGCGGGGCGGCCCGCGCGCGGCTCCAGCATGACCGACTTCGTCGTCACCGCGCCGATCCGCGCGATGTCGAAGTACTGGGCCAGCTCCCGCCCGCTGCCCGCGCAGCCGGCCGCCGTCATGACGGGGTTCTCCAGTTCCACGTTGCTCAGCCGAGTCCGCAGATCAGGGCTCATCCCCGGGGCGCCTTTCCTGTCCGGTGGGGTACGGGTGCGGGGGTGCCGCGACCAGCCGGCACACGGCGGTCGGGGCACGCGGGGCGTCGGCCGCCGGAGCCGCGGCCCCTCACCCGGCTTCCCGATCGGTGACGTCGCTGTCGTGGTGCGCCTTCCAGCCCGGCGCGCCCAGGGCGTCGAACGGGATCGTGCCCACGTCGTCGAAGCGCACGCGCTCGCCGCGGAACACCGGCCCGTCCATGCAGGTGCGCACCATCCGGGTGATGCCGTCCTCGCCCACGACCGGGATCACGCAGGTCATGCACAGCCCGGTCCCGCAGGCCATCGTCTCCTCCACCGCGACCTGCACCGGGATGCCGTGCGCCGAGGCCACAGCGGTGACCTCGCGCAGCATCGGCATCGGCCCGCAGGAGTAGACCACGTCGGACCGCGCGTCCTCGATCACCCGCCCGAGGGCGTCGGTGACCGTGCCGTGCACACCGAAGGAGCCGTCGTCGGTGGTGAAGGTCGCGGTCTCGGCGACCCGGCGGGCGGTGATGGCACTGAACACCCGGTCGGCCGAGGCCGCGCCGAGGACGAAGTCGACCCGGCACCCTCGGCGGCGCAGGGAGAGCGCCAGCGGGAAGAGCGGGGCCGCGCCGGAGCCGCCCCCGGCCAGCACGCAGTTGACCGGGTCGCGGGGAAGCGGGAAGGGGCGTCCCAGCGGCCCGACGATGTCGAGCAGGTCGCGCGAGCGCCGCTCGGACAGCCACGCCGTACCCTGGCCGCGCACCGAGAACAGGAACTCCACGGTGCCGCCGTAGTCGGGCTTGACGTCGTGGATGGCGAACGGACGGCGCAGCAGCGCGCTGGACTGCTCCCCGCCGACCGCCACCGACACGAACTGTCCGGCGCGGAACCGCTCGGCGATGCCCGGTGCCACCACGGTGATCGCGTAGTAGGCGTCCACCCGCCGCACGGTCAGCACCGGGCAGCGGATCTGGACCGGTCCCTGCTCACTCATCGGGACCTCCCGCCGGCGCGGCCGCCCCGCTGTACTGGCGGCGGGGGCGAGGGAGTGTTCCCCGCACGGTTCCGGATCAGCGAGCGTCGCACTGGTGGACGCGCACCCGGAATGGTGCGGGAAACACGGCCGAAGGGCGCCGGTGTCCCAGCCCGTCGTCCACGGGACGGGGGTGCTCCCCCGCTCGCAGCGATCTCCTCACGTCCGGTCACCGGCGCGCCCCTCGCTCCCTACGTGCTCAGTCGGTGGACCCGCGCAGGGACGCGGCGTGCTCCTGGAGGGAGCGCACGCCGATGTCACCGCGTACCAGGGCCTCGATCCCCTGCACGGCCGCGGCCAGCCCCTGCACCGTCGTCACGCTCGGCACGCCGCGCAGGACCGCGGCGGTGCGGATCTCGTAGCCGTCGAGACGCGGCCCGGACTGGCCCGCCCCGCCGAACGGCGTGTTGACGATGAGGTCCACGTCTCCATCGTGGATGAGTTGCACGATAGTGGGTTCGTTGTTGGCTCCGGGGCCTTCGCTGTGTTTCCGAACCACGCGGGCCTGGACCCCGTTGCGCCGTAGCACCCACGCCGTGCCCTCGGTGGCCAGGATCTCGAAGCCGAGATCGGCCAGCCGCTTCACCGGGAAGATCATCGAGCGCTTGTCCCGGTTGGCGACCGAAACGAACACCGAACCCGTTGTCGGCAGCGACCCGAAAGCGGCCTGGGACGACTTGGCATAGGCGGCGCCGAAGGCCTCGTCCAGGCCCATGACCTCGCCCGTGGAGCGCATCTCCGGGCCGAGGACGGTGTCGACGCCCTCGCCCTTCTTGTCGATGAAGCGGTTGAAGGGCAGCACCGCCTCCTTGACCGAGACCGGCGCGTCCATCGGCAGGGTGCCGCCGTCGCCCTCCGCCGGCAGCAGCCCCTCGGCCCGCAGCTCGGCGATGGTGGCGCCCAGCATCACCCGGGAGGCGGCCTTGGCCAGCGGCACAGCGGTCGCCTTCGAGACGAACGGCACCGTGCGCGAGGCGCGCGGGTTGGCCTCCAGCACGTAGAGGACGCCCGAGGCGAGCGCGAACTGGATGTTGATCAGACCGCGCACGCCGGTACCCCGGGCGATCGCCTCGGTGGAGTAGCGGATCCGCTCGTAGTCCTCATTGCCCAGTGTCACGGCGGGCAGCGCGCACGCCGAGTCGCCGGAGTGGATTCCGGCCTCCTCGATGTGCTCCATGACGCCGCCGAGGAAGAGATCGGTGCCGTCGTAGATCGCGTCCACGTCGATCTCGATGGCGTCGTCGAGGAAGCGGTCGATCAGCACCGGGTACTCCGGGCTGACCTCGGCGTTGCGCTGGATGTAGTCGCGCAGCATGTCCTCGCTGTAGACGATCTCCATGCCGCGCCCGCCCAGCACGTAGGAGGGGCGCACCATGACCGGGTAGCCGATCTCGGCGGCGACCTCGCGCGCCTGCTCGAACGAGGTGGCGGTGCCGTGCTTGGGCGCGGGCAGCCCGGCGTCGGTCAGCACCTTGCCGAACTCGCCGCGGTCCTCGGCCAGGTCGATGGCCTCGGGGCTGGTGCCGACGATGGGCACCCCGGCCGCCTTGAGGTCGCGGGCGAGCCCGAGGGGGGTCTGTCCGCCCAGCTGCACGATGACCCCGGCGACCGGGCCGGCGAGCTGCTCGGCGCGGACCACCTCCAGCACGTCCTCCAGGGTGAGCGGCTCGAAGTAGAGCCGGTCGCTGGTGTCGTAGTCGGTGGAGACGGTTTCGGGGTTGCAGTTGACCATGACGGTCTCGTAGCCGGCTGCCGACAGCGCGAAGGAGGCGTGCACGCAGCTGTAGTCGAACTCGACGCCCTGGCCGATCCGGTTGGGCCCGGAGCCCAGGATGATCACCTTGGGCTTGGTGCCCTCGGGGACCTCGGTCTCCTCGTCGTAGCTGGAGTACATGTAGGGCGTCTGGGCGGCGAACTCGGCCGCGCAGGTGTCCACGGTCAGGTAGACGGGGTGGACGCCCATGGCGTAGCGGAGCTCCCGGACGACCACCTCGGACTTGCCGGTGATCTCGCCGATCTGGGTGTCGGAGAAACCGAGCCGCTTGGCCGTGCGCAGCAGCTCCGCGTCGAGCTTGGGCGCCGCGGCGATGGTGCGGGCGGTCTCCTCCAGCAGCATGAGCTGGTCGACGAACCACGGGTCGATCCGGGTGGCGGCGTGCACCTCGGCGACGCTCGCTCCGGCCCGCAGCGCCTGCTGTACCAGGCGCAGCCGCTGCTCCCCGGGGACGGCGGCGGCCTTCAGCAGGGCCTCCTTGCCGCGGACCTCCCCCACGCCGGGGTCTCCGGCCCAGGTGAGTCCGACGCCCTTCTTCTCCACCGAGCGCATGGCCTTCTGCAGCGCCTCGGGGAAGGACCGGCCGATGGCCATGGCCTCGCCCACCGACTTCATGGTGGTGGTCAGCGACGTGTCGGCGCCGGGGAACTTCTCGAAGGCGAACCGCGGCACCTTGACGACGACGTAGTCGAGGGCCGGCTCGAAGCTGGCGGGGGTCTCGCGGGTGATGTCGTTGGGGATCTCGTCGAGCGTGTAGCCGACAGCCAGCTTCGCGGCGATCTTGGCGATCGGGAAGCCGGTGGCCTTGGAGGCCAGCGCGGAGGACCGGGAGACGCGCGGGTTCATCTCGATGACGATCATCCGGCCGGTCTCCGGGTGGATCGCGAACTGGATGTTGCAGCCGCCGGTGTCGACACCGACCTCGCGGATGACCGCGATACCGATGTCGCGCATGTGCTGGTACTCGCGGTCGGTCAGGGTCATGGCCGGGGCGACGGTGATGGAGTCACCGGTGTGCACGCCCATCGGGTCGAGGTTCTCGATGGAGCAGACGACGACCACGTTGTCGTTGGCGTCGCGCATCAGCTCCAGCTCGTACTCCTTCCAGCCGAGGATGGACTCCTCCAGGAGCACCTCGCTGGTCGGCGACAGGTTGAGCCCCTGGCCGGCGATGCGGCGCAGGTCGGCCTCGTCGTGGGCGAAGCCGGAGCCGGCGCCGCCCATGGTGAACGAGGGCCGGACGACGACCGGGTAGTTGAGCTCCTCGGCGGCGTCCAGGCACTCCTGCAGGGTGTGGCAGATACGGGAGCGGGCGGACTCGCCGCCGATGCGCCCGACGATCCCCTTGAAGGTCTCGCGATCCTCCCCCGAGCGGATGGCCTCGATGTTGGCACCGATCAGCTCGACGTTGTACTTGGCGAGCACGCCCGCCTCATGCAGGGCGACGGCGGCGTTGAGCGCGGTCTGCCCGCCCAGGGTGGGCAGCAGGGCGTCGGGGTTCTCCTTGGCGATGATCTTCTCGATCATCTCCGGGGTGATCGGCTCGACGTAGGTGGCGTCGGCGATCTCCGGGTCGGTCATGATCGTGGCCGGGTTGGAGTTGACCAGGATGACGCGCAGGCCTTCGGCCTTGAGCACGCGGCAGGCCTGGGTACCGGAGTAGTCGAACTCGGCGGCCTGCCCGATCACGATCGGCCCGGAGCCGATCACGAGAACGGATGACAGATCACTACGGCGCGGCATGGTTTCCTCTAGGACTGGGCGGGCTGGGCTGGCTGGGCGGAATCGGCGGCCATCAGGTCGCAGAACGCGTCGAACAGTTCGGCGGCGTCGTGCGGGCCCGCGGCGGCTTCGGGGTGGTACTGGACGCTGAACGCGGGTCGGTCCAGGAGCCGCAGCCCCTCCACCACGTTGTCGTTGAGACCGAAGTAGCTGACCTCGGCACGGCCGTAGGGGGTGTCGAACGGCCCGCCGGTGGGCGCGTCGACGGCGAACCCGTGGTTCTGGCTGGTGATGTACACCCGGCCGCTGTGGACGTCGCGCACGGGCTGGTTGACGCCGCGGTGGCCGAACCGCAGCTTGTAGGTGCCCAGCCCCAGGGCGCGGCCCAGGATCTGGTTGCCGAAGCAGATGCCGAACAGCGGCTTCCCGGCGTCCAGCACGCCGCGCATGGCGGCGACGGGGCCGTCGGCGGTCGCGGGGTCGCCAGGGCCGTTGGAGAAGAAGACGCCGTCGGTGTCCAACGCGAGGATCTCCTCGGCGGTGGCGGTGGCGGGCAGCACCGTGACCTCGCAGCCGCGTTCGGCCAGCCGCTGCGGGGTCATGGCCTTGATGCCGAGGTCCACGGCGGCGACCCGGTAGCGGGTGGGCACGCCCTGCGGCGGGGCGACGGTGTAGGGCTCGGTGGTGGTGACCTCGCCCATGAGGTCGGCCCCGGCCATGCGCGGGCTGGCGGTCACCCGCTCCAGCAGCGCCGCGGGGTCGGTCTCGGTGGTGCTGATGGCCGCGCGCATGGCGCCGCGGTCGCGCAGGTGCCGGGTGAGCGCGCGGGTGCCGGGCATGGCGATGCCGACGACGCCCTGGCGGCGCAGCTCCTCGTCCAGGGTGCGCTGGGCGCGCCAGTTGGAGGGGATGCGGGCGGGTTCGCGCACGACATACCCGGCGACCCAGATCCGGCCGGACTCGGGGTCATCGTCGTTGACCCCGGTGTTGCCGATGTGCGGGGCGGTCATGGCCACGATCTGGCGGTGGTAGGAGGGGTCGGTGAGCGTCTCCTGGTAGCCGGTCATGCCGGTGTTGAACACGATCTCGCCGAACGTCTCGCCTTGGGCGCCGAACGAGCGGCCGTGGAACACCCGGCCGTCTTCGAGCACCAGGATCGCGGGCACGTCGGTGGTGGTCGTCTGTGCAGTCACTGAATCTTCCCATCGAGGACCGTCGGAACGCCGCGGAGGAACGTCGCGGCCACATTCCCGGGCAGGGTCATCCCCCGGTAGGGGGTGTTGCCGCTCTTGGAGACCATGGCGGCGCCGGTGACCTGGCGCTCGCCGGCCGGGTCGTAGAGCGTGATGTTGGCCGGTTCACCGACCGCGATCGGGCGGCCCTGGCCGCCGATCCGGCTGATGCGGGCCGGGGTGGCCGACATGCGCTCGGCGACGCCGGCCCAGTCGAGCAGGCCGGTGTCGACCATGGCGTGCTGGACGACCGACAGGGCGGTCTCCAGGCCCACCATGCCCATCGCGGCGTTGGCCCATTCGGTCTCCTTGGCCTCGACCGGGTGCGGCGCGTGGTCGGTGGCGACGCAGTCGATCGTGCCGTCGGCGAGGGCGGCGCGCAGAGCATGCACGTCCTCGGCGGTGCGCAGGGGCGGGTTGACCTTGTAGATGGGATCGTAGCTCTCGGCGCGCTCGTCGGTGAGCAGCAGGTGGTGCGGGGTGACCTCGGCGGTGACGTCGCAGCCGCGCGCCTTGGCCTCGCGGATGATCCGCACCGAGCCCCTGGTGGAGACGTGGCAGACGTGCAGCCGCGAGCCGACGTGCTGGGCGAGCAGGCAGTCACGGGCGATGATGGCCTCCTCGGCCACCGCCGGCCACCCGGCCAGGCCGAGCCGGTCGGAGACGACGCCCTCGTTCATCTGGGCGCCCTCGGTCAGCCGCGGCTCCTGGGCGTGCTGGGCGACGACGCCGTCGAAGGCCTTGACGTACTCCAGGGCACGCCGCATCAGCAGGGGGTCGGCGACGCACAGTCCGTCGTCGGAGAACACCCGCACCTGTGCCGGTGAGTCGGCCATGGCACCCAGCTCGGCCAGGCGCTCCCCGCCCAGGCCGTGGGTGACGGCGCCGACGGGCTGGACGTCGCAGTACCCGGCCTCACGGCCGAGCCGCCAGACCTGCTCGACGACGCCGGCGGTGTCGGCGACCGGGTCGGTGTTGGCCATGGCGTGCACGGCGGTGTAGCCGCCCATGGCGGCGGACCGGGAGCCGCTGGCCACCGTCTCGGCGTCCTCGCGGCCGGGCTCGCGCAGGTGGGTGTGGAGGTCGACCAGGCCGGGCAGGGCGATCAGGCCGTGGGCCTCGACGACCGTAACGCCCTCGGCGTCCAGTCCGGCGCCGATGGCCGCGACGGCGCCGTCGCGCAGCAGGATGTCCGTCGGCTCTCCGCCCAGGATGCGGACCCCGCGGATGAGGTGGTTCACGCTTCTCTCTTCCATTTCCGTCAGTTGCCCGCGTCCCTGGCGCCGATCGCGGATTCCGAACCGCCGAGCAGGAGGTAGAGCACGGCCATGCGGATGCTCAGGCCGTTGGCGACCTGCTCGGTGACGGTGCACCGCGGGGAGTCGGCGACCTCGGCGGAGATCTCCATGCCGCGGACCATCGGGCCGGGGTGCATGGCGATGGCCTCGTCGTGCATCTTGGCGAAGCGCTCGCCGTCCAGGCCGTAGCGGCGGCTGTACTCGCGCGGGGTCGGGAAGTAGGCGCCCTGCATGCGCTCGGCCTGCACGCGCAGCATCATCACGACGTCGCTCTTGGCCAGTGTCTCGTCGAGATCGTAGGAGACCGAGCAGGGCCAGGTGTGCACGGAGACCGGCATCAGCGTGGGCGGGGCCACCAGGGTGGTCTCGGCGCCCAGGGTGTGCAGGAGCAGCACGTTGGAGCGGGCGACCCTGCTGTGCCGGACGTCGCCGACGATGGCGACGCGCAGGCCGTCGAGGCGGCCCATACGCTCGCGCATGGTGTAGACGTCCAGCAGCGCCTGGGTGGGGTGCTCGTGGGTGCCGTCACCCGCGTTGAGGACCGAGCCGTCGACCCAGCCGGAGAGCCGGTGGGCGGCGCCGGACGCGGAGTGGCGGATGACGACGCCGTCGGCGCCCATCGCCTGGAGGGTGAGCGCGGTGTCCTTGAGGCTCTCGCCCTTGGAGACGCTGGAGCCCTTGGCCGAGAAGTTGATGACGTCGGCGGAGAGGCGCTTGGCGGCGAGCTCGAAGGAGGTGCGGGTGCGGGTGGAGTCCTCGTAGAAGAGGTTGACCACGGTGCGCCCGCGCAGGGTCGGGAACTTCTTGACCGAGCGCGCCCCGGCCTGGGCGAGTTCCCGGGCGGTGTCGAGGATGAGGGTGGCCTCGTCGCGGCTGAGGTCCCCAGCGGAGAGCAGGTGTCGCATCAGTGGTCGTCCTCCGCTCCGGGGCGGGGTTTGGCGGGGCCGAGCATGACAGCGTCGCGGCCGTCAAGCTCGTCGAGGAGGACCGTGACGTTCTCGCGGAGGGAGGTCGGCAGGTTCTTGCCGACGTAGTCCGCGCGGATCGGCAGTTCGCGGTGGCCGCGGTCGACGAGGGTGGCGAGCTGGACGGCGCGCGGGCGGCCCAGGTCGTTGAGGGCGTCGAGGGCGGCGCGGACGGTGCGACCGGAGAAGAGAACGTCGTCGACGAGGACGACGAGGCGTCCGTCGATTCCCTCGGCAGGGATGTCGGTGCGGCCGAGCGCCCGCGCGGGGGCCAGTCGGAGGTCGTCGCGGTACATGGTGATGTCCAGCGACCCCCAGGGGACGGTGCGCTCCTCTACGCGCTCGATGCGCTGAGCGAGTCGCCGGGCGAGCGGGACGCCCCGAGTGGGAATTCCCAGTAGGGTGACGTCTTCTCCGCCCTTGGTTCGTTCGAGGACCTCATGGGCGATGCGGGTGAGCGCCCGTTGGATCTCGGGTCCTTCGAGAACGGTTTTGGAATCGCCGTGGTCGGCGGGTTTCGGCGGACCTTCTGCATGCGCGGTCCACGCGTCACCTTCTGTGCGCTTTTGGGCACACAAAGTAGTGACCCCCTTCCCTGCCTCACTGAACAGGTAGTTAAAGGATGTCGTTCGGCCCCACGCTACCAGTGCCGCCACCCATGACCTGGCCGCGCGGCAGGAGCAAACATGGCAAAAATATGATACTGATCACATAACGATCTCTTGACTATGCAGTGGTACGCCACATTCCGGATCTGCTCCACCCCGTTGAGTTCACCCCCTGAAAACACGGAATCCCCTACGCCTGCGGGCTTTTCGACTCTTGACAGACCCGCGGCGCGACCCCCTTGATCCCGGTATGAGAGACCCCTCACTTACACACGGTTTGGCCACTGATTAGTCGCGTTTCCACCTAACGGCTTGACCTGGCGCGCGGACCGCCCTACCGTCACTGTCCGTAACCAATCTGGGTGGGGGACGCTCCGTGTCACCCGACGCACGAGTTCGGTGTGGCCCGTTGCACGGAGTGGTGGCCCCCCGCGGAAGGCAGCACACAACGCGGCGTTCCGCCGGACGGGCCGTGGTCGGCGAACGCCGGATCCACCACCCACGCCAGCCACCTTCACGGCCGGGGAGCGACGAAGAAGATGCCATCCGAATACGCGAAGTCCCTCGGCGCGCGCCTGCGCGCCATCCGCACCCAGCAGGGGCTGTCCCTGCACGGGGTGGAGGAGAAGTCCCACGGGCGCTGGAAGGCCGTCGTGGTGGGGTCCTACGAGCGCGGTGACCGCGCCGTCACCGTGCAGAAGCTCGCCGAGCTCGCCGACTTCTACGGCGTGCCGATGTCCGAACTGCTTCCCGGTGGCGCCGCGCCAACGCCGCTCGGCCCCACGCCGAAGCTCGTCATCGACCTGGAGCGCATGCAGCAGCTGCCGCAGGAGAAGGCGGGGCCGCTCGCCCGCTACGTCGCGACCATCCAGAGCCAGCGCGGCGACTACAACGGCCGCGTTCTCTCGATCCGCCAGGAGGACCTGCGTTCGCTGGCGGTCATCTACGACCGCTCGCCCAGCGACCTCACCGAGGAGCTCATCAACTGGGGCGTCCTCGACCCGGAAGCGCGCCGCGCGGTCGACGCCTTCTAGACAACCCAGAACCGGACCGGTTCCTTCGTCAACGCCCCCCTGCCCCAGGGGCTCCCTGCACGCGTCACCGACGGCCGCGCACCTCGCTGAAGGTGCGCGGCCG
>NZ_BAAAPC010000003.1:151001-378270 GCF_039530945.1 Nocardiopsis rhodophaea
GAATCCGGGGCCGATGGCGCTGGTAGCCATCAGGAACATCGCGCCGAGGAGGGTGCCGCGCGCGGCCGCGGCGCAGAGGTGCGGGGGAGCGAGGGGAAACACGGGCACACGAACACAAGAAGAGCGGCCGGGCACAGGGGCTTCCCCTCCCCCGCCCGGCCGCTCTCCCCGTGCCCGAACACCAAGGGGGGACGGCGGTCGGGCACGAGTCCGAGGAAGACTCGGAGCCCGCGCGTTTCGAACAGAAGTTCGAACGAGCTCCAGTTAACCGCACCCGGCCCCCTCAGTCAAGAAGCGGCAGGTCCCGGGGGACGTGTCGCCGCGGACGCACGCCCGCCGCCCCGCGTCGTCGACCGTGGGGATATCGCCGCCGCGACCGCAATTTGGGCAGGGCGTAGGGTGGCGCTGTGCAGACCGACACCGAGCTGTGGGACCTGGCCGCTCCCGCCTTCGTCCACGCGCTGCCCGCGCTGATGGAGATCTACGCGGCCGCCATGGACCCGCCGCAGGACCAGCTCGCCGGGCGCAGGGTCATCATGGAGCAGCACTCCCGCAACCCCGGCTTCCAGTCGGTCGCCGCCGTCGACGCCGCGGGCAACGCCGTCGGCTTCGCCTACGGGTTCCACGGCCAGCGGGGCCAGTGGTGGCACGATGTCGTCACCCAGGCGCTGCGTGCCCGCGACGCCTCCGCTGAGCGGCGCTGGTTCCGCGACTCCTTCGAGATCGCCGAGGTCCACGTGCGCCCCGAGCACCAGGGGCAGGGCATCGGGCGACGGCTCCTGAGCCGACTGACGGCGGCGCGCACCGAGCGCACCGCCGTCCTGTCGACCCACAGCGGCCCCACGGTCGCCCGGGGCCTCTACACGTCCTGCGGCTTTGTCGATGTGCTGGCGGACTTCCGGTTCCCCGGCAGCCCGCAGCAGCCCTTCACGATCATGGCCGCGCGTCTCCCCCTGCGGGAACGCGGTGCGGCGCGATCTCGCGGTAGATCTCGCGTGTGGCGGTGGACTGGTTGAAGGTGATGAAGTGGATGCCCGGGGCGCCCTCGTTCAGCAGCCGCTCGCACAGCCGCTGCGCCTGCTCGATCCCGAGGCGGCGCACGGCGTCCTTGTCGTCGCCCACCTTCTCGAACTCCGCGGCCAGGTGACGCGGGAACGGCGCGCCCGACAGCTGCTCGGAGCGCTCGATCGTGGAGAGCTTCACCACCGGCATGATCTCGGGGATGATCGGCACGTCACAGCCCTTGGCCGCCACCCGGTCACGCAACCGCAGGTAGTCGTCGGCCTCGAAGAACATCTGGGTGATCGCGTAGTCGGCCCCCGCCTGGCACTTGCGGACGAAGTACTTCACGTCGGACTCGATGTCGGGCGAGCGCGGGTGCTTGTAGGGGAAGGCGGCGACCCCCACGCTGAAGTCGCCGGTTTCCTTGAGGAGCCGCACCAGTTCGTCGGCGTACATCAGGCCCTCGGGGTGCTTGACCCACTCCCCCAGCGGATCGCCGGGCGGGTCCCCGCGCAGAGCCAGCATGTTCCTCACGCCGACGTCGGCGAAGCGGCCGATGAGGTGACGAAGCTCGCGCACCGAGTGGTTCACGGCGGTCATGTGCGCGACCGGGAGCAGCGTGGTGTCGGTCGCCACGCGCTCGGTGATCTCGACCGTACGGTCGCGGGTGCCGCCGCCCGCGCCGTAGGTCACGGATATGAAAGAGGGGGCCAAGGCCTCGATCTCGCGAATGACCCGCCAGAGTTTGCGCTGGCCCTCGGGGGTTTTCGGGGGGAAGAACTCGAACGAGAAGGTCGGTTCGCCGGCGTTGAGCAGGTCGCGGATGTCGCGCGGGCGCGGAGCAGGGCGCGGCGCTGTACCGGAGCGTGTCACTGTGCCAAGCATGTGATCCACCTTAGGCCACACTCCCGGTGGGGTGAGGGGGCAGGCCGTGCCCATGCGGTGCGGGAGCCGGCGTGGACAGCGGATAACCTGCCCTCATGACCTCCACTTCCTCATCCCCCATCTCTTGCGTGCGCGCGGCCGTGGACGCCGAGATCGCGGCCTTCACCGGGCGCCGCCGCGCCCAGCTGCTGGAGATCGGCACAGAGCTGGCGCCGGTGATGGAGGCGCTGGAGGCCATGCTGGCGGGCGGCAAGCGGCTGCGCCCGGCCTTCTGCTACTGGGGCTGGCGCGGCGCCGGCGGCACCGAGGTCCCGGGGATCTACACGGCCGCGGCGTCGCTGGAGTTCCTCCAGGCGTGCGCCCTGATCCACGACGACGTCATCGACAACAGCGACACCCGCCGAGGTCTGCCGGCCACGCACAAACGCCTGGAGGCGCTGCACCGGGGCTCCGGCTGGAGCGGCACCGCCACGGGGTTCGGCCAGGGCGCCGCGATCCTGATCGGCGACCTGTGCCTGGCGTGGAGCGATGAGATGTTCCAGGGCAGCGCGCTGCCGCTGGAGGCGCTGCGGGCGGGGCGCCGGCCGTTCGACGAGATGCGCACCGAGGTGATGGCCGGGCAGTACCTCGACATGCTGGAGCAGGTGCGCGGGTCGGAAAGCGTCGAGGCATCGCTGCGCGTCATGCGCTACAAGGCCGCCAAGTACACGATCGAACGCCCGCTGCACATGGGCGCCGCACTGGCCGGACGTTCCGCGGAGCTCGCCGGGGTCTACAGCGCCTACGGGATCGCGCTGGGCGTCGCCTTCCAGCTGCGCGACGACCTGCTGGGCGTGTTCGGCGACCCGGAGGAGACCGGCAAGCCCGCGGGCGACGACCTCCGCGAGGGCAAGCGCACCCTGCTGGTCGCCGAGACCCTTGAGCGCGCCGCCCCGGCCGACGCCGCCGAGTTCCGCCGCCACGTGGGCGACCCGCACCTGACCCCGGAGACGGTCGAGTGGATGCGCGCCCTCGCCACGGAGTGCGGCGCGTTGGAGGCCTGCGAGCGCCGCATCGACGGCTACGTGGCGCAGGCGACAGAGGCCGTGGAGAGCCCCGAGATCGCCGAAGAGGCCCGCGCTGCGCTGGCCGACCTGATCGTCGCCGCCACGGCCCGCAAACACTGACACCGGCACCCGCCGGACCGCCACCGCGACACCGTTGGGCCCTCGCTCGCCCCGCGGCGCACATGACCCCTCCCCACCTGAGGGATGAGGCCGAATCCTCCCCATGACGGATCGACGGGGGAGGAAAAGCCTGTTTGAGTCGGATCCGAGCCCAATCACGGCAGGGCACCGGCGGCCACATCACCGATCGTCCGGGCACACCACACGTGGACGAAAAACGATCGCGGCGATGGGCGGTGCCCGCGGGTGAGGTGAGGACGGCACCTCATCCGCGGACACCGCCCTTCGCGCGTGATGTTCTGATCGGCGCGCCGCGGGTGCGCCGGAACGGGCATCAGGTGAGAATAGGGAGCCATGGGTGACGATCAGGCAATAACGCACACCATCGGCATCACCGGCGCCACCGGAGGACTGGGCGGCCGCGTGGCCGCACGCCTGGCCCGGCGGGGGATTCCCCAGCGACTCATCGTCCGCGACCTCAACCGCGCACCGGAGCTGCCCGGCGCCAGCGCGGCGATGGCACCCTACGAGGACATGCCCGCCTTCGAGCGCGCGGCCAAAGGGGCCGACACCCTGTTCCTGGTCTCGGCGACCGAGTCCGCCGACCGCGTGGACCAGCACATCAGCGCGGTCGACGCCGCCGTCGCCGCGGGTGTGACCAGGATCGTCTACCTGTCCTTCCTGTCCGCGGCCCCGGCGGCGACCTTCACGTTCGCCCGGGACCACTTCTACACCGAGGCCCACATCCGCTCCACCGGCGTCGCGCACACCTTCCTGCGGCCCAGCTTCTACCTGGATGTGCTCCCGTACTGGGCGGACGACTCGGGCGTCGTCCGCGGCCCCGCCGGACAGGGACGCGTCGCCTGGGTCTCCCGGGACGACATCGCCGACGTCGCCGTCGCCGTCCTCACCGAGGGGTCCGCCCACGACGGCGCGACCTACGACGTCACCGGCCCCGAGGCGGTCACCCTGGGCGAGACCGCGGCGCGCCTGACGGCGCTGACGGGCAAGACCGTGCGCTACGTCCCCGAGACCTGGGAGGAAGCCCTGGCCTCGCGCCGCCCCACGGGCGCCGCCGAGTGGGAGATCGAGGGGTGGGCCAGCTCCTACGCCGCGATCGCCAGCGGGGAGATGGATGTCGTCTCCGCGACCGTCCCCCGGCTGGCCGGTCACCCCGCCCAGTCCATCGAAGGCTTTCTGCGCACCCACCCCAGCGCCCTGAACCACGTCTACGCCTAAGGTGGGCCGGACGGGCGACTGAAGAGGCCGGCCACCCGGCGCGCGTCGGGCGGAGGGGGAAGGGCGGCCGCGTGCGCACGGCCCATGGCTCAGTCGGCCGCGGACAGCCGTCGCTTGAATTCGACAGCGGCGGCGTGCGGGTCGTCGGCCTGGGTGATGGCGCGGACGACGACCACGCGGGTCGCGCCCGCTTCCAGGACCTCATCGAGGTTGGCCAGGTCGATGCCGCCGATGGCGAACCAGGGACGCTGGGACCGCAGGGCGGCGATCTCGTGGACGAGCGACAGGCCCGCAGCGGGGCGGCCGGGTTTGGTGGGCGTGGGCCAGGTCGGGCCGACACAGAAGTAGTCGACGCCCTCTTCGGTGGCCGACGCGGTGGCCATCCGCAGGTTGTTGTTGGAGCGGCCGATCAGCGGGCCGTCTCCGATAATGTCGCGCGCGTAGGGCACCGGGAGGTCGTTCTGGCCGAGGTGGAGGACATCGGCGCGGGCGGCGTGGGCGATGTCGGCGCGGTCGTTGACGGCGAGCAGCGCGCCGTGGCGCTCGCAGGCCTCGCGCATGACCTCCAGCGCGGCCAGCTCGTCGCGGGCTTCCAGGGTCTTGTCGCGCAGCTGGACGATGTCGACGCCGCCGGACAGCGCCGCGTCGAGGAAGGCGGCGAGGTCGCCCTGCTCGGTGCGGGCGTCGGTGCACAGGTAGAGGCGGGCCGTTGACAGGCGTTCGCGCGGGCTCTCAGTCACCCGGCCAGGGTAATGCGCCCCCTGCCGGCGCCGGTCCGGGGGGCGCGCACGCCGCACACCCCGCTCCTTTTCCGCAGCGCGACCGCGACCGGCGCGGCCGGGGTGTCCGGGCGCGCCGGTCAGCGGCTTCGATCGCGTCGGGTGCCGCGTCGGGGCCGGTCCCGGGCCGGCGGCCCGGGGACCCGTCCGGCTACGTCGTTACAGGCCCTAGAACGCCATGGCCTGGGCGCGGCGGCGCACCTCGGTGCCGCGGTTAGCGGCCAGCGCCTCGATGGGTGCCCCGGGAAGCGTGTCGTCCGGGGTGAACATCCAGTTCAGCGCTTCGGTGTCGGTGAAGCCGGCGTCAGCGAGCAGGGTGAGCGTGCCCGGCAGGCCCTTGACGATGTCGCCGCCCGCGATGAAGGCGGCGGGAATCGCGACCTCACCGCCCCTCCGGATCCCGAGGAGCTTGTGGTCGCCGATGAACTGCTTGACGCGGTTCGGGCTGACGTTCAGCGCCTGAGCGGCTTCCTTCAGGGTCATCCATTCGCCGACGAGGGCTTCGATGTCGTGGTCGTTCTGTGTCACGCAGCCAATCTCCCACAGTTTCGCCGGGCGCAAACCAGCTCTCGGCCCGTATCGCTCAAGGCGTAGTCGCCGCCGTCGGCCGCACCGGAGGAAAACGCCCTAAGATGGGCGGTGAAGACGCGAGATACCCCGCGGGAGCCGGGTGGGACCCGGCTGAGAGGGAGGCTGTGAGCCTCCGACCGCATGAACCTGATCCGGGTCATACCGGCGAAGGGAGTGGAGGCATGGCTGTGCGCAGTCACCCCGAATCCGCCTCTGATGTCATCGTCGTGGGTGACGGCCTGATCGGCCTGGTCACCGCGTGGCGTGCCGCCCAGCGCGGTCTGCGGACGACCATCGTGGGGCGTTCTCGCCCCGTTCCCGCCTCGGCCGTCGCGGCGGGCATGCTCACCCCGGCCACCGAGGCCATGTTCGGCGAGGAGCCGCTGATGCGGTTCGGCGCCCTGTCCCGCGACCGCTATCCCGCCTTCGTCGCCGAACTGGAGGACGAGAGCGGGCAGCCCACGGCGTACCGGGCGTCGGGCACCCTGCAGATCGCGTTCGACACCGACGACCTCGCCAAACTGACCGAGCTCGGCGAACTGC
Source organism: Nocardiopsis rhodophaea (assembly GCF_039530945.1). NCBI lineage: Bacteria > Bacillati > Actinomycetota > Actinomycetes > Streptosporangiales > Nocardiopsidaceae > Nocardiopsis > Nocardiopsis rhodophaea. The sequence continues at coordinate 157,186 of NZ_BAAAPC010000003.1, forward strand.
AGACCCGTCTCGGGCTGAAGTCCGAGCGGCTCACCGGACGCGAGTGCCGCCGCCTGGAGCCGATGCTCGCCCCGGCGGTACGCGGCGGCGTCCACGTCGCCGACGACCACTCCGTGGACCCGCGCGCTCTGATGGCGGCCCTGCGCGCCGCCGCGGAGGGCCGCGGCGCGCGCGTCGTGGACGGCCGGGTCAGCTCGGTACTGGTGTCCGCCGATCGCGCCCGCGGCGTCGTGCTGGAGACCGGGGAAGAGCTGGGCGCCGACCAGGTCGTGCTGGCCGCCGGTGTGCGGACGGCCGACATCGGCGGGCTTCCGGAGGGCGTGGTCCCCGCCCTGCGTCCGGTCAAGGGCCAGCTGCTGCGGCTGCGGATGCCACCCGGCGAGCCGCCCATCGTCTCCCGCACCGTACGCGGCCTGGTCAAGGGTTCCCCCGTCTACCTCGTGCCGCGCGCTAACGGGGAGATCGTCCTGGGTGCGACGCAGGAGGAGATGGGCGACGACACCCGGCTCACCGCCGGCGGCGTGTGGGAGCTGCTGCGCGACGGCCACGAGCTGGTGCCGGGCATCAGCGAGCTGGAGATCGCCGAGACCTGCGTGGGGCTGCGCCCGGCCGCCCCCGACAACGAACCCCTGCTCGGCCCGACCCGCCTGCCCGGACTGCACCTGGCCGCCGGGCACTTCCGCCACGGCGTCCTGTTCACCCCCGCCACCGGCGACGTCATGGCCGAGGCGCTGACCACCGGAGAGCTGCCGGACTACGCGCGCCGCTTCGCCGCGACGCGCCGGCCCTGAAACGCGCTCCTGACCCTCGCCCGCGAGGCGCCGACCGCGCGGGCCCGCGGGCACTCCGGAGTAGAAGATTCCGCTGGAGACGTCGAACGGCGTCGTACATCACGAGGGAGATCACCCGTGAACGTGATCATCAATGGCGAACCCCGCGATCTGGCCCCACGCAGTACGGTGGCCGACGTCGTGCGCTCCCTGACCGCGGCGCACGATGGAATCGCCGTGGCGGTCAATGACGAGGTCGTACCGAAGGCCACCTGGTCGGCGACGTTCGTCGCCGAGAACGACCGCGTGGACGTGCTCACCGCTGTGCAGGGAGGCTGACCGATGACGTCCGGACACCCGATGGCCCCGGGTACCTCCACCCCGACCGCGAAGGACGACCGTGGTCCCACTGGCACCACCGGAACCGCGTGTCCCAGACGCCCCGGTGACCTCCCCGCCCCGGCCGACGACCCCTTGGTCATCGCCGGGGAGACGTTCGGTTCCCGCCTCATCGCCGGAACCGGCGGCGCGCCGTCGCTGAAGGTTCTCCAGGAGGCGCTGATCGCCTCGGGAACCGAGCTGACGACCGTCGCGATGCGCAAGGTCGCCGCCGGAGCCGAGGGGTCGGTGTGGGACGTGCTGCGCCGCAACGGCATCCGTCCGCTGCCCAACACCGCTGGCTGCTACACCGCGATGGACGCGCTGCGCACCGCCCGTATGGCCCGCGAGGCACTGGGGACGAACTGGATCAAGCTGGAGGTCGTGGCCGACGAGCGCACCCTGCTGCCCGACCCGGTCGAGCTGCTGGACGCGGCGGAGCGACTGGTCGACGACGGGTTCGTGGTGCTGCCCTACACCAACGACGATCCGGTGCTCGCGCGGCGGCTGGAGGGGTTAGGCTGCGCCGCCGTAATGCCGCTGGGTGCGCCGATCGGCTCGGGCCTGGGCATCCGCAACCCGCACAACATCGAGCTCATCGTGGAGCAGGCGGGGGTGCCGGTGGTAATCGACGCCGGTATCGGTACCGCCAGTGAGGCGGCGCTCGCCATGGAGCTGGGGTGTGACGCCGTCATGCTCGCGACGGCCGTCACCCGCGCCCAGGACCCGGTGCGTATGGCCGCGGCGATGCGCGACGCCATCGCGGCCGGACGCGGCGCCCGACTGGCCGGTCGGATCCCGGTGCGCCGCTACGCCCAGGCTTCCTCTCCTGCCGTAGACTGACGCGTCGCGTCGCCTCCCCCTGCCCGCCTGGTTCACACCGGGCGGGCCGTGGTGAATCCCACCCTCGCGCCCGTTTCCACCCTCGTTGGGCTATTACGATGTCACGACGCTCTACGCAAGCTTCGCCTGCCCCGCCCGGATCACCCGTAAACTCACCTTCGTGGACATGACGACTGCGGACCCGCTTGTAGGCGCGACACTCGACCGTCGCTACTTCGTCGAGTCGCGTATCGCGGGCGGTGGCATGGCCACCGTCTACATCGCACATGACCAGCGCCTCGACCGGCGCGTGGCCCTCAAGGTCATGCACCCCTCCCTCGCCCAGGACCCCCAGTTCGTGCGCCGGTTCATCAACGAGGCGCACTCTGTGGCGAAGCTCTCCCACCCCAACGTGGTGCAGGTGTTCGACCAGGGCACCGACCAGGGCCATGTGTTCTTGGCCATGGAGTACGTGCCCGGCCGCACGCTGCGCGACCTCCTGGAGGAGCGCGGCCGGCTCGCCCCCGACGAGGCGCTGCAGGTGATGTCCCAGGTGCTGGGCGCTCTCGGAGCCGCGCACCGGGCCGGGCTGGTCCACCGCGACATCAAGCCGGAGAACGTCCTGCTGACCGCCGACGGCCGCGCCAAGGTCGCCGACTTCGGACTGGCACGCGCCGTGGAATCCGCCCACCAGGGCATGACGAAGACCGGCACGCTCATGGGCACCGCCGCCTACATCGCCCCAGAGCAGATCGAGCGCGGGAGCTCCGACACCCGCACCGACGTCTACGCCGCCGGGATCATGCTCTACGAGCTGCTCACCGGCGCCCAGCCGCACACCGGCGAGACCCCCATCGCCGTCGCCTACCAGCACGTCAACCAGGACGTGCCGCGCCCCTCAGCCGCGATCCCGGGTATCCCGCCGGAGATCGACGCCCTGGTCACCAAGGCCACCGAGCGCGATCCGCGCTACCGTCCGGGCGACGCGGGCCAGTTCCTCTCCGCTGTGCTGCGGGTGCACAACGGCGGCGCGCCCGCGTTCGCCGAGACCGCGGTGATCGACACCGGGCAGCCGTCCGCCGGTGGACCTGCGCGGCGAAACGGCACCGCCCCGGTGCCCGGCGGCAACGACACGGTCCGGGTCGAGCTCGGTTCGGGTGGCTACGGCGGCTATGGCGACGACGATGACGACGGCCGCCGCGGGCCCGGCAAGAAGAAGTACCTCCTGGTCGCCACCGCGGCTGTGCTCGCGTTGGTACTGCTCGGCGCCGGGTGGTGGGTGCTGGACGGACGCTATGAGACCGTCCCGAACATCATCGGCAAGGACCAGAACGCGGCCACGGACGACCTGCGCGCTCTCGGCCTGCAGATCGAGGTCTCCGACGACCCCGTGTACAGCACCAAGGCCGACGAGGGCAAGATCGCCGAAACCTCCCCCGAGGTGGGGAGCAACATCCTGCGCGAAGGAACCGTCACGGTGTCCCTTTCCAAGGGGCCGCAGACCGTCGAGATGCCCTCGGTCGTCGGCGACACCGAGGCGAACGCGAAGAAGGCGCTGGAGGACGCCGGGTTCGGCGACGTCGATGTGGAGCAGAAGGACTCCTACGACCAGCCTCCGGGCACCGTGCTGGCCGTCGACCCGGAGGAGGGGGCGGACGCCGACCGTGAGGAGACCGTCACGCTCACGGTCAGCAAGGGATTCGACGTCCCCAAGGTGGTGGGCTTGGTCGAGGACGCCGCCCGCGCCGAACTCGACGACAAGGGCCTTGAGGTGAAGGTCGAGACCCAGCCCAGCGACGACATCCCCAAGGGTGAGGTCATCAAGCAGTCGCCGGATGCGGGGACGATCGCCGGGGCGGGCGACACCGTCACCATCACCGTCTCCTCCGGCAAGGAGCAGATCGAGATCCCCGACGTCCGCGGGATGAAGGTGAAGCAGGCCAAGAAGAAGCTGGAAAAACTCGGCTTCAAGGTGGAGGTGACCCGCATCCTGGGGGCCAACCGCGTCGACTCCTACACGCCCACCGGAACGGCGGAGAAGGGCACCGAGATCGAGCTGATCACGAGCCCCTTCGCCCCCAGGGAGCCGCGAGGCGACCGCGATGACGACTGAGGCGCGATCCGCCACCCGCCCGGTGTGCACGTTGCCGTCGTCGGGGGCCGTGCGGGGGTTTTGGCGGAAGTCGCCGTATGTCCGGTGACCCGATCCGGGTGATGGTCGTCGACGACCATCCGATGTGGCGCGACGCGGTCGCCCGCGACCTCTCCGAGGCGGGACTGGAGGTCGTGGCCACCGCGGGCGACGGCGCCACGGCCGTGCGGTTGGTTCCGGCCACCCGGCCCACCGTGGCCGTGGTCGACCTGCAGCTCCCCGACATGTCGGGCGTCGAGGTCACCCGGCAGCTGCTGGACTCCGGCGAGCCGCCCCGCGTCCTGATCCTGTCGGCCAGCGGCGAGCACGCCGACGTCCTGGAGGCGGTGAAGGCCGGGGCCACCGGCTACCTGGTGAAGTCGGCGCGCCGGGAGGAGCTCATCGCCGCGGTGCGCCGCGTCCACGCGGGCGAGGCGGTGTTCACACCCGGACTGGCCGGGCTGGTCCTCGGCGAGTACCGGAGGCTGGCCGCGGCGCCGCGGCCGGCGGCCGACTCCGAAGCGCCCCGGCTGACGCCCCGCGAGACCGAGGTGCTGCGCCTCGTCGCCAAGGGTCTCGGCTACAAGCAGATCGCGGCCCGGCTATCCGTGTCCCACCGCACCGTGCAGAACCACGTGCAGAACACCCTCAACAAGTTGCAGCTGCACAACCGCGTCGAGCTGGTCCGCTACGCCATCGACCAGGGGCTGGACGACGACACGTAGCGCCATCGCCGGGCCGTACCGCGTTCGGGCCGACCCGGCGGCACCGCCCTAGGCGAGGTCGGCCCAGCCCTTAGAGCGCTCCACGGCGACGCGCCAGCGGCGGTAGCCCGCCTCGTCGGACGTCCCCGGGTCGAACCTGCGGTCGAGCTTCCATGTGTCTTTGAGCTCATCGGTGGACTTCCACACACCGGTCCCCAGCCCGGCCAGGAAGGCGGCGCCCAGGGCCGTGGTCTCCTGCACCTGCGGCCGGGCCACGGGCGCGCCGAGCTGGTCCGCCTGGATCTGGCAGAGGAGGTTGTTGTCCGAGGCACCGCCGTCCACGCGCAGTTCGGGCAACTGGGTGCCGGAGGCGCGGGCCATGGCCTCCACGACGTCGCGGACCTCGAAGGCGATGGCGTCCAGGGTTGCCCGCGCGATGTGCGCGCGGCCGGTGCCGCGGGTGATGCCGAAGATCGAACCGCGCGCGTGGGGGTCCCAGTCCGGCGCACCCAGGCCGGTCAGCGCCGGGACGAACACCACCCCGCCCGAGTCGCTGACGGTGCGCGCCAGGGCCTCGGTCTGCCGGGCGGTGTCGATCATCCCCAGGCCGTCGCGCAGCCACTGCACGGCCGCACCGGTCACGAAGATCGACCCCTCCAGCGCGTAGTCGAGCTTCCCGTCGGGGTGCTGCCACAGCACCGTGCTGAGCAGGCCGTGCCGCGGGGCGATCGCCTCCTGGCCGGTGTTGACGAGGATGAACGACCCGGTGCCGTAGGTGCACTTGGAGTGGCCGGGGTCATAGCAGTTCTGCCCGAACATCGCGGCCTGCTGGTCACCGGCGATACCGGCGATGGGCAGCCGCAGGCCCAGGAAGTCGTCGGGCACCGACTCACCCACGACGCCGTAGGAGGGCACCACCTCGGGCAGGGCCGACATCGGGACGCCGAACAGGTCGCACATCTCCTCCGACCAGCGGCCGGCCCGGATGTCGTAAAGGAGCGTGCGGGAGGCGTTGGAGGCGTCCGTGCAGTGCCGCGCCCCGCCGGTCAGCCGCGCGATGATGTAGGAGTCGACGGTGCCGATGACGGTCTCACCGGACTCCACCCCGCTCCAGCCGCGCGGATCGTTGCGCTTGATCCAGGTCAGCTTGGTGCCGGTGAAGTAAGGGTCCAGCCGCAGCCCGGTGATCTCGGTTACGCGGTCCTCGTGCCCGGCGTCGCGCAGCTCGGTGCAGATCCCGGCGGTGCGGCGGTCCTGCCACACGATCGCCCGCCGCGGGGAGCTGCCCCGCTTGCGGTGCCACAGGACGGCGGTCTCCCGCTGGTTGGTGATGCCGATGCAGGTCGGCGCCTCCGAGGTGGCGTCGAGCGCGCTCTGACAGGCCGCGAGGGTCGCCTGCCAGATCTCCTCGGGTACGTGCTCGACCCAGCCCGTGTGCGGGAAATGCTGGGCGAACTCCTGGTATCCGCGGGCCAGGACGGTGCCGTCTACACCGACCACGAGGGCGGTGACGCCGGTCGTCCCGGCGTCGATGGTGAGCACGGACATTGGGGTGGCCTCCATCGGTTCTGGCAACTATGGTCTAGACCATATGAATTATGCGGACCGACCTTACCGTCCCCGCCTCGTCATCACTCGTGGGACTTACCCATGGGTGACAGTTTTCCAACCCCCAGTCGACCGCCGCCCGTGACATCGGTCACACCCAGCGCATCAAGCTGACGGGGGTGGCCCCCACGGTCAAGAGTCCAATGGAGAACCGGAGACGCCGGTCTTTATCGTTCGTAACCTACAACCGAATCCGAGAGCGAGGAGTACACCCATGCGAGTCGGGGTTCTGACCGGCGGTGGCGACTGCCCGGGACTGAACGCGGTGATCCGGGCGGTGGTACGCAAGGGCATCAAGCACTACGGATACGAGTTCGTGGGCTTCCGCGACGGCTGGCGCGGGCCCCTCGAAGGCGATGTCATGACGCTGGACCGGGCGGCCGTGCGGGGCATCCTGCCGCGCGGCGGAACGATCCTGGGATCCTCGCGCACCAACCTGATGAAGGTCGAGAACGGCGTGGAGCGGGTCAAGGACAACCTCGCCGGGCTCGGAGTCGACGCGCTGATCGCGATCGGCGGCGAGGACACCCTCGGCGTGGCGCGCCAGCTGCACGACCACGACGTCAACGTCGTCGGTGTGCCCAAGACGATCGACAACGACCTCAACGCCACCGACTACACGTTCGGCTTCGACACCGCTGTGAATATCGCCATGGAGGCGATCGACCGGCTGCACACCACCGCCGAGTCCCACCACCGCGCGCTGGTCGTGGAGGTCATGGGCCGCCACGCCGGGTGGATCGCGCTGCACTCGGGCATGGCCGCCGGGGCCAACGTGATCCTGATCCCCGAGCGCCCCTTCGCCATCGACGACGTCATCGCCTACGTGGAGAGCCGGTTCAAGACCGACTACGCGCCGATCGTCGTCGTCGCCGAGGGCGCCCACCCCCAGGATGGTGACATGGAACTCAGCGCCGGGGAGCTCGACGCCTTCGGCCACGTCCGCCTGGGCGGCATCGGTCAGCGCCTCGCCGCCGAGATCGAGAAGCGCACCGGCAAGGAGTCCCGCTCGGTCGTCCTGGGCCACGTGCAGCGCGGTGGCACGCCCTCCGCTTTCGACCGCGTGCTCGCCACCCGCCTCGGTGTCCACGCGATCGACGCCGTCCACGACAAGGACTACGGAAAGATGGTCGCCCTGCAGGGAACCGACATCGTGCGCGTGGGTCTGGCCGCGGCCACCGAGGAGCTCAAGACCGTGCCCGTGGAGCGATACATGGAGGCCGAGGTCTTCTTCGGCTAGGCCATGCGGACGGCCCCGCCCTGCACCGGGAGGCGGGGCCGTCCGGTGTGCGGAACCGGCCTACCGCGCCGTACCGACCGGTCGCCGGAATGTTCGATACTGGAACGGGTGCCGCCAGGCGCGGGGCCCCGGATTCCACCACTCGACCACCCGCTGTTCCACACACCTTGGAGACCACGTCATGGCCGTTACGTCCGACTCCGCCGCGATCGACGCGCGAGAAGGCGTGGACGCCACGGTCCCGACCCAGTCCGGGTCGGGAGTCGGCGAGCTGTGCGTGCTGATGAAGCTCGGCGAGATCGTGCTCAAGGGCAGCAATCGGAGGCTCTTCGAACGCCGACTGCACAACAACATCCGCTCGGCCGCGCGCGGGCTCGGCGAGCTGAAGGTGACCCAGCGGGGGGCCGGCGTCATCATCATCCGCATGCCCGGCGCCGACGACGCGCGGGTCCGCGAGCTGGCCGAGCGGATGAGCGACGTCATGGGGATCGTCTGGGTGCACCTAGTGCGCCGCGTCGCCAAAAACCTCGACACCGTGGTCGACCTCGCTGTACGCTCCATGGCCGACCGCACCGGCTCGTTCGCGGTCAAGGCGCGCCGCCGCGACAAGCGCTTCCCGATGACCTCCTCCGAGCTCGCGGGGTATCTCGGCGCCAAAATCAAGGCGGCCCACGGGCTCCCGGTCAACCTCAAGCGGCCCGACAACACCGTCCATATCGAGGTCGACCGCGACGAGGTGTTCGTCTACACCGACGGCATCCCCGGCCAGGGCGGCCTGCCGGTGGGCATGAGCGGGCGCGGACTGGTGCTGATGTCCGGGGGCATCGACTCCCCCGTCGCGGCCCACCGGATGATGCGCCGCGGCCTGAAGGTCGACTTCCTGCACTTCTCCGGCATGCCGTTCACCGGCCCGGAGTCCATCTACAAGGCCTACAGCCTGGTGCGCCAGCTCGACCGGTACCAGGTCGGGTCGCGGCTGTTCGTCGTGCCCTTCGGCAAGGCGCAGCAGCAGCTCAAGACCTCGGGCATCGAGCGGCTGCAGATCGTGGCGCAGCGTCGGCTGATGCTGAAGACGGCCGAGGCGCTCGCCGACGACCTGGGCGCCCAGGCCCTCATCACCGGCGACGCGCTCGGGCAGGTCGCCAGCCAGACGATGACTAATATCACCGCGCTCGACGACGCCGTGGACCTGCCGATCCTGCGCCCGCTGATCGGCATGGACAAGACCGAGATCATGGACCAGGCGCGCCGCATCGGCACACTGACCATTTCCGAGCTGCCGGACGAGGACTGCTGCACGCTCCTCACCCCGCGCCAGGTCGAGACCGCCGCGAAGGTCGCCGATCTGCGCCAGATCGAGAAGCGACTGGACGCCGAGGAGCTGGCCGAGCACCTGGTGACGACCGCTCAGCTGCACCGGCCGAGCTTCCTCGGCGAGGAGATGGCCCAGGTCTAGCGGCCCGCGGCCATCGGCCTTTCGCCGCTGGCCGAGGCGACGAGGACCCGCGTCTGGCCGCGGGCCCTCGCGTGCGCTCGGTTCAGACGCCGACCGCCTGTGCCTCCCGCTCCGGCTCCGGGGCGGTGGCCAGGGCGCGGCCGAGCAGCTCCGACATGCTCGACACGGCGTCGGCCAACTCGTGGATGTCGTCGCCGACCAGGGCCTGCGGGCCGTCGCACAGCGCGGTCTCCGGGGACGGGTGGACGTCGACGATGACGCCGTCGGCACCGGCCGCCATCGCCGCGCGGGACAGCGGGAGCACCAGGTCGCGCTTGCCTCCGGAGTGCGACGGGTCGACGATCACGGGCAGGTGGGAGAGGTTCTGCGCCACCGGCACGGCCGCGATGTCCAGGGTGTTGCGGGTGGCCTTCTCGAAGGTGCGGATGCCGCGCTCGCACAGCACGATGTCGAGGTTGCCGCGCTGGGCGATGTACTCGGCGGCCATCAGCCACTCCTCGATGGTCGCGCTCATTCCCCGCTTGAGCAGCACCGGCTTGCCCGCCTCACCGGCGGCCTGCAGCAGGGCGAAGTTCTGCATGTTGCGGGTGCCGATCTGCAGCATGTCGGCGTAGGAGGCCACCAGTTCCACGTCACCGGCGTCGACGACCTCGGTGACGATGGGCAGGCCGGTCTCGTCGCGCACGTCGGCGAGGATCTTCAGCCCGGCCTCGCCGAGCCCCTGGAAGGCGTAGGGGGAGGTCCGCGGCTTGTATGCGCCACCGCGCAGCAGCGCCGCACCGGCCGCCTTGGCCATGAGCGCCGCTTCCAGGGTCTGGTCGGGCGTCTCGACGGCGCACGGTCCCGCGATGAGCGTCATGTGCTCACCCCCGATCGGCACCCCCCGCACGCTCACGACCGAGCGGCTGTCGTGGTTCTCTCGGCTGACCAGCTTGTAGGGCGCGGAAATCCGCAAAACGTCGCTCACTCCCGGCATAGCGCGAAGGTCAAGGGTCTCGAACTGCTGCACGTCGCCGACCAGACCGATGATGGTGCGGCTGACACCGCGGGTCACATAGGCTTCACCGCCCGCCGCGGTGACGACGTCGACGAGGTGTTCGATATGGGCGGGTGTGGCGTCCGGAGCCATCACGATGACCATGGGCCTTTGTTCCTTTGGCGGTTCGAGGGGTCCTGCTTCGGGCGTGTTCGGCGGTACGGATGCGACGGCGGACATACAAAAAAGCCCCGGGCCGTCCGGCCCGGGGCTTTGGAAGTCGTCCGTGTTAGCGCAGCGCTAGGCGGGCGACCGTCCTACCCAAGGGCCGGTAGCCATAAAAGCGCCAAAACTTCCGCTGCATGGCAGTGACTATAGCGCACGCTCGTGACCACGGACGCCGGAGGGGTTCACTCCACGCGTGTCATCCGGGTTTGGGAGGATGGCGGAGACGGTAGGTGAAGGAGATCGATTGTCGGAGAGTCGACTGCCACCCGGCCAGTACGTGCCCGGCCCGCGCGAGGCCCTGCACTATGGCCCGGTGCCGCGCTTTCGCCCGCAGCGCTGGGATCTCCGCGTGTACGGGGCCACCGAGTCGCTGGGCGAGTACCGGTGGTCCTGGCCGGAGTTCGACGAGCTGCCCCGGGTCGACGCCGTCTCCGACTTCCACTGTGTGACCCGATTCACGATCCCCGGCGTCCACTGGCGCGGCGTCCGCGCATCGCACCTGGTCGAGCTGGCCCCGCCGCACCCGACGGTCACCCACGTGATGGTGTGGGCGGAGTACGGCTACAGCGCGAACCTGCGCATGGACGACTTCCTCGCACACGACGTGCTGCTGGCGACCCACCGCGACGGCGTCCGCCTCACCCCCGAGCACGGCTTCCCGGTACGCCTGGTGGTGCCGCACCTGTACGGGTGGAAGAGCGTGAAGTGGGTGCGCGCGATCGAGTACATGACCCGCGACCGCCGCGGCTTCTGGGAGGAGCGGGGCTACCACAACCTCGCCGATCCGTGGACCGAGCAACGCTACTCCTACCAGGAGGAGCCCGGCCAGGGGCCACCACTGCTGTGACCGGCCCCCGGCCCGCGGAGACGGCGTGAATTTTTTCGTCCGCCGCCGCTACGCACGCGGGGTGAACGGCGATCACGACCTTCTGCCCCGAATCGGGCACGGCACCGAGGGTCGGCTTCGACATGCTCGCGAGGTAGATAGAGCGCCGCAAGCCCAAGGCACAGGGCGCCGTCGTCGCTCCATGCGCGGGATCTGGTCCGAACGAACCACCCCGGTAGGCGGCGGCCAGCTGGCCCGCCGCGATATCGCGGGGCCGCGTGAACGTCTTCATCGCGGTGTCGAAGGGTCGCGGACTCGGGAGACATCGATCCCGCCGACACGACACCGCAGCCACCCCCTCGTTCTCCGGCGGCCGCCCTCCTCAGTCCGCCCCGGCCGAGCCCCGGAAGCCCGAGGGAGCAATCGGCCGCAGGCGAGGCTCACCCGGGCGGCACGGATATGTTCGTTCAGCGACCGTGTTTGCGGCGAGCTGGGTTTCCGGGAGCGCGGCTCGGAAAATCCTTCGGTCCAACTCTGCCAGAAACTGCGCAAATAGTTCCAAGAGTTTCCGCACCGTCTGCGCATAATCTGAAATTGCCCAATTTCCCGATAGCGAGAAGGGGCGACCGATATGACGACCACCCGCTCCCAGGTGGACATTCAATTCGACACCGTGCTGCAGCTCGACTACGCCAGATCCGAAGTCGGCCTGCGGCTTCCCGACGGCTCGACCGAGCGCGTCATGATGGAGACTGCCTGCCCGACCGAATTCATCATGCACGACCTGGTGGAATCCGGGGAGGGCATGCGGATGGACCTGGAGATCATCCGTTTCGAGCTGGTGGGCACCAGCAAGGAACTGTGGCCCGGCGAGCGGATCACCGTGCTGGGCGGCGCCCTGAGCGCGCCCGACGCGCGGCCCATCGTCGGCGCCGTGGACATTCCCGCGGGTCGAACGCTGGAGGAGGGGCTGCGCAGTGAGCAGGTGCTCTACCTGACCATCCAGACGCCGCTGGGCACCCTGCACAACGAGACGCCGATCCGCATGGTGGGCGACATCTACCGCGTCCCGCCGATCGGTTCCCGATTCGAGTCGCAGGGCGACGTCCCGCTGGTCGACGCCGAGGGCGTCGAGCGGCTGCAGGTCTGGGCCTGCGCCAACGAGGCCTGACGCCGCGGGCCGTGTCGACCAGGGCCGACACCAGCGCCTAGGAGACGACGCCACCAGTGGCGGAGTTGGGGCGGCGGGGAGCATTGGGGCTCCCCGCCGCCTTTTGTGGCCGTCGCCCCGCTCGACCCACGGGGGCGGGGCCGGGCCGAGCGGGGGACGGGCTCAGCGCGCCGCGATCATCTCCTGTCCCCGGTGGCGCGCGCGATACGCGGAGGGTGACACCGCGAAGCGGCGCTTGAAGGTCCGCTCGAAGTGGCTCAGATCGTTGAACCCCGACGCGTGGCACACGGCCGACACCGAATCGTTGGTCTCGGCCAGCAGCCGCCGGGCACGCGCGAGCCGCAGCCGGGTCACGAAGTCGATGTACCGGCACCCGGTCCGCGCCTTGAACGTCCGGGAGAAGTGGAAACGGCTCATGCAGGCCGCCCGCGCCGCGGCGTCGAGGGATAGTTCGGGATCGGTGAAGTTCTCCCGGATGAAGCCGATGGCCATGACGATGCCCCGGCACGACGCGTCGGCGAGCAGCGTCCCCGGGTGCCCCGGCGGCGCCCCGGCACCGTCCCCCGTCTCCGGTAGCTCGACCCGCAGGGCAGAACGGTACTCCGAAAACCGCAGCATCTCCGCCTGGTCCGGCCGACTCGGCTCCCGGCCCGCCGCAGGGGCGGACGAAGCGGACCCGGGGTGGCCCCGGCGTTCGAGGGGCCAGAGCAGCCCGTGGCAGAACTCCCGGATGTGCTCGCGCAGGCCGGGCCCGGCGACGCGGCCCATCCCGGCCCGCTCCGCGAAGTCCGCGCCGGTGGCCACCACCTGAATGGGGATCGCGCGCCCGTCCAGGGACTGCACCACGGCCTGCAGATGGTCCAGCGCGGGCATTCCCTGGTCGCCGACGGTCGTCGCCATGAGTCCGACCGGCATGCCGCCGAGCTGCCGCGGCCGCAGCATGTCCAACAGGCACTTCAGCCGACCGGAGTAGGAGTTGTGTACCAGGGGCGTCGCGAGCACCATCGCGTCCGCGCCGCTGAGCACGCGGGTCAGAACGCTGTCGGCGGTCGGATCGAATGCCGGGTCAACGGGGTGGGCTCCCTCCATGCGCAACGCGCGGGCCGTCTCCTCGACGAGGATCCGGGTATCGGGTGCATCAGGGTGGTCGCGCCCCAGGATCACAACCCGCGGGCGCCGTGGATGATCGTCGAACACGGGCACGGTGGTCTCCGCCTCCCCTGTGTGCGGGGTGAAACGTCGGATGAAGGGGTGGGCCGAATTCGCCTCCCCATTTCTGTGACGGGGAACGGCGACGCGATTTCGACACGGCGGAACGAAAGTTCTCTTCGCACACAGCCGGTCACAGCACGCCAGACAGTTCTCCCGTTTCGTTCGGAAACTTCACAATCCCGCCTCGGAAACGCCTCCGAGTTTTCTCACGACGGCGGGCGGGCCGCGCTTTCGGTACGCGAAAGGCCACCGACCGCCCCGGCACGTTCCGGCGGTGATCGTTCGAATCCGGCCGCGTCAGCGTGGAACGGGCGCCCGACGCTCGCGGCCCCGTGAACAGGCGGCCCGGTAGCGGGAGGGGGACACCTTGAACCAGCGCTTGAACGTCCTTTCGAAATTGCTCAGGTCCTTGTAGCCAACGGCCAGGCACACGTCCACGACCGGCTGGTCGGTGTCGGCGAGCAGCACCCGGGCGTCGCTGAGTCGCAGCATCGCGACGAAGTCCATGAATCGCCGACCGGTCTGCGCCCGGAAGGTGCGCGAGAAGTGGTAGCGGCTCATGCGGACGTGCTGGGCCACCTCGTCCAGCGTGAGCGTGCCCTCCCGGTAGTGCGCCCTGATGTAGGCGACGGCCCGGTTCACCGCTTCGCTCTGCGCGCCGCTCACCGGTCGGGCCGCCGACTCCGGCCGGTCCGCGGCCCGGCCACCGAGGCCCGCGCGCTCAGAGCGGCCTTCTCCCCCGAGCCGCTCGGCCACCCACAGGAGCTCCCCCACCAGCTCGCCGACCCCGTGACCGAGCTTCGGATCGGTGAGCTCCAACTCCGTCCCCACCCGGGTGAAATCACGCGCCGTCGCGATCACCTGACCGGGGACCACCATGCCGCCCATCTCCCCCACCACGACCCGCAGGTGGTCCACGGCCTGCGCGCTGGGCGCACGGCCCGTGGTCGACATCAGCCCCACCGGCCGACCGCGCAGGTGCCCCTCCTCCAGGTAGTCGAGGGCGTTTTTGACCAGCCCCGAATAGGAGCCGTGGTAGAGCGGCGTGACCACGACAACCGCCGCGGCGTCGTCCACGGAGCGGCACAGGTCGGCCCCGGCCCGGCGGTCCGTCCCCATGGGGGGCAGCGGATGGCGCCCGATATCCCATACCACCGGCTCGGCGCCCTCACGCTCCACCGCCTGGACGGCCGCCGCCAGCAACGCGCGGGTGTGCGAGGGGTCCGCGGTGCTCCCCCCGACCAGGACCACCCGCAGGTCCCCCCGGACGTCCCCCTCCGCGCTCGTTACCAGGCCCCCGGTCGTGTCCTCCGTCATCTCGCCCTCCCCTCGGCCGACGCGGCCAGGACCGCCACGGCCAGCGGAGCGGGGGATCCGCCGAGCCTCATGACGCCGCTCACGATGCCCATCCCTCCGCTGCGCAGCACGGCCCATCCCTCGGACCCGGACCGGTCGAGCACCAGCGGCTCGCCCGAGGGCCGTCCGGCCTTGCGAACGCACTCCAGGGCCGACCACACCCGGGTGGCGGCCCGATCCAGATCCTCCCCGAGCTCGGCGCCGAGCAGCTGGGCCAGGCCGAACCCGGCCCCGCCGAGCATCCCCCGCCACTGGTCGGCGGCGCGCTCCCCTACCTCCTCCAGATCGCAGGCGACCCCGCTGTGGCCGAGGACCGCGAGGGTGTGCCGCTCGCCATGGGCGAAGGACACGTGCCGGTCTGCGTCTCCGGCGCCGGCGAGGAAGGGCCGACCGTCCGGGCGGTGCTCCACCCGCACCTCCCGGCCCAGCGCCCGGCGCAGTGCCGTCCGGGACCGCGCGTCCCGCTCCCCTCCTCCGTCGGCCAGTCCCGCGACGACCTCGCGGTCCAGCAGCTCGCCGACGCGGCGCTCCAGGTAGGGCACGAACAGGTCCCCTCCCCAATCCGGGGGTTCGGGCAGCGGTGCCAGCACCCGCAGCACCAGCCCCTCCCACACCTCGCACACCGTTCCGTCGGCGTCGCGCACCACCAGGTCGTAGGTGAGGCGCTCGGCGTCGGAGGCGCGCTCGACCGCTAGGATCTCCACCCCGCCGTCGGGGGGCGGCCCGCTGCGGATGCGCGCGACCGCCTCGGGCAGCACCCGCCGGTGCGGGACGCAGGCCTGGGCCGCGTGGATGAAGGCGTCGCGGGCACCGAAGTCGCCGAGCAGCAGCCGCTGGGGCAGGTAGTCGCCGAACCACCGGTGGGCGGGCCGGGTCGCCACCGCGGCCGTACACGTCCGGGCGTGCAGGGTCCGGTAGGACGCGACGCGGCGAAATGAGGGGCCGTGGAAGAGCAGACGGTCGTACAGCTCGGCCGGTGCCTCCGTCGCTCCGGTGGGAGCCTCCGCCCGTCCCGGCGCGGCGGCGAGTCCGGCGTCGGCCGCCACCCGCTGCGGATCCGGCAGGTCGAAGCGGGCGACGGCGCGGAAGTGGTCGGCGTCGAAGCCGGTCTCGTCGCTGCGGACCACCACCTCGACGCGGTCGGCGCCGCGCACCAGGGCGGCGATCCTGATCCGGCGCCGGCCGTCATCGGGCACGGTGACGGGGCGGGCCAGGTCGATGTCGGTGAAGCCGTCGGGGGTGCGGCCGACGAGCGCAGCCGCGGCCTGGGCCATGGCCTCCAGGCCGACGACGGCGGGCAGGAGCGGCAGCCCGTCCAGAGCGTGTTCGGCCAGGTAGCCGTCGGTGGGCCCGGACAGGTCGGCCTCCGCGACGAGCTCGATCCCCGGGTAGTGCACCGGCGTGCGCTCCACGAAGCGGAGGACCGGCAGGTCGGGTCGGTCCACCGGGAGCGTCGGGGGGTCCCCCAGCCGTCCCGAGGCGACCACGGAGGTCCCCCCTCTGCCCTCGTCGAGGTGTCGGCGCAGCAGCGCCACCCCGTCGTCGGGCGCGATGGGCGCGACGCCCATGCGGGCCAGCGCGCCGACGATGTCGAGCCGCTCCCCCATGCCCGCGCCCGACCACACCGACCACTCGACGGTGAGGCAGCGGCAACCGGGCAGACGGCGCGCCGCGTCCTCGACGTCGAGGCGGAGCCATTCGTTGGCCAGCGCGTAGTCTGCCTCGCCCCGCATGCCCGTGCGGGCGATCACCGAGCCGAAGGCGACCACCGCGCGCAGCCGTGCGGTGTCGACGGCGTCCAGCAGGTGGGACAGGCCGGTGGTTTTGGGCCCCAGGGTGGCGGCCAGCTCGTCGGGGCCGAGGTCAGCGAGGAGGCGGGGCCGGTTGGCCCCCGCTGAGTGCAGGATCGCGGTGACGGGGCCGAGCGCCTCTTCGGCCTCCTCGACGGCGGTGTTCACGGCCGCCGGGTCGGTGATATCGGCGCGGACGTAGTGCACGGTGATCCCGGCGTCCCGCATCCGCCGCAGGTTCCCGGCCAGCTCTGTGTCGTCCGCGGGTCGCGCGCGGCCCACGACGGCCACCCGGGCGCCGGTCCGCTGGACCAGCCCCAGCACGCTTTCGGCTCCGATGCCCTTGCCGCCGCCAGTGGCGAGCAGGACGTCGTTGGCGCCGAAGCGGACCGGGGCGTCGCGCGTGTCGGGCGGGCGCGCGTCGAAGCGTAGCCGCGGCACCTGGCGCGTCCCGTCGTCGGCGCGGCGGACCTCCTCGAACCCGTCGCCCGTCTCCGCCTCGCGGCGGAGCTCATCGGCGGTCCATGCCGCGGCACCGGTGCTGAGGTCGATGACGCGGATCGGCAGGTCGGGGCGTTCCAGTGCGAGGGTCCGGGTGATGCCCGCGGCACCGCCGCGGTGCAGGACGGCCAACCGCGCGACGGCCGGGTCCAGCGCCCGCCGCAGCGCCTCCAGCAGCTCCTTGGCGCACTGGGGGTCGCGGTCGGCGGCCACATGCACGGCCAGGGCGGCGTCGCCGGTGCCGCCCCCGAACGCCGCGCCGACCTCGGTACGTCCGGACGCGTCGGGCCCGCCGACGGTGACCAGCTCCCAGCGGTGAGGCGTGGCCGCCCCGGCGCGGGGGCGGTCGACCCAGACGATCTCGAAGGGCCGCAGCCACCCGGCCACCCCGGGCGGTGGCCCCTCGGCGCCCGTCCCGTCGTCGGGTTCGGCCTCGGCCAGGACGGCGGCCAGCTCGGCGACGGTGGCGGTGGCGAACTCGGTCGCCGCGACGGGCGGGCGGACCCCGAGTTCGGCGGCGGCGTCGGCCGCCAGCTGGCCCACGGTGATGGAGTTGAGGTTGAGGTCGGTGAGCATGCCGTCCTGGGGTCCCACCGCCTCCACGGGGAGTTCCGAGCGCTGCGCGATGAGCCGTCGCACGACCTGCAGGGGGTCGCCGTCGGAGGTGCGGGGGTCGGCGGCCGGTGCGGACCGCGGGGGCGCCCCGTCGTGGTCCGCCGCCGAGGGCGCGCGGACGGGGGTGGCGGGTGCCGCGTCGCCGGTGTCCTCCGTGGGGGCGCTCTCACACGGGTTGGCCAGGAACGCGGGGCGGCGCAGCGGGTCGCCGCCGGCCGCGCGGTACCGTCCCTCGGCGAGCCGGTCCGCGCGCAGCGGAGCGCCGAGCACGTAGGCCGTGCCCAACGCGGCGAGCACCCCGCTGAGGGACTCCGCGCCCGCGTCGGTGGCGACGGCGGGCGGTCGCCCCTCCCCCGTGGCCAGGCCCGCGAGGATCCGCCCCGGTCCGACCTCGATGAGCAGGTCGAGGTCGGCGCTGGCGGCGGTGATCGCCTCGTCGAAGCGCACCGGGGACCACAGCTGGCCGACCAGGAGCGGACGCAGGTCCCGGGCGGGGTCGTGCGGCCGGCCCGTCACCGTGGAGACGACCCGCGGACCACAGTGCAGCGGGCCGAAGCGGTCCAGTGCCGCGCGCAGCGCCGGGGCCGCGTCCGCCATCAGCGGCGAGTGGAAGGCGTGCGAGACGGGCAGCCGGACGGTCCGGACGCCCCCGCGACGCCCCCGGTCCAGCGCCCTCTCGATGGCGTCAGCCGGACCCGACACCACCACGTGCTCGGGGCCGTTGTACCCGGCGACGGCCAGGTCCAGGCCGTCGATGAGCGCGGTGGTCTCGGCGAGTGGCGCCATGACGGCCGCCATCGCGCCGGGGCGCCCGGGGCACCGGCTCATCGCCCGGCCGCGGGCGCGGGCCAGCTCCACCAGGTCGCGCGCGCCGAGTGTCCCGGCCCAGTGCAGGGCGGTCAGTTCGCCGAGGCTGTGCCCAACGGCGACCCGCGCCGTGACGCCGAGTTCGTGCAGGACGTGGACCGCGGCGGCGGAGCAGGCGGCGACGGCGGGCTGGGCGGCGGCGGTGTCGACGGGCGCGCCGGGGCCGGAGGTGTCCGGCAGGTCCGGCAGGTCCCGCAGGGCCTCGGCCACGGTGGCGAACAGTTGGGATGTCGTGGGGAACCGGCGGGCCAGGGCACCGCCGTCGGGGTAGGCGGGTGCCGCCTGGCCGGGAAAGAGGAAGCCGATCCGCGGCGCGCTGCCGGGTTCGCCGAACAGGAATCCGGCGGCGGGGTCGAGGGGGCGCCGGTCCGGTCCGGGCCGCTCGTCCGCTAGGGCCTCGGCGAGCGCGGCGGCGCGTTCGCCGAACTCGGCTGGGGTGGCGGCGGGCACCGCGGCGCGGACCGCCGGGTCGGCGGGCAGGTCGCGGGCGGTGTCGATCGCCAGGTCGCGCAGCCCGCCGAAGCTCAGGTCCGGGGCGTGGTCGGCCAGCTGCCGCGCCCGGGCGACCAGCCCGGCGCGGTCGGCGGCCCCCAGCAGGATCAGCTCGGTGTCCTGGGGCGTGCGGCCGAGCAGGCGTTCCCGGGAGGTGAGCCGCGCGCGGGAGCGGTCGCGCACCGCGCTCAGGGTGAGGTGGGCGTTGATCCCGCCGAACCCCATAGCGCTGACGGAGGCACGGCGAGGGGCATCGTCGGGCCACGGCTCCGGTTCGCGCAGGACGCGCAGCGGGGTGCCGGGGGCGGTGAGCTCGGCGTGCGGGCGCTCGCAGCCGGTGGTCGGGGGCAGCACGCCCCGGTCCAGGCTGAGGACGGCCTTGAGCAGGCCGGCCGCACCGGCGGCGGCCTTGGTGTGGCCGATGTTCGCCTTGACGGTGCCGAGCGCGGCCGGGCGGCCGCGCTGCCCGGACTCGCGGCTGACGCCGGCGAGCGCGCGCAGCTCGGTGGCGTCGCCGACCGCGGTTCCGGTGCCGTGCCCCTCGAACATCTCGACCTCGTGGGGCCCGTATCCGGCCTGTTCGTAGGCGCGAAGCAGGGCCAGGCGCTGGCCGGTCTCCTCGGGCCGGGTGATGCCGCCGCGCCCGTCGGAGGACCGTCCCCAGCCGCGCAGCAGCGCGTAGATCCGCGCGCCCCAGGCCACGGCGTCCGACTCGCGGGCCAGCACCGCGAATCCGCAGCCCTCGCCGGGCCAGAAGCCGCGGGAGCGCTGGTCGTAGACGCGCATCTGGTCCGTGGCCAGGGCGCCGGTCTTGGCGAAGCCCACCAGCTCGAAGGGGTCGATGCTCAGGTCGACCCCGCCCGCCAGCACGGCGTCCAACTGGCCCGCGCGCAGGGCGTCGGCGGCGCTGGCGACGGCCAGCAGCGAGGAGGCGCAGGCACCGTCCACCGTGTAGCCGCCGCCGTGCAGGTCGAACGTGCCGCAGATACGCCCCGCGATGGTGTTGGACAGGCCCCCGGCCAGGGACTCCTCCCCCATCGGCGGGAAGGGCGCCTTGTAGTCGGCCTCCAGCTGGGCGAGCAGCTCGCGCCTGTCGGCGTCGGACATCCCGGCGCGGGCCAGCGTTTGGCTGACCGTGCGCCGGACGTAGGGCCAGCGCAGCCGCATCACCCCCGACCTGGAAAACTCTCCGGTGAGGGTGTTTCCGACGAGCACGCCGATGCGGTCACGGCTCAGCGGGCGCAGGTGGTCGAGCGCGGCGTCCTCGATGGCCTTGCCGGCGACGTCGAGGGCCAGCCAGTGGGTGAGGTCGGTGGACCGATAGGTGGGTCCGGCCACCCGGTAGCCGACCCGGTCGAACTCGTAGTCCTCCAGCAGCGCGGCGTGCGTGGAGTAGACGGCGTCCGGGACGGCGGGGTCGGCGGCGTAGTAGTCGGCGAGCCGGAGCCGCTCGTCGGGGATCCGGCGGAACATGCGGCGCTGGCTGAGCACCGCGTCCCAGAGCTGGTCGGGATCGTCGGCTCCGGGATAGCGGCAGGCCAGCCCGATGATGGCGATGGGATCGTGCATGAGATCACCTCTCTGGCCGGGTCTCTGGTCCAACCGGCGGCGCGTGGGCGCCGTCCGCTGCGCGGTTGCGCTCCCACCAGGCGGTCGCCCACATCAGGGCGCCCCGCAGCAGGCAGGTCGCGATCAGGCAGTAGAAAATCCCGTAGACGACGTGCGCACCGGTGAGCAGGCCGTAGATACCGGCCGCGGTGAGGGCGAAGACGACCTGGTCGCGAGGGCGCACCGGGGTCGTTCCCGGGTCGGTGATCATGTAGTTCGTGAACAGCAGGAACACCACCCCGGTCATCGGCGCAAGCGCGGCCAGGGGGTCGGTGTCGGTCACCAGTGCGCGGATCACCGCCTGGGCCGCGAATCCGCCCATCCAGGCCAGCACGATCGGCCACTTGCCGGTGAGCTGGATGTTGAGGAGCAGGCCCGAGGCGAGGATCGCCAGCGGAATGATCCAGTTGAATACGCCGCTGACGTCCGAGGTGAACTGGTAGGGGATCGCGATGCCCACCCAGGGGAAGAGGGTGAGGGTGGCGGCGATGCCGAGGTTGGACGGGTTCATGAAGTGCCGGAACCGGCCGCGCAGTGGGGCGCGGAAGAGGTGTTTGGCGCTGCCGGCCACGACCGCGGCGAAGACGAACGGCCACAGCTGGTCGCCCGGGTAGATCAGCATGGCGATGGCCAGTCCGGAGATGTGCGCCGGGAGCAGGAAGACGACGCACTGGCGCACACCACCGAGGAACTCCGGTCGGCGCCCGTTCGACCAGGCGGACAGGGCCTCCAGGAGGAGTTCGACGGTGTACGAGGCGAGCAGCGCGACGACCGGGGCCGCCCAGGCCGTCTCGATGCCGAGCCAGAGGTGGCCGATCACCGTGAACGCGGTGATGGAGATCGCGAAGCGGGTGAGCGCCGCGACCCGGAGGTCCATGGGCGCCCGTTGGGGGGCCTGCGCCGCGGCATCCCCGCCGGAGCCGGGACCCGGCGGATCGGCGGGGGTGGCGGAGGGGGAGGTCACGGAGCTCACTGGGCCCCACCTTCCTTCCTGGGCTGAGCGCGCCCGTTGTGGGGGCGGCGCGCGGGCGCGTCGACGTGCTGGGGGCTCCGCCGCCTGACGCACGGCGGTACCGACCGACGCCGCCGGTCACTCTGGCTGCTCGACCACCGCATCAGGGAGCACCTCCCGCCAGCCGGACGGACCAGCGCCCCGGGGTGAGGGCCAGGTCGGTCTGCTGTTCGGCGCCGTCGCGGTCCCGCCACTCCAGGTGGACCGGGAGCTCGGTGCCGGCCGGGAGGTCGCCGAGTCCGAAGTGGAGCTCGGGGGCGTTAGCTCCCGAGTGCCCGTTGCCCCCGTCGACCTGGGAGGTGAGTTTGCGGCCGTCGGGAAGGCGGACGGTCGCGGTAGCGCCGACGGCGGGCGAGCCCGTCATCTCCTCCCCCTCGGCGCCGGAGGCGAGACGCTGCTCGACGCGGTCTCCCTCGTCTCCTCTGGGCGGCAGCAGGAGGCGCAGGTTCAGTGCGGCTCCGGTCGCGGCGGCGGTGTTGCGGTACAGGTAGGAGGCCTCCCACTGCCGGGCCAGGGCGAAGTCCAGTCGCCCGTCGCCGTCGACGTCGGCGACGGCCACGCCCCGGGTGACGCCCTGGTCGTCCAGGCCGATGAGGGGGCCGATGTCGCCCCAGCGCCCGTCGGCGGCTCGGACGAAGAGCACGTCGTCCTGGTGTCCCGCGAGATCCCATCCGGTGGTGTGCTCGGGCCACCATGCGTCGTCCTTGAGCAGGTCGTCGTTGGCCATCGCCATCTCCGCGATCTGCGGCCACAGGTCGCGTTCGCCCTTGACGAATCCGGTGGCCTGGACGAGTTCGGGGGTGGTGTCGTTGTCGAAGTCGCCGAACTTGACGTCCCAGCCCCAGCCGGTGCGGGCCACGCCGAGGCGGTCGCTGTCGTCGCGGAACGGCGCGGTCCCGCTGTCGAGCCCGCCCCCGGTGTTGACCCAGGCGTAATGGCTCTCCATCAGCCCGAATGAGGTGGAGATGTTACTGACGACCATGTCGGTACGGCCGTCGCCGGTCATGTCGGCGAAGTCGATGCCCATGCCCTTGAAGGAGTCGTTGCCGAGGACCTTGGAGTCGGGGACGGTGAAGCCGCCCTCGCCGCTGAGGGGGGTCAGCCGGACGTCGCCGGGGGTGGAGTCGTTGCGGTACAGGCGGTCCGGGCCGAAGTCGTTGCCGAAGTACAGCTCGGGCAGCAGGTCGCCGTCGAGGTCGTGGGCGCCGACCGCCAGCGTCCAGGCGCGGCTGTCGTCCGCCGGGAAGACGTCCTCGACCTCCTCGTAGACCACCTCGGGGCGGTCGCCGGGGGTGGCGGAGGACATCCGGAACAGCCGGTTCACCCCGCCGTTGCGGGCGCGCGACATGGAGTCGTTCATGGCCATGGCGGCGTCGCCCTCGGCCCGCGGGTCCAGCAGGCGGGCTCCGTCGGGGAAGTAGTTGCCGACGACCAGGTCGAGTCGGCCGTCGCCGTCCACGTCGGCGGTAGTGGCGGCGTTGGTGTACCAGCGCGGCGGGCCGGTGTCGGTGGCGTCGGGGCCGTCGGCCACCAGCTCGGTTGGGACGAAGGCATCGGCCCGCGGCGTCCCGTCCTCGGCGCGCAGGAAGAGGACGGGGCTGCGGCCCCAGTAGTAGACGAGCAGGTCGATCCGGCCGTCGCCGGTGAAGTCGGCGGGCAGGCAGCCCATGGGGGCCATGGTGTCGCGGTCGTAGGGCAGGGGCGCCGGGTCCAGGACGAAGGGGCTGTAGCGCGTGCCGGTACCCGCGGCCGGGGACACGGTGACGGTGTCGGTGCGCGGGTCGCTGAGGCAGACGTCGGCGGAGCGGCCCTCGCCGGACACGTCGGTCAGCGCGACCCCCGCCCCGACCCCCGACAGCCAGGCGGCGATCTTGGTGAGGGCCGGCTGCACCGTGCGCTGCTCGGCGCGGCCGTCCACGGCCACCGAGGCGATCTGGTGGCGTTCGAAGGCGAAGCGCTGCTGGAGCCGCGCCGGGTCGCCCAGGTCGGCCTCGGGCAGACGGGTGACGAGCCCGGCGGCCAGGATAAGAAGTACGGCGACGGCCTTGGCGATGTGACGGCGCGGGCCGCGCGGAATGCGGTGGCTCGCGGGGGTGCTCATGCAGGCCTCCGCGCGAGGACGACCATGCGGGGGCTGTCGCACTCATAGGGGGTCTGGTCGAGCCCGCCCCAGGCCTGCTCGACGAGGAACCCGGCCCCTTCCAGCATCGACCGGAGCTCGGTGAGGGCGTAGAGCCGCAGTGAGAAGGCGGAGCCGCCGCGCCCGGTGTCGCTCAGCCAGTCGATGGTCTCGGTCCAGCGGCCGGTCATGGGGGCGAAGGACCTGCGGCACCACACGGTGGCTCCGGCGACCTCGTACCAGGTGCGGCGGGCCTTGCGGAGGGTGGCCTCGCGGTTCTCGGTGTCGATCAGCAGCCGTCCGCCGGGCACCAGCGCCCGGTACACGGCGGCCAGTGCCGCGGCATCGTCGGCCTCGTCGGGCACATAGCCCAGGGCGGTGCTGAGGTTGACGACGGCGTCGAAGCGCTCGACGGCGTCCAGATCCCGCATCGCGGAGTGGATCAGCTCCAGCCGGACGCCAGCGGCCGCCGCGGCGCCGCGCGCTCGTTCCAGCAGCTCGGGGACCGCGTCGAGCCCGGTGACCTCCATTCCGGCCCGGGCGAGCGGGACGCTGATCCGGCCGTAGCCGCACCCCAGGTCGAGCACGCGGGTGGTGGGCCGCAGCCCGAGGATCCGGCGCACGGCGGCGGTCTCGGCGGCGGTCCGCTCCGGCGGCAGGGTGGCGTGGGCGAAGGTCGGATAGTCGGGGTGGCGGAAGAAGTCCTGCCATCGGCGGTCAGCGGGACCGGCGGTATCGGTCACAGTCCTGCTCATCTCTGTCTGCCAATCCGATGTGGGGGATGGTCGGTCGGCGTCGTCTCGGGGACGGTGGGGGCGGTGTGGAGGAGGACCTGGCGGGTCGCGGCCCGCCACGCCTGGTAGAAGTCGGGGGGCGGCGGGCGGTGAGCGGTGAGGTCGTCCCTGACCTGGTGGACGGCGCGCAGGGACGCGGTGATGCGGTCCCGCAGGGCGTGACCGGCGTCGGCGGTCAGTTCGGTGAAGAGCGCGGGGTCGGCGCGGTACCGCGCCTCCCAGCCGAACGCGGCGCCCTGAAGGAAGTCGGGACGGTAGGGCGCGGGAACGGCGCGTGCCGTCTCTGCCACCAGCCGGACGCGGTCCAGGCGGCTGAACGCGCAGCCCAGTCCGAGACCGCTGTAGCAGTCGCCGCGGTAGGCGGCGGGCAGCCGCGCGATCGTCGCGTGCGCGCCGTCTAGGCGGTCCATGTGGACGAACCACAGGCTGCGGCCGTACCCCTGGTAGCAGACATGGCGGGCGGCGGAGGGGTGGACGGCGAAGACGGCGGTGCGGTGCGGGGCGCCGACGCCCGTGAAGCCGCGCTGGAAGCCGATCCCCTCGTAGACCAGCAGCCGGTAGCGGTGATCGAGGCGGTCGGCGATCCGGGCCAGGGTCGCGGGGCGGCGACCGTGCCACATGCCCAGCCACCATCCGAAGCCGACGTAGTTCTGGTAGACGGTCGCGGGGTTGAGTCCCCGCACCATCAGCGGTTCGAACGCCGCGTGGCCGCGCAGGGCCATGACGGCCCAGGCGCCGAAGCCCATGCAGGCGCCCTCGTAGGCGAACGGGCGGTGGTAGGCGTCGGTGGCCTCCAGCGCGGCGCGGGCGTGCCAGGGGTGGTCGGCTCGGACGACGGTGTTGTAGCCGCGGATGAAGGTCCGCACGATGGCGCGGACGCGCTCGCGGGAGGCGGGCCCGAGGGGGAACGGGGCCACCGCCCGCTCCAGACGTTCGGGGGAACGGACGAAGAGAGGGGTGAGCGGCCGGAGCGGACGGCGGAGCATCGGGGTCACGGTGTCCTCCCGGAGGGTGTGGGTTCGGGGAGGTCGGGGTCGGCGAGGAACGCCCGGAATCCGTCGAGGGCGCGGTCCCCGCCGATGGCGCGCACCACGTCGGGGACGTGGCGGCCCAGGTCGGCGCTGAGCCCCGGCTGGGTGAGCAGCAGCCGCAGCTCCCGGGTCTCGGCGGCGTCGGGCGCGCGGCGCTGGGCGAGGCGAACGGCGGCCTCCAGGGCGGGGCGGATCCGGGCGTCGCGCTGCCGCTGGTAGTCGGCCATGGCGGTCTCCCAGTCCCGCGCGCCGGTGAGGTGGCGGTGCAGGGCGGTGGCGAGCATCCCCGCGGAGGCCGCGGCGTGGTCGATTCCGGCCCCGATACAGGGGTGGACGACGGCCCCCGCGTCGCCGACGAGCGCCCAGCCGGGGCCGTAGGCCTGTTTGAGGTGGCTCTCCAGCCGCCGGGTGCCGCGCACGGGGCCGACGCGCTCGGCCTCGGCCAGGCGGGGGGCGAGGGTCGGCAGGGTGGCGAGCCGGTCGGCCAGCAGCCGTTCGCGGTCGCGGCGCCAGCGCCCGAACTCCGACTCGGGCGGCATGACGCACACGCAGTGGAGCCCGTCGTCGCAGGCGGCCACCAGGACCAGGTCGTCGTCGGCCCAGTAGTACTCGAAGGCCGACGGCCGAGCCGGGCCCATGCCGCGGTAGTAGGCGTAGAAGGCGCAGCGGACGGCGGGACGGGTGAGGTAGGCGGCGGCTCCGGCCTGCAGGGCCACACGTGAGCCGCGCCCGTCGGCGCCCACGACCACGCGCGCCGCCACCGTGCGCTCGCCCCCCGGGGCGCGCAGGACCGCACCGGTCACCCGGTCCCGCGTCGTGCGCAGGCCGACCAGGGAATGGCCGCCGAGCCAGGTGGCTCCGAGCGAGCGCGCGCGGTCGAGGAGCAGGGGGTCCAAGCGCTCTCGGCGCAGCGCCAGGACGTAGGGCGTGATCACCATGTCGGCCTCGGTGACGCACCCGGCGGTGTCGGTGCGGAACCGCCGCATCGGCGGTGCCCCCGACGCGGCGAGCCCGTCGGCCACGCCGAGCGGTTCGAACGCCTCCCAGTCGCCGAAGACGTGGGTGGACAGGGTGGGACCGAGGGAGGCGTGCCGATCGACGAGGAGCACCCGGTGCCCGAGGTCCGCCAGCAGGATGGCGGTGGCGGCGCCCGCGACGCGGGCGCCGACGATCAGGCAGTCGTAACGGCGCTCCAGCGACATGATCCCCCAACTTCCCTATTTGAGGTGATTTTTCACGCCATACTCCCTTCATTTTCACAAGCATCTAATCCGGGCACTCGGCATTTATTGCGCCTCGCCACTCCGCAATATTCCGCACCCCCGCCCAGGTGGCGGACTGCACAATCAAGGTAGGTCCGACCGGGGAAGGTGATCATGAAATACTTCGAATACCTGCACACTGTTTCGTTCGAGGAGACGAACACTCTGGGAAATGTGTATTTCTCACACTTTCTTCGCTGGCAGGGCCGCTGCCGCGAGCAATTCCTCTGGGAACACGTGCCGACACTGGTCGCCGCGCTCGACAACAGCGCCGCCATGGTCACCACGCGATGCTCGTGCGAGTACATGGCGGAGCTCGCGGCGTTCGACCGGATCGCGGTCCGGATGCGCGCCGGAGACGTCACGCAGAGTCGGCTGACGCTGCTGTTCGACTATGTGCGGCTGGAGCCGGGCGGCGCGGAGCGGACGGCGGCGAAGGGAGAGCAGCAGCTGGCGTGGATGCGGTGGGAAGACGGTCACCTGGTCCCGGACCGTGTCCCCGGCGAGCTGCTGAGCGCGATCGATACCGTAGCCGGAGACGCGGGAGCATGGCGCCGCTGAGGGCGCGCGGGGAATGGGGCGGCCCCATCCCCGTTGATCTCGGCGAAGTGCACCGGATTCCAGCGGCCGCGTCAGGCGGTGAGTGCGGCCATGTCATCCCACCGGGTCCGGTGCGCTCAGCTCGGCCAGGCGCTGGAACGGGGTTCTGACGCGGCCAGTGGCCGACCGGGTCATGGTGCGTCCGCGGGTTGTGCACGCCCCGGTAGTGGGGGCGGTTGCGGTCCGGCTCCCTGCCCGCGGAGCCGCGCCAGCGCCCCGTGCCCCGGCGATGCGGACCGGGCCGCCGCCCTGCCCCCACATGTTCTCCAGCACCCGGCGGTGTCCCGGCCTTCAGCGCACCCGGCCCGGCCACATCCCACCCTGGCGATCAGCGACAACACCAACCGCGCCGAGCACGAGCAACCACCCCGGCTATTCGGCGCGCACCGCCGAGATCAACGGAGGGCGGCGATGGCGCGGACCGCGTGGTCCACGTCGTCCTCCAGGGTGGCCAGGCTGGGGCCCAGCCGCAGGTAGGACTCCCGGTAGGGGGCGGCGCCCGCGTACACCCGGTGCTCGTCGATGAGGCGTTCGGCGGCCGCACGCGGCGTCATCCCGTCGACCGAGAGGCAGACGATCCCGGCCGACATATCGGCCGACATGGGCGTGCGCAGGGTCACGTGGTCCAGCTCGGCCACCGCCTCCTTCAGCCGGGTGGCCAGCTGCTGGATCCGGGCGGTGATCCGGTCGGTTCCGATGCCGCGATGGAAGCGGATCGCCTCGGGAAGCGCCCACCGCGCCTCGAAGGTGTGGTAGCCACCCGGGGTGTGCAGGACGCCCGGCGGGCCGACGGGGACGCGGCCCTCGATCCAGGCGACGATGGCTTCCTCGGAGAAGCTCGGGATCACCGCCTGCAGCGCCTCCCACGCCTCGCGCCTACCCCAGACGAAACCGGTGCCCCGCGGTCCGAACAGCCACTTGTGCCCGGAGGTGATGAAGAAGTCGCAGCCCAGCCCCTCGACGGAGTGGGTGGTGGCGGCGAAGTCGTGGGTGGCGTCCACGCAAACCAGAAGCCGGCGGCGGCGGTGGCGCGCGGCGTTGATCTCCGCGGCGAGGCGGCCGATGTCGGCCGTGGGCAGGCGCACCCCCGTACTGGAGTGGACCGAGGTGATCGCCAGCACCCGGGTCCACGGACGGATCGAGCGCCGCAGCCGTCCCAGGATCTCGTCCTTGGTGGCCCGGGCGGGGTCCTCGTACAGCCGCACCTTCCGCACCCGGCAGCCGGTCACCTCGGCGTGCAGCCGCAGCGCCTCGTGCGTGGCGTAGAAGTCGTGCTCGGTGGTGAGCACCTCCTGGCCGCGCCGCAGGCGCAGGCCACGGTAGACCAGGCCGAGCCCCATCGTGGCGCTGTCGGTCAGCGCGATCTCGCCGGGGTCGGCACCGATGTGGTCGGCGACTACCTGGCGCGTCACCTCGCTGTTGGCCATGTCGTTGGCGCCCATGCCGTAGCGGTGCGGGTCCCGGTCCATTTGGCGCTGGTACTCGCCGATCCGCCCGCGGACGGTGTCGGCAGGGGTACCCAGGATGAACGCGGTGAACTGGGCGTAGTCGCGGGTCAGCGCGAACTGGTCGCGGATCGACGACCAGTCCTCGGTGGCGGGGGCGGCCGGCCCGCTCGCCGCGGCGGCGGCGGTCGGAGCCGCGGCGGTCAGGGCGGCTCCGGCCAGTCCCCCGCCGAGCAGGGCGCGGCGCGAAACACCGGTGGACGCGCGCGGTGACTCTCCCACAGTGGACATCGGGCATCTCCCTCGGGCCGGGGTCCGCGAACACGGGCGACGCCGGTGAAGCTAGACCCGTGACGCGAAGCGGGGCAAGGAAACGGACGCGGTCCCGCAACGGTCGCAGCCTGCCCCGGATCCCGACGGCGGCGCGCAAGAAACACCGAGTCCGGGGGCGCGGTGCGGGACTAGTGTGCGGGCGGGCGGGGCGTTCGACCCCACACGCGGACAAGGGAGCCCTCCATGACGACAGAGAGTGACGATAGAGGCACCTACGGGCACACCGCCCCCTCCGCCGTCGCCTCTTCACGGTCCTCGACCCGCTGGGACCCGCTGTGACGCCTCTGCCCGCCTACCCCCTGTGGCACGGCGCCCACCCCATGGCCCCCTACCTGCGGGAACTGGACGGCGATGGCCGGCATCTGGTGCGGGGCACGGGCAGCCGGGTCCTCGACCGGGCCGGGCGCTGGTACCTGGACGCCCGCTCGTCCGCGGGCACCGGCATCCTCGGACACGGCCATCCCGGGGTACGGGAGGCAATCCAGCGCCAGGCCGGGACGCTCGCCCTCGGCGGAACCCTCCTCCACGACCAGCCGCCGCAGGTCGCGGTGGAGTACGCCGAGGCCCTCGCGCCGCGCCTCCCCCGACGGCTGCGCCGAATCCGCCTCGGCGGCGGGGGCGCGCACATGGTGGAGGGGGCCGTGCTGTTGTCGCGGTTCCACCGCGCCACCATCGGCGAGTCCGCCCGGACCGCCGTGGTCCGCCTGTCCGGCGGCGGCCACCGCGTGATCTCCGGCCCCCCGCCGCTGAGCGGGACGATGGGCGGTGTCCGCGGTCCGCGCGCCCCGCTGACCGCCGATCTGCACGCCGCCGAGCCCGGCGATAACCCGTGCGAGGCCGTGGCGGCGGCGATCGAGCGTATCGGGGCGTCGCGGGCGACCGCCGTCCTCGTCGAACCGGTCCAGAGCGTGTCGGGGGCCGTGCTCGACGACGCCGATCTGCGCGCGCTGGCGCTGCTCTGCCGCAATCTGGGCATCCATCTCATCGCTGACGAGACCGCCTCCGGCTTCGGCCGCGCGGGCGCGCTCTCGCGGATGCTGGAGCTGGGGGTCGTCCCCGACATTCTGGTCTTCGGCTCCTCACTCACCGCTGGCCACGTGCCCGCCGGAGCGCTGGTCGTCGCCGAAGAACTCTTCGACGACCTCGCCGATCCACGTCACGGCCTCGGCTTCGCCCACGGCAGCACCACCGATGGCAACCCCCTGGTCTGCGCGGCCGGGCTCGCGGTTCTGAACGCCCTGTACGACGAGGGCGTCCTAGACGCCGGACGCGCCAGGAGCCGGCAGCTCCACGAGACACTCCTGCGCGTCCAGCGCGAGGACGTGCCCGGGGGCGCGGTGACCGGCGTGGGCCTCCACCAGCGGCTCTCCCTGCGCACCCTGGACGGCGACCCCTGGCTGGCGCCGGAGGTGACGATGCTCCTGCGATCCTGCGAATGCCACGGACTGCTGCTCAGCGGCGGCCCTGACTGCGTGGTCGCGACACCGCCCCTCACCATCACCCCGGCCGAGATCACCGAGATCGGCGACCGCCTGCACGCCGCCTTCCAGGCGCACCGGAGGGTCAACGGGGCACCCCGGTAGCGGCCCGCGGAAAAAACACCGAGATCTCCCTCCCCGCCCGTCGATTCGGGGCGGCGTCCTCCGTCATCGCTGTGTCAGGCCGATGCGCAGCCGCCACTCGCGCCGCATCCGGCACATCGCACACATACACCGCCACTGCGCGAACACGGAAGGGAGCTGTCCGACATGGGAACAGCGACCCGGCAACGGGAATGGAAGGGCCTGGCCCTGCTCCTGCTGGCATCGGCCCAGTTCGTGATCATCCTCGACGCCGGCATCGTCAATATCGCGATGCCGTCGCTCGGCACGGAGCTCGGCTTCCAGCCGGAGGGCCTGGCCTGGGTCACCAACGCCTACACGGTGATGTTCGGCGGGCTGCTCCTGCTCGGCGGGCGGATCGCCGACCTGACCAGCCCCAGGCGCGTCTTCATGGTCGGGATGGGGGTGCTGGCCGTGGCCTCGCTGGTCGGCGGATTCGCCCCGTCGGCGGGCTGGCTGATCGCGGCTCGCGCCGGGCAGGGCCTGGGTGCCGCCCTGATCTCGCCGTCCGCCCTCGCCCTGGTGATGACGACGTTCGCCGCCGGGAGCGAGCGTAACCGCGCGCTCGGCGTGTTCATGAGCATGTCGGGGTTGGGCGGCGCGTGCGGCTTCCTCTTCGGCGGCGTGCTCACCCAGTGGTTCGGCTGGCCGGCCGTCTTCTTCGTGAACGTACCGGTCGCCGTCCTGGCCATCGCCCTGGCCCCGCGGCTGCTCGGCGAGACACGCAACGCCGCCGGGAGCCGCGCCTTCGACACCGCCGGTGCCGTATCCGTCACCGCGGGGCTGGCGCTGCTGGTGTACACGATCGTCTCCGCGGGCTCCGCCGGGTGGGCCTCGGCACAGACGCTGGGCCTGGGCGCGGTGGCGATCGGTCTGCTCGTGGCCTTCACGGTCATCGAGTCCCGGCACCCCCAGCCGCTGGTACCGCTCACGATCTTCCGGAACCGCACCCTGAGCGGCGCCAACGTGGTCGCGATCCTGCTGACCATGTCGGTGTATCCGTTCTTCTTCTTCCTTACCCTCTACCTCCAGCAGGTCAGGGGCTTCACCCCGTTCGAGGCCGGGATCGGTCAGCTGCCGGTGGCGCTGGCCATGACGGTCACCGCCGCGGGGCTGGCGTCCACCCTGGTCACGCGGTTCGGCCCGGCGACGGTGCTCGGTGGGGGCCTGTTGCTGGTGGCCGCGGGATTGGGGTTGATGACACGGATTACCGCGGAGGGCAGCTACTGGGTGGAAGTCGCCGGACCGTGCGTGCTGATCGGTGTGGGGGCGGGGTGCACGTTCGTGGCCGTCACGGTGGCCGCGACGGCCAGTGCTCGGGCGTCGGAGTCGGGATTGGCCGCCGGGCTGATCAACACCACCCAGCAGTTCGGCGGGGCGATCGGGCTGGCGGTGCTGGTGGCGATCGCCAGCACCGCCGGCATGCAGGTCGACGCCAGTGGGCCGGAGCTGCTGCCCGGCTATCGGGCGGCACTGTTCGCCGGCGCGGTGTTCGCGATGATTGGAGCGGTGCTCACCGCGGTCGTGCTTCGGGGCGGTCGCGCGAAGGGCGCCGCACCGGGCGAAGGAGCGGCCCAGGACGCCCCCGCGGAGCGCGGGTGAGGTCGGGTGGACACGGCGGGAGCTCGCGCCCGGCCGTGCGGCACCGACACGTCTGTGAGAGGAACCGAGTGTGCGCTATGCCATCCTGGTCTACGAACACGACACAGAGCCGCACGACGAGGACATGTCCGAGGGCGGCCCGCAGGATCCGGAGGCATCCGGCGGAGACCAGGTGAGCGTGGTCCTCCGACCGCCGTACGCGGCGACCACAGTCCGCTGTCTGCCCGGCGGTACCGTGCTCGTCCCCGGCACCGCGCAGGAGGCCGGCGGCGAGCAGCTCACCCGGATGCACCTGGTCGAGGCCGCCGACCTCGACCACGCCGTCGCACTCGCCCGCGGCTTCACCTCGGCCGGGACGGTCGAGGTCCGGCCGATCGCGGAGGAGCGCCCCTGAACGCGACACCGGCGCAGCAGGTCGAGCGGGCCTATCGGGACCACTGGGCCCGCCTCGTCGCTCTGCTCACCACCCACCTGCGCAACCTGGACCTGGCCGAGGAGGCGCTGCAGGAGGCGTTCGCCGCCGCGGTGTCCCACTGGCCGGTCGAGGGTGTCCCGGACAATCCCGCCGCCTGGCTGCTCACCGCGGCCAGGCGGCGCGCGCTGGACCGGCTGCGGCGGGACGCGACCGCGGCGCGCAAGCTCCCGCTGCTGGTCAAGGAGGACGCGGTGCACGACGTGTACGACGTCGAGGACGCTTCCGGGATCCCTGACGAGCGGCTGAAACTGATCTTCACCTGCTGCCACCCGGCGATGTCCATGGAGGCGCGGGTGGCGCTCACCCTCCGGTTCGTCGCCGGGCTCCGCACACCCGAGATCGCCCGCCTGTTCCTGGTCAGCGAGCCCACCATGGCGGCGCGGCTCACCCGCGCCAAGAAGCGGCTGTCGGCTGCCGGTATCCCGTTCGGCGTTCCCGAACGGCACGAGCTCGGTCGGCGCCGCGACGACGTACTCGCGGTGGTCTACCTGATCTTCACCGAGGGCTACGCGGCGACCAGCGGCGACCGGCTGATCCGCCGCGAACTGGCCGACGAGGCGATCCGGCTGGGGCGGCTGCTGGTCGAGCTCTTGCCCGAGGACTCCGAGGTCGTCGCGCTGCTGGCGCTCATGGTGCTGCACCACGCGCGCCGCTCGTCCCGCCTGGACTCCGAGGGCCGGATCGTCCTCCTCGACGACCAGGACCGGGGGCTGTGGCACTGGTCGGAGATCGATGAGGGCATGGAGCTGCTGGCGCGGGCGGGGCGGTTGGCCGGGCCGCCCGGACCCTACCTTCTGCAGGCGGCGATTGCCGGCGCCCACGGCCAGGCCCGCGACGCGGCCGACACCGACTGGCCGACCATCGCCAAGCTCTACGCGCGTCTGGAGGAGCTCACCGGATCGGCCGTGGTCCGGCTCAACCGCGCGGTCGCCGTCGCCCGGGTCTCGGGGCCGGAGTCGGCGCTGGAGCTGTTGGAGGGCCTGGACGCGGCGCTGCCCCGGCACCACATGCTCCCGGCGGTCCGAGCCGACCTGCTGCGGCGGTTGGACCGGCGGGAGGAGGCCCTGGCCGCCTACAGCCGCGCGTTGGAACTCGTCGGGACCGACCCAGAGCGCGATTTCCTGCTCGCCATGCGCGCGCGGTGCTGACCGCGCGCCCCCGGCCCCGCTCCGTGCCTCACCCGCCCGCCTCACCGGACCCGGCCGCGCCGGCCGACGCGGACGCCGGGGCGACACGGCGCCAGAGGAGGCGCAAAGGTACGGCCACGGCCACGACCCCGGCCAGCAGCAGGAAGGCCGTCCCCAATCCCCACTGGTCGGAGCTCCAGCCCAGCAGCGGCTGCAACAGGGCTGTGGCCAGGGTGCGCACCAGGCTCTGCAGGGAGAGCAGGGTCGCCCGCGTGGCGGTGGGCGCCCGTTGGTTGAGCCGGTCCGACAGCACGGGGCGCAGGGCGCCCTGGATGAACCCGATGAGCAGCATGCAGCCGAATCCGAGGATCCACGACCCGCTGAACGCGATCGCCACCAGGGCCGCGCAGAACAGCAGCGGGCCGCCCAGGAGCGACCACCCCAGCGGGCGGCCCCGCGCCATGTAGGGCCCGGTCTGCGACCCGGCCACCCCCGCCAGCCGCAGCACCAGGAACAGGGCGCCGATCCAGGCCACGGCGATGTGGTGGTCCATCGCGAACGGCTGGAAGAGCAGGAAGACCACGTTCCACGCGCACGCCGAGACCAGCGCCGAGTAGAAGATCAGGTAGCGCAGGTCCGGCTGCTCGCGCACCAGTGCGACGGCGCTGCGCAGGGTCTCCAGGTAGGGTCGGCGCTCCGACGCACCGCGCGGCGGCTCCTTGAGCGCGAGAACGGCTCCGAGACCGAGGAGGGTCAGCACGCTGGTCAGCAGCAGGGGGAGGCCGAGGGAGAGGGCGGCCGCCCAGCCGCCCACTACGCTCGCCACGCCCTGCGCCAGCTGGATGAGGGCATAGGAGCGGCCCGCGACCGCCGGGTAGGCGTCCTCCCGGCCGTCGGCCCGCAAGCTGTCGTACTGCAAGGCCATGTCGCTGCCGGACTGCAGCGCCATGCCCACCGACCAGGCCAGGTACCCGGCCATCACCCCCCAGTAGCTCGGGACGAGCGCCATCATCGCGATGCCCGCCGCCACGGTCGCGGTGCCGACGAGGAGGGTGAAGCGGCGTCCCACCGCGTCGGCCAGCACTCCGGTGGGGACCTCGGCCAGCGCCATCAGCACCCAGGAGAGCCCCATCATCACGGTGATCTGGGTGAGGGTCAGGCCCCGCTCGGTCTGCAGGAACACGATCCACACCGGCATGAACAGGGAGAAGTTGGTCAGCGCCTGATAGAGCTGGACCTTGGCGATGTTCCCGCGGTGCGCCGCGCCTCCGGTCCCCCGCGCGGCGCGGTCGTCGCGGGCGCGCTCGCTCACGGTGCCCTCACGTCCCACTGGTGCAGGTGCATGAAGCGGTTGCCGGGGGTCCGGGGCGGTCGGGGCAGGCGCAGCCGGGAGTGGGCGACGTCGACGACCACGGGGTGGAAGAGGAACACCTGGGGGACGTCGCCGACGATCCGCGCCTGCGCCTCGTCCAGCAGCGCCCTGCGGGCGTCGGGGTCGGGCTCGGTCTCCGCGCGGTCCAGCAGCGAGTCGACGACGGGCGACCGGTAGGCCGTCCGGTTCCACCCCTGCGGGGTGAGCATCCGCGAGTGGTAGCAGGCGTGCAGGTAGGCGGGGTCGGGGCCGGGGGCCAGGGCCATCAGGGCCGCCGCGTAGCGGCGCGGGTAGACGTGCTCGCGCAGCAGCACCTCCATCGGGTGGGTCTCCACCGCCACGGCGACGCCCAGGCGGGCGAGGTCGGCGGCGACCCCCGCGGCGGCGCGCTCCTTCACCCGGTCTCCGGCGACCGTCAGCAGGGTGAAGGCGAGTTCCCGACCGTCGGGGGCGGCGCGGAGCCCGCCGGGCCCGCGGGGGAATCCCGCGGCGTCCAGCATCTGCTCGGCCTCGACCGGGTCGTAGCGGGTCCGCGGCACCAGGGGGTTGTGCCAGGGGCTGAGCGGGGTGACCATGCTGTGCGCCACCTCGCCCCGGCCGTTGAGCACGTCGCGCACCAGGCCTTCGCGGTCGATGCCCCGGGCCAGCGCCCGGCGCACCGCGGCGTCGGAGAAGAGGGGGTGGTCGAGGTGGAAGGCGAGGTAGGTGAAGCTCGCGTCGACCGAGGAGCGGGTGCGCAGCTCGGGGCGGCACGCCAGCTCCTCGGCCGCGGCCGGGTCGACGCCCTGCAGGTAGTCCAGCTCACCGGCGCGGATCGCCGCCGCCGCGTCCTCCGGGTCGGGCAGGCAGCGCCACACCACGCGGTCGAGGGGCGGGCGGCCCAGGTGGTAGTCGCGGTTGGCGCGCAGCACCACCCGGCCGCCATCGCCGCGTTCCTCGAACGCGAACGCTCCGGAGCCCACGGGCGCCGCGTTCAGCGGGTGCGCGGCCAGCGGGGCGTCCCGGTAGCGGTGCTGCGGGAGGATGGGGCGCCAGGCCAGGGAATCGAGCAGGGCGGGGTAGGGGCCGGGAAGGTGCACGCGCAGGAGGTGCGGTTCGGGGGCGGTGAACCGGATCGGCTCTCCGGCGACCAGGAACTCCGGTCGGCGCCGACTTCCCACGGCCGGGTCGAGGAGCGCGCCGAAGGTGAACACCGCGTCGTCGGCCGTGACCGGCCACCCGTCGTGCCACCGGGCCTCGGGGCGCATCCGGAAGTCCCAGACAAGGCCGGAGTCGTCGGTCGCCCAGTCGCGCACGAGCCGCCCGGGGACGTACCGCATGTCGTCGTCGGTGATCACGAGGTGGTCGAAGATCCGGTTGAGGACCTCACCGGTGGCCAGATCGCTGTAGAGCAGCGGGTTGAGGACGGTGACGTCGGCCGTTCGCCCGATTCTGACCTCTCGGCTCGGCATGGGGGTACCCCGCTCCGGTCGGTTGCGCGGATCGGCCTCGACGCTATGCCGCGCTGCCCGCCGGGGGCTCCGCCTTTGTTGCGCACCGCCACGGCGCGCGGCGCCGGGGGCGCGTGCGCACACACGATGGCGGCCGGGTCGGGACCGCGCCCGCCCGGCCGCACCCGTCATCCGTCCGGCCGTTCAGCTGGTTGAAGCCGCCGCCCGTGCGTGGCCGGCCCACGTCTGCGCGTGGTCGGCCGGGACCCACACCCAGTCCTTCATCTGCCGTCCCTTGCGCGTCGGGTCGAAGATCTCGGCGCCGTCGAGCTCCATCGCGGCCGCGTGCGCGGCGGTGTCCCGGCCGAGCTTGAAGGCCGCCCCTCCCTCCTGCAGGCACACGATGGCCTTGCCGTCGAACTTCAGGCAGGAGAGCCCGAACATCTTCCCCGTGACGAAGCCGTCCTCGGCGAGGTCGTTGGCGAGCTGGCTGAACGCAGTGTCGGCACTCATCGTCCGACCATCCTTTCCGCATACACACTGTCACTCTTCGCCACCAGCGTCGTGCGCGCGGATCAGCGGCGTCCATTCCTATATTGCTCAGCCCCGGCGATGGGACGCGGACTTTATTGCGCCTCCCCCCATAGGCGTGCGCCCCAGGTCACGCGGCGGGTGGTGCCGCGATCGGGCGGACCTCGACGACCTGCGCCGGAAGGCGCTCGGCGATGCGCACGGCCTCGTCCAGATCGGCGGCGTCGATCAGGTAGAAGCCACCGAGCTGCTCGGTCGTCTCGGCGTAGGGTCCGTCGGTGGTCACGCAGGCGCCGTTCGTGCGGCGGACGGTACGGGCCGTTGACGTAGGGCCGAGCTCCTCGCCCGAGCAGGCGACGCCGCGCTCAGCGAGTTCCTGGATGAACGCCTCGTGTGCGGCGTAGACGGCCTTCCGCTCCTCGGGGCCGGCTTCGGCCCAGGCCTTTTCCTCCTGGTAGATGAGCAGTGCGAACTTCAATGCGTCCACTCGCCTTCCGCGCTCGCGGTACGCCGCCCCGTCGGGCGCACCCCTGCGGTGCAAGCCAATCACCCGCGCCCGCCCGATGCCAGCGTGTGACGCCGTCCGGGCAGGAGCCGGGCGGACCGCGGGCGCAAGGAAATCGGGATATTCAGCCACATAAGCCGAGTTCCGGACGACCGGCTCCGGCGAGCGTGAGAAAAAACCGGTGCCGCCGCGCACCGGAATCGGCCCCGGCCCCGAAAGGATCACGCACAGGATGAGGCGCTCGTTCGAGAACTCCGTCGTCATCGCCGCCACCCGCGAACGCGTGTGGCTGGCCCTCACCGACCCCAACGAGCTGAACCGCTGGGAGACCACCGACGCGCACCTCGATCTGCGCAGCGGCGGGGGCTTCCTCTACGAGTACGCCTACGGGCCCTCGCGCCCCGGGACGTTCCTGGTCGTCGACCCACCGCGCCGGCTGATGCAGGACAACCTCGTCTTCCACCACAACACCGGCTACCACTACATCAACACCACCACCCTGGAGCCGGCCGGCGACGGCACCCGCCTCACCGTCCTCGTCGAGGGCTATGGCGACAGCGACGCCGAGCAGTGGCTCCTGGAGAGCATGGACCTGGGCTGGGAGACCGATATGCGGATCCTCAAGGCCTACGTGGAGTGGGGCCAGGACCTGCGTCCCCGGCTGTGGCGCGGCCTGAGGATGGGGCTGCAGTACATCTCGCACGGCGACGGCGGCGGCATCCGGGTCCTGGAAGCGCTGGACGGCGGGCCCGCACAGACCGCCGGGCTGGAGCCGGGCGACGTCGTCACCACCCTGGACGACACCCCGTTCGACGACTTCCGCGGGTTCCGATCGCTGCTGGAGCGCTATCGTCCCGGCGACACCGCGACGCTCGGGGTCCACCCGGGCGGGACCGGCGAACTCCAACGGCGCAAGCTGACCTTCGGAGACGCGCGGTGAACCGCTCCGCGCCCGACGGGCCGGGGCAGACGGGCGACGGGCCGGGCGGGCCGCTCGCCCGGCCCGCGGCCGGTCCCGGCACGGCGGTGGTCGGCCTGGGCGAGGAACCCGACATGCTGGTCCAGGACTTCAGCCTGCGGCACGCCAGCTGGGCGGTGCTCAACCCCCTGATGCTCAAGCTGGTGCGCTACGACGACGCCTGGCGGCCCTGGCCCGAACTGGCCGAGCGCATCCCCAGCGTGGACAACGGCGACCGGCGCACCCTCGACGACGGGCGTGTCGAAGTGCGTTGGCGGCTGCGGCGCGGCATCCGCTGGCACGACGGCGCACCCGTCACCGCACACGACGCCCTGTTCACCCACGAACTGCTCACGGCCACACCACCGCCCTACCCCCACCACACCGTCATCGCGGCGATCAGCGAGATGTTCGTGCCCCGGGGCGACGACCACACCCTGGTCGTGCGGTACCGCGCCGACGAGCCGTTCGCCCCCTATGAGGAGTGGGGCACCGTGCTGCCCCGGCATCTGCTCGCCGATGCCGGACTGCACGACGCGGGTGTCCGCGAGGGCCACCCGTTCCTGCGGGCACCCGTCTTCCACGGCCCGTTCCGCTTCGCGGAGTGGAAACAGGGCGACCGCATCACGCTCACCGCGGCCGGGCCGCACCCGGCGGGATCGCCCCACCTCCAGCGGATCGAGTTCCGCTTCTACCCCGGACCGGCCGAACTGCGCGCGGCCGCGCTCGCTGGTGACGTCGACGTCACCGACCTGACCGGCTTCGACACCGACGACGCGGCGGCGCTGGACGCCGCGGGTGACGCCCTGTCCGTCCACCGGACGCCCTCCCTCACCTGGGAGCACATCGACATCAACCTCGACGACCCAGTGCTGGGGCGGCGCGAGGTCCGCCACGCCCTGGCCCACGGGATCGACCGCCGGGAGATCGCCGACGGGCCACACGGGGGGCGCCACCCGATCGCGGACTCCTGGCTGCCGCCCCGCCACCCGGCCGCAGCGGATGTCGTCCGCTATCCGTACGACCCCGACTGGGCCGAGGCGCTGCTCGACAAGGCCGGGCTGCGGCGCGGCTCCGACGGTCTGCGCGTCGGCCCCGACGGGCAACCACTGGAACTGGACCTGCTGACCACCCGCCCGGCCTCGCCCGGCGGCCGGTGGACCGCCTCGGCGACCCGCGCGGAGGCGGCCCGGATCGTCGCCGCCCAGCTGCGGCGGGTCGGAGTACGGGTGCGGGTCCGGGCGCTCCCGTCCGACGAGGCGTTCCCGCTGATCCGTCGGCGGCGCTTCCCCCACCTGGCGATGTTCGCGTGGTCGATGGGGTTGGAGACCACCGGCTACCTGATGTGGCACTCCTCGAAGGTGCCCAACGACGACGAGTGGTACGGCATCAACGTCTCCGGGTGGCGCTGTGAGGAGAACGACCGCCTCCTCGACGCGCTGATCGAGGAGCACCGGCTGGAACGCCGCTACGAACTCATGCGCCGGCAGCAGCGGCTGTGGGCCGAGGAACTGCCGTCCCTCCCCCTCTACTTCCCGGTGAGTGTCACCACCGCCAAGCGCCGCCTGCGCGGCATCCGGCCGGTGGGGGTGTTCGGGTGCTACGCCACCTGGAACTCCTGGGAGTGGCACTGGGCCGCTGACGCGGAGGCGATGTGACCGGGGACCGAACCGTCGAGGAGGAACCGGCCGGAGGCGGCCACGGGGGCGTGGCGGCCCGTCCCCGCCTGCTGGGAGCGTTCCCCCGCCCCGCGGCCTTCTGGTGCGGCTTCCTCGTCGCCATAGCGGGGGTCGCGCTGCATCTGCCGATGTTCGTCAGCGCGGCCCCGATGGACTACCGCATGGCCGGCATGCCGATGGACCCGGCCATGTACCTGGGGATGGCGCTGATCATCGCCGGTCAGGCGGCCACCGCCTACGGCCTGGTGCCGCGCGGCCGTGCGCGGGGGCGGACGGCGTCGGGGCCCCGGATCCGCCCCGACGACGGCGCCCCCCTGAACCGCGCCCACATCACGCTGGTCGCCGTCCTGGTCACGGCGGTCACCGTGGACGCGATGAAGCCGATCACGCTGGGCTTCGTGGCGCCGGGCATGACCGCCGAGTACGGCCTGCGGTCACCGCTCAACCCCGACGGCGCGCTGCCGGTGGCGCTGCTTCCGCTCAGCGGACTGACCGGCACCGTCATCGGCTCGTTCCTGTGGGGGTCGCTGGCCGACCGGATCGGACGCCGCTCGGCCATCCTGCTCGCGGGCGTGCTGTTCGTGACGACAGCGGTGTGCGGGGCAATGCCGTCGTTCACGTGGAACCTGGTGATGTGCGCCCTCATGGGCGTGGCGGCCGGGGGCATGCTGCCCATCACGTTTTCCCTGCTGGCCGAGACCATCCCGGCACGCCATCGCGGATGGGTGATGGTGCTCATCGGCGGTACCCCAGCGATCGCCTATGCCCTGACCGGGTGGTTAGCGGCCGAACTCATGCCGGACTACTCATGGCGTGTGATGTGGCTGATCGGTGCCCCGACTGGGGCGCTGCTCATCGTGCTCAACCGCTGGATTCCGGAGTCCCCGCGCTTCCTGCTGCTGCACGGCCGGACCCGCGAGGCCGCCCGGGTCATGGCGACCTACGGTGCGACAGCGACGCCCTCCCCAGAGCCGGGAACCGGGCCGGGGCCAGAGCCGGAGTCGCCAGCGTCCCCCACGACCCCGACCGTCGCCGGCCCGGGTGGGACGGGCGGGTACGGCCCGCTGTTCCGCTTCCCCTTCACCGGCTTCAGCTCCGCCGTCCTCATCTTCGGACTCGGAATTGGACTGGTCACCTACGGATTCCAGCTGTGGATCCCGACCAACCTCCGCGTTCTCGGCCTCGACGCGCAAACCGCCGACCGGGCCCTGCGCGACGCCGCCTTCCTCGGGCTCCCCCTGATCGGCGCCGCCGCGGCCCTGTACGCGCTGTGGAGCGCCCAGAAGACACTGATCGGCCTGGGCGCGCTGGTGACGGCC
Organism: Nocardiopsis rhodophaea; assembly: GCF_039530945.1. Classification (NCBI taxonomy): domain Bacteria; kingdom Bacillati; phylum Actinomycetota; class Actinomycetes; order Streptosporangiales; family Nocardiopsidaceae; genus Nocardiopsis; species Nocardiopsis rhodophaea. The sequence goes on from NZ_BAAAPC010000003.1 coordinate 199,132, forward strand.
GCAATGGCGGTGTTCGCCCTGGTCGGCGAGGCACTGGCCGAGGGAGGCGCGCTCTACCTGCTCCTGGCGGTCCCGATCGCCGGAACGGCCGTGCTCACCGCAGTCCTCACCGCCTATACCTCCGAGCTGTACCCCACGCGGCTCCGCTCCCGGGGCTGCGGCCTGTGCGCGGGTGCGGGCAAGATCGGCGGCGTCGCGGTCAGCGCGGTGCTCGTCGCCGGACTGGCCATTCCCTCGGTCCAGTCCACCTCGCTCCTCGGTCTGTTCCCCCTCCTGGCGGCCCTGATCACCTTCTACTACCGGCCTGCCCCAGGGACCCTGGCGCCGACAGCGCGGTAGTCCGCCTTCTTCATCCCTCCACGAGCGCCTGACGATCGGTGACTCTTCAGGTCGGTTTCCTCGTGAGCAACGCGCGCACCAGAAGGTAACAAACCACGCATCCATCCACCAATGTCACCATTCGCATTGAAAACGTAAGAAAAAGAACCCATAGGAGCGGATCCAACGTTCCAACCGACCCCCTAATCGATAGGACAAATAACTGTCAAGAGCAATTCGATCAATGGCCGAGGTCGGCCCGCCCACAGGGGACCGCAATTAGCATCCACCGCACATCACGCTGCATCCGAGACCCAGAGGACACATTCGACCTGCGGAGAGTCCAGAACCGAACATTCCCCGCAACGCCATCGACAGGGACGATTACCCAACGCAACGATGGTTTCGGGGGCGACGATTAAGAACCCGGACTCGCCGAGAAGTGACAACCCGAAAACCGTAGGTATTCTTAGCGCTCGTCTTCCTTCACTGTGATTTAACGATCTCCCCGCACCGACATGTGGACCTGTCGCTCCAAGCGGAGAGAGGCGCATGAAAGGAGATCTTGTGACGCCGTTTCGACGCGCAAGGCGACACGGACACCACGGGTCGGGTACGGGCCGACGGAACATCGTCCTGGTCGCCGCGGCCGCACTGCTCCTCACCGGAAACGTCCCGGCGGCCGCCGCACCGTCCGCGCTCCGTGAGCCGGACGACGAGGGCGGCCGGTCCCAGCCTCTCGACATCGTCATCCTGGTCGACGAGTCCGGGAGCCTGACGGACGACGATGTGGACGAGGAGGTCAAAGCGGCCTCCACCATTGCGCAGAGCGTCCTCAACCCCGGTTCCCGGGTCACGGTGGTCGGTTTCGGCAGCAACAACGGCGTCTCGGGCCAGGACGCCGCCCGCGAGGTCTGCCGCCCCACGCTCGTGGAGGAGGGCAACGGCGGCCAGTACCTGGCCGACTGCGTGTCCGACCTGCATCGGCGCGACAAGGAGGAGGGCAACGACACCGACCACGCCGAGGCGCTCAGCCGGGCCCTGGCCTACCTCGACGACTCCGGCGCCCCCGATGACGCCGCGAAGATGATCTTCCTCCTCACCGACGGCGCCCTCGACGTGCCCAACAGCCCCAACTACGGGCGCTCTGCCGGGGACCGCAACGACAACGCCCTCAAGGTCGTCGACCGCCACCTGGAGACCGCCCGCGACTCCGGCGTGCAGGTGTGGCCCCTCGGCTTCGGCTCCTCCATCGACCGCGACCAGCTCGACGCCTTCGCGGCCGGAGGTTCCCAGCAGACCTGCAACGACATGGACGTGGCCACCCCTTCCGCACGCGTCGTCGACTCCTCCGCCGAAGTGGTCCGCTCGCTCCAGGAGGCCCTGGCCGCGGCGTCCTGCGCAGGCCTCAGCCCGCCCGACAGCGAGTCCCTCCCGGGCGGGCGCACCGCCGAGCTCACCGTCGACATCCCCGTCATCGCCACCGAGGGCGCGCTGACGGTGACCAAGAACAACCCCGCCATCACCGTCGAATACGTCGACCCCCAGGGCGAGGTCGTCCCCTCCCAGGGCGATCACGACGGGGCCGAGTTCAGCCGCAGCGGGGAGAACAGCGCCGTCGAGGTGCTGCGCATCGTCGACCCCCGCCCGGGGACCTGGAAGGTCCGGCTCACCTCTCCCAGCGGAAGCGAGGAGGAGCTCGTCACCGCCACCGCCCAGTGGCAGGGGCGTATCAACACCTTCCTCACCGTCGAGGGCACCAGCCGCCCCGGGGAGAAACTCGCCGTCCGCCTGGAACTGAGCACCCGGCGCGGCGTCATCACCGACCCCGACGCGCTCGACGCCCTCGACTTCTCCGCCACGGTCACCGAACCCGGCGGCGAGCCGCGTGCTGTCGAGCTGCGCGACAACGGAGAAGCCCCGGACCTCAGCGCCGACGACGGCCAGTTCGCCGGGAGGGTCACCGCCCCCGACGACGCAGGCACCCTGACGTTCACCAGCACCGTCCAGGGCCGCGGCGTCGCCGCCGACGTCCGCGAGTTCCCGCACGCCGTCACCGCCGACGGGATCCCGCTGACCGCCCGCATCAGCCTGGACCCCCTCACCGAGGTCTGGGAGGGTCGCACGATCTCCGGAACCCTCACCGTCGACAACCAGGCCTCCGACGACGCCGAGGTCCAGCTCGTGGTCGACTCCCCCGAGGGCGTGCTCACCAAGGTCGACCGGGCCGCACGCTCCTTCTCTCCAGGGCAGAGCGAGGAGCCGTTCACCATCACCGTCGGTGCCGACTCCGCCCACGGCCCCGCGACCTTCAGTGTGCGGGCCTTCGACTCCTCGGGTGCCACGGTCGGCAGCGCCGCTCCGCTCACGGTCACCGTCCGGCCCGCGCCCGGCATCATCGAGCGCTACTGGTGGGCGTGGACGCTCATGCTCATCGGCGTGGTCGCCCTCACCGCCGCCATCGCGGTCCGCAACGCCCGTGTCCGCGCCCGCAGGGACGTCCGCGGCCTGGTCGCCGAGCTCTACCTCGGCGACCAGCGCGTCGGCCCGGAGCTGCGTGCCCCCAGCAGGTGGAGCGACACCTTCAAGTTCACCGTCCGGGAACCCGAGGGCCCGGGACAGGAACCGCGGCTCGACACCCCCGACCGCGGCGCCGCCTGCTACATCGCCTTCCGCACGCCCCCGGACAGCGTGCGGATCCGCACCCCGCACGACCAGACCCGCACCGTGAAGATCGGAGGCTCCGGTACCCAGCTCTCCGACGGCCTGCTGCTGGCCTTTCGCGATGAGCGCCGCGTCAGCGCGTCCCCTCCTCCGCCGTGTCCGGACCCCACAGACACCCGGCACGGCAACACCGGAACCGGCCGCGACGCCGAGACCGACACCGGTGTCGGCAACTTCCGGCCGCATTCGTCCGAGGATCCGTGGATCGCCTGACCGCCCCATCCCCCGTACCCCCGAAGCACGCTTGAAGGGCCCTCACCCATGACGATGAAGCTGTACCAGCCGATGCTCTACGTCGGCCTGGGCGGTACCGGGTGCCTCATCGGCGCCGAGCTGGAGCGCCGCCTGCGCGAGGAGCTGTGCGGTCCCGACGGGACCGAGTTCCAGCAGCGGCGCCCCGGCGGCAACCTGCTCCCCTACCAGCTCCCGTCCTGCGTCCAGTTCGTCTACGCCGACGTCAGCCGCGCCGAGCTCGACCGGCTTCCCGCCCGGGTGGTGCCGGGCCGCCGCCACATCGCGGCCGCTGAGCAGACCGCGCACTACGTCCGCGACCTGGTGCCCTCCGCCTACACCTACCCCGAGGCCGCGCGCAGCCTGCGGCTCAGCGCCGGGGATGTCGTCACCGACTGGCTGCCGCCCGCCTCGGGGGAGCCCCGCGTCTCCCCGCTGGACCGCGGGGCCGGGCAGTTCCCCACGGTCGGCCGGGCCGCGCTGTTCGAGACGTTCCGCGGCGGCACCGCCCCGGCCGTGGGATCGCTGAAGGAGGCCATCAACCGGCTGGCCACCTCGGCCGGGGACCTCAGCGCCCTCGGCGGCGGCCTGCCCAAGTCCTGCGACGTGTTCGTCGCGTTCTCGGTGGCGGGCGGCACCGGCGCCGGGATCTTCTACGACTACCTGCACTTGATCGCCAACACCTTCAAGGAGTCGGACCTGCGGGTCAAGATCTACCCGCTGGTCCTGATGCCCTCCGCCTTCGACGAGGGACTCGGCGGCGGACGCAACGCCAAGCTGAACGCCGGCCGCGCACTGCTCGACATGTTCCGCCTCGTCGACGACCAGAACAGCAGCGGCGCCGCCCTCGACTTGCTCGACGACTCACGCCTGGCCTCCGGCCCCCGCCGACACGACGACGCGGCCGTGCGCTACCCCGTGGAGGGCCGGATCAAGATCGCTCCCTCCACTGTGCAGACCGCGTTCCTGTTCAGCCGCCCCACCGGCGCCGACCGCGACGACCTGCACCGGTCCGTCGTCTCCCTGGTGCTCTCCCTGGCCGGGACCGACATGGAGAAGCTCGGAGAGGCGGCGGGCGCCGCGAGCCAGGAGACCCACCAGTCCTTCGCCGACAGCTTCATCAACACCCAGGCCGAGCGCGAAGTCCCGGCCGAGTCGGGCATCGGCAACCGCGGGGTGTCGACCGCCCTGGTCGCCTCCATGACGGTCCCGGTGGACGAACTCGCCGACATCATCGGCTCCCGGCTGCTGCGGGCCGCGGTCAACGACATGCGCTCACCGCTGAACGGCAACGCCGAGCGGAACCGCGCCCTGATCGGCGAGTTCTTCACCAACGCCAACATCCAGCCGGTCCTGACCCGCACCGGCAGCGACTTCGCCGAACCGGAACCGGCCACCGGCGCCCGCGCCATCGCCGCGGCACTCTACGACCGCGGCGACTCGATGAAGCGCAGCCTGGCCGCGCTGCGCAGCAGGCTCGGCCGCGAAGTCCCCGAGCTCGCGCAGAGCTTCGACCACCGCGCCGGCGCGCGCGGGCTGCTCGCCAAGGTCGACCCTTTCCACGCGCGACGCCTCGTGGTCGGCAACTCCGACGCCTCCGCGGAGATCGAGCAACTTGGGGCTATTGGCCTGCTGCAAAGCCGCCGCAACGCCCCGCCCCCGCCCGAGGGGTTCGGCGCCGCCCCGCCGTCCATCCCCGAGCTGCGCGACCGCCTCAACGGACTGATCAAGACCAAGTACACCGATCCCGCCCCCGCGCGCGCCCGCGCCGACCAGGACGTCTGGTACGAGTGGCAGAGCAGGCTGGCGTGGAGCGAGGCGTGGAGCGGGAACGCCCCGCGCTGGAACCGGGCGGCCACCCTGCTGACCACGGAGCTCACCGCGTTCACCGACGCCCTCGACGAGCACGCCCGCACCGACGGTGAGCGCTTCGAGCAGCTGGCCCAGCAGCTCTACCGCCCGCGCACCGGCGTCTCCTACCTGCTGCCGCCGGTCGGCTCCGACCTCGAACCGTTCTACCGGCGGGCCAAGGACCGCCTCCTGGCGCACTTCCAGGAACTCGACCTGCTGCGCCCGAACTCCACCGAGGCCGACCTCGTCGAGACCATCATCGGCCCCGAGGGCTGGCGGACGGCCTACGACATCTCCGTCGACCGCCAGCCGACCGACGCGGTCGCGTTCCTCCGCGAGACCCTCAAGACCGCGGTCAAGCGGTTCCTCCGCGACCCCGGCCCGGTCCAGAAGCCGCTGCTGCCCCGGCTGGCCGACCTCCTCGCCCACGTCACCGACCAGGGCGACGGCTCCATCGCCGACGAGGACCTCAACGAGTTCCGTGCCAAGCTCGCGGCCCTGCTCCCGGTCGGCTACATCCCGCAGGGCGGTGGCCCGCTCAAGGTCCTCATCACCTACCACGCGGCGGCACCCAACGCCCGCATCGAGCAGTACCTGCGCGAGTCGATCAACCTGCCCCAGGGCGGCGGGTTCACCTACGAACTGCGGCCGGTCAGCGCCGAGACGGTCAGTGTGGTGCTCTTCCGGACCTCGATGAGCGTCACCGAGGTCCGCGAGGTGCGCGACGTCATGCGGCTGTGGGCTGACGCCCTCAGGAACCAGCAGCCGCAGGACTACCTGCGCTGGCGGCAGCGGCTCGGCTTCGACTTCGGCTACCTCGCCACCACCGAGGAGCACCGCGTCTACATCCTGCACCGGCTGCTCAACGCGCTGTGGAACGGCCGTGCCCATGTCATCGGCGACCCGCTGTCGCCCCTGGAGGTGCGGTTCGTCCTGGGCGGGGGCGTCACCATGCCCTTGCAGCTGGTCCCGCTGGAGGAGACCTCGTCGTGGGGAAGCCTGCTGCGCTCCTACGAGCACTGGGCGTTCAGCGGAGAGGACGCGATCACCCGCCAGTTCTGCAGCCAGCTGATGAGCGAGCTGCCGAACGGGGTCGAGGACAGACCGTCCGACCCGCACGACCTCTACTGGGTCATCCGCGACATGGCCGACGACGAGGTGAAGCGTTTGGACAACCTGATGAAGGAGCTGCACAGCTCGCACCAGGGCCGTGCGCTCCAGCTCCGGGACTTCTGGTCGAACACGCTCCCGGCCGCGCTCGCCCTGGAATTCCAGGGCGCGGTGGCGCCCATCCGCGCCAACCTCCGGGCGCTGGAGCAGGTGGTGTCGCGGCGGAGCGAGGGCGGTGACGGGCTCCGATGAGCGTTCACCGCCTCGACCTGCGCGGATTGACCCGCGACGAGTCGCGGAAAACCGTCCGCGCGGTCTTCGGCCCGGGGACCCCGCCGACCGACTCGGCGCGCGCGCTGGTCCTGGACGAGACGGGCCGCCTGGTCGACCACGCCGACAGCTACGAGGACATCTTCAACAGCGGCCGGGTCCAGACGATGGTGTGCGTGGCGGTGGGCCCGCCGGAGCGCACCGCGGCCAGGCGGACGCTGAACCGCCCCGGGCAGATCGGCCCGGAGCGCGGGATCGCCACCCTGTGGGTCGACGACGAGACCGGGGTGGGCTGGACGCTGCACCCCCCTGGCCCGGCCTCCCCGTTCCCCGGTGCCGTCCCCGAGTCGCGCATCGGCGCGGACCGGCTGGTCGAGGTGTTGAGTCACCCCGAGGTCTTCGACCGCGTCGTGGAGCTGAGCGGCGAGCTGCCCGAGGCCGCGGCCTCGCCCGGCCTCTACTGGGTGGGGGCCGAGTCCGGGGAGGACGCGGTCACCGCCGCGCTGCTGCGCGCCGCCTTCGCCCTCACAGCGAAGCCGTCGGGTTCCGGGTCGTCCGCGCCGACGGCGACCGCGCGGTCCTCGGGCTCCCCGCTGGTCGACCTGGTGGAGGGGGTGCGTCGGCCATCCGTCGCCACGGACGACCCGGGCAACGGCGAGCTCGCCGCCCGCGAGCGCCGCCTGCGCCACGCGCTCGGCCGCGCCGACGGCTCCCTGGAGTCGCTCTCCGGGTGGCTCGGTGTTTTCGGCACCGCCTCCCCCGCACGGCTCCGCGCCTCGGAGCTGCCTGCTGTCGGTGCCGCCCTGGCCGACTACCGCGACTACGTCGTAGCCCTGTTCACCCGGTTGAACACGCTCACCGGCGAGCCGCTCGCCGCAGAGCTAGCGCGAGCGGGGATCGCGGTCCGGCCGGTGCCGCCGGAGGAGTCACGCGAGGCCGTTGACGCCCTGCGCCGCCGGGCCGAGTCCCGGCTCGCCCGGGGCGGTGCGGTCACGGAGGTGGCCGCGGACCTCGACCGTGTGGCCGCCCACGTCTCGCCTCCCGGCAGCGCCGCCGAGATGCCGCGGGTGCGCCACGCTGTCCCCAGCGGACTGGTCGACGCCCTGGAGGATCCCCCCGGCTTCCCGGCGCCGGGGCCCGTGTCGGGCCTGTTGGCGGCCGCGTTCGCCGCACCCCTGTTCCCGGCACTGGCCGGATGGTGGACGGGCGCGCTGGCCGGCGGGCTCATCGCGGCGCTGTGGCTGGTGATGTTCGCGGTATTGCTGGCCCGCTGCCGCCCCCTGCGGGGCGCGGCGCCGACCCTGGCGGTCCACGCGGGGGCGGCGGTCGGGGGTGTACTCGCCGGGCTGTGGATCGGTGCCGCGTCGGGCCTGTCCGTAGAGCTCGGGCCGCCGGTGGTGGTGCTGGTGGGGAGTGTGGTCGGCGGCGTTGTGGCCGCGTGGTCGCTGGCCGGTTCGTGGACCGCACGCATCCGCGCCTGGCGGTCCTCGATCCCCCTCGACGCGGTCGATCCTGCGGCATCCGGGTTGACCCGCCTGGTCAACGCGGTGGCGCGGGACGAGTGGGCGCTGGGCGCGGCCCGCAGGCACCTCGCCGACCTCACGCGCTCCGCCGCCGGGGCGACCCGCGCCGCCACGCACGCGCTGACCGAGGCGACCGAGCGCCTCCCGACCCCGGCCACGCCCCCGGCGGAGGCGTCGGACCTGGTCCCGGTACTGCGCGCGGACCTGACCTCGCTGGTGCGTACCGCGGTGGCGCCCATCTGGTCCGGGCTGCGCGCCGGGCAGGTGCGCGACCTCTACGACTCGGTCCACGACGGCACCTCCGATCTGGTCGCCGAGTACCTGCAGCACCTGCGCACAGAGGGCCCCTACGTCCCGCCGCGCTTCGTCGCCCCAGGCGAGGAGCGGACGATCGCCGTCAGTGGTGACCCGGAACGGCTGCTGCGCGCCCTGCACCGCCCGCCGGGCGATCGGATGCTGCAACTGTGCGACCCGGCCCACCTGTCCCTGCTCTCCACCGGGGCGGGCGCGGCGCGCGGAGTCCGCTTCGCGCCCATGTCGGTGCGCCCCGCGATGTTCGGCGGCGGCCGGGAGGCGCCCTCGGACACGGTGTGGACGGCGGGCGGCCGCCTGACCGGGCTGCTGCGCCTGGTGCCGCTGCGCTCCGGTGTGATGACGACGCTGTGGTCCAACGAGCCGCCCGGTGACGAGGCCCCTGTCGGCGTGCCCGACCCGCTGAGTTCCCGGGAGGCGGTGGAGCCGGAGCAGGAGGCTGGGCGGTCCGAGCCGCCGGGCCCGAACGGAGCACGGGACCGTGCCGAGCCGCCCGGGGAGGACGCCCGCCGGTTCGCCCCCGGGCCGACGCAGCCGGGCGGTTCCAACGAACCGATCGGGCCTGACGGGCTGGGCGGGCCGCTCCCATCGGAACCGGAAGAGGACTACCTGCGGTGAGCGAGAACAGCCTCAGAGAGGTCGTGTACACGACCCCGCACGGCGAGGAAGTGGCGTGCCGGCTGACCGAGGTCGGCGACTTCGCGGCGGCCTCCCGTTCCGTGCTCGACCGGCACCTGGTCCGGGCCGAGGCGCACGGCCGCGAGTCCTTCCTGCTCCGGGTTTCCGTCGGTGACCGGCGGTCGGACCTGGAGCGGGAGCGGGCGCTCGCCGAACTCGACAACGAGATCCTCGCTGGTGTGCGGCTGGCCCGGATGGCGGGCGAGGACTACCCGACCGAGTTGAGTCGGCTGGTCGGCTACTACGACGACCCGAAGTCGCCCTTCGCCCTGGTCGAGCCGTATCAGGGCCAGCCCCTGCGTACTCTGCTGGACCGCCGCCAGCTTTTCGACGAGGAGAGGGCGGCGTTCCGCCGAGGACTGCTCACCGCACTGAGCTGGACACACGCCGTCGAGGTGGTGCACCGGGATCTGCGTCCGCAGACTGTGCGGTGGGATCCCGACCGCAACCAGGTGCAGCTGTGCGACTTCACCTCCGCCAACGTGGCGGGAGCGCCCCGCGCCCCGGCGGGGGGTGCCCCGTGGGCGCCGCACCAGCAGCGCGACGGCGTGGGCCGGTGCGATCCTCGCGACGACATCTGGTCGGCGGGACTGCTGCTGTTCCAGGTCCTGACCGGCCACGACGTCGAGGGCGAGGCCCGGCTGCCGCTCGGCGAGCACCGGGCGCTAGCGAGCGACCTCGACGGCACGTTCGCTCTGGCGGCAGCGGACCGCCCCACCGCCGACGAACTGCTCGCCCGGCTGACGGGGCGGTCCCGGTACCGCCGCACGATCGGCACCGAACTCGACGCCGGGCGCCAGCGGTTCCAGGAGCGGCTCGACCGCAGGCGCGGCGCCCGCCCGGTGAACGGCAGAGGACCAAGCCGGGGTCCGTCCGACGAGCGTCAGCGGCCCCCGGTCACGGACACGGCGTCGGAACGGCCTGCCAGGGCGGGCACGACCGTCCCGGAGGACCCGCTGCGAGAACGGGAGCCGGTGGCCGAGAGCACCGAGGCGAACGGGGGAACCAGGCTGCTTCCTCAGACCGAGCCGCGCGCCTCCTTCCGCGATCTGGAGTCTCTGGACATCACCCTCGCCGGTGTCTCGAAGATCGCGATGATCGCCATGGCCGTGATCGGCCTCGTCGCCGTGCTCCTCGCTGTGTTCGTCCTGGTCGTCCGGGGCGGGTGAGCCGATGCGTGAACGGCGCCGCGCGTCCCCGTCCCCCAATCCCCTACCGGGCTCCGTCACCCCGATCGAAAGGCCGACCCGACGATGACCCTCCCCGACAACGCCGAAGGCGTACGCTGCCCGGTCTGCCTCAGCCGGGTCAGCCTGGACTTCGACAAGCTGTGGGAATGGGTGGACGGCCGCCACCAGCCGCTGGACATCCCGGAGCAGGCCACCGAGGAGCAGCGGGCCCGGCGGCTGCGCCGTGCCCAGGTGCGCTGTCCCAACCTGGGGCAGGACTTCCCCGAGCACTTCCTCCCCTACCAGTACGTGGACAGCGACCCGGTGGTGATCGGTCTCATCGGCGCGTCGATGTCGGGCAAGACCCACCTGCTCGCGTCCATGATCGCGGCGGTCCAAGACGACGGCCTGGACCGGTACGGCTTATCCGTCACGCCGCTGGACATCGCCCGCTACGAACGGTTCATCAACACCAAGGTGCGTCCGCTGTTCGAGCGGGGCGAGGTCCTGGCCCGGACCAGCGACAACGTCTGGGAGTTCGAGGTCGGGCTGATGGTCTCCGACCGCGATGGCCCGCCCTCGGCCCCCCAGCGTGCGGTCGCCTTCTTCGATGTCTCCGGAGGCGAACTGTCCGCACTCTCCCCCGCTGAGCGGCGGGTCTTCCTGGACGCGGTCGACGCGTTCGTGTTCGTGGTCGACGCGGACCAGCTGGATGGCGGCGTTCCGGACGCCGCGTTCAGCACCATCCTGAGCCTGGTCCAGAACAAGCAGGACAAGGCGGCGCTGCTGATCCTGACCAAGGCGGACCGATTCCGATTCGGCTATCCGGTGGACCGGTGGCTGCGCGACGGCCCGCCGTCCCCGGATCTCGACGCCGCCGAGATCGAGGCTGAGAGCCGCGAAATCTACACGTTCGTCGAACGGTACGACAAGGCCGGGGGCTGGCTCCGACCGTACTTCGAGTTCGGCAGGTCCGCAATGCACGCTGCGTCGGCGACGGGCGGCCCCTGCGCTCCTGGACAGCGCCATTTCGCACGCCCGGTGCGCCCCCAGAGGGTGCTGCGGTCGTTCCTGACACTGATGGCGTTGACCGGCGTGATCGATTCCGACGAGGCGCGGAAGGTGGGTCGCTGAGATGACCGAGCGGAGCACCCGTCCCGGCACCGATCTGCATCGAATCTTCTTCAGTTGGCGGAAAAGCAACCTACTGGGGCAGGACTTCGGCCCGAGCGCGACTTCGTTGCACGATTTCCCCCAGGCGGAGTACAGCGCACTGTCGAACTGGGCGGACCGCCTCAACAAGGTGGGGGTACCCGAGTTCGCCCTCGGCCAGGCCGCGCCGAGTCACTGGTACCGACGGTTCAACGACGGCAATGGGGCGCTGCTATACCGCAAGCCCGAGCAGCCGCCCCGAGACGCCCGGTCCAGCACGACGTGGGCCCTCGTCGGCGCCGACCTGAACATGCCCGGCACCCTCGTCGCTTCCTGGGAGAAGCGACTCTTGGTACCGCGGCGGGAGGCATGGGGCTGGGGTTCGTTGGAACCGGTCTCGTCGAGCGACCTGCGTCGTGTGAGCGATCACCACGGTGACACTCTGTACCGGCACGCCGCCCGCCGCCCGGAACTGACCGACCTCGTCGCGGCCGTGCTGGAAGAACCAACAGACCCCATCGACATCATGCTTCCCGAGGACCCACATGCACTCCCTGAACACGGGCGCCTGCTCCTTCTGTGGGGCCTGTACCACTCGCTGGTCGAACTGCTCGGGAGCGAGACCGACCCGAGGTTCCCCGGGGTCGGGTGGTCCTTCTGCACCTATGAGCCGTGGCCCGCCGACATGCGCCCCGAGGCGGACCGTCCGCGCATCGCATTCCGTCCGTACCGGGCGTACGGCGTCCCCGAGGGGTGGCGGAGACTGGATCTCACGGAGCCGCGCGAGCCTGAGAACGACGCACAAGGGGGTGCGGAGGCCAACGACAGCGACTTCCGCGCCATGGCCGGGTGGCTGATCGACGGGATCGGGAACCCGGACGGGGTCTTCGCCTCACGGGGCGAGAAAGCTCCGCCCCATGACATTCCGTGGGGACAGGTCCTGAAGCTTCTCTCCGCGATCGTGAAGCGGGACGTGCCCCGCAGGTCCGCTCCGCGCGAGCAGCTGTGGCCGGAGCCGTCTCCGTCGGTCGGCGGAGCGGAGGACGCGCAGGAGGCGCCGTCCGACCGGGAGCCGCCCCGGCTGGACACGGCGGACCGGGACGCGTCGGGCATCCATCAGCCGACCGCCGCCAACGAGCCCGCGTGGGAGTCCACGCGATGGCGCCGCGACCGCGACGACGCGCCTCCGCTGATGCCCGGTTCCTCCGCGTCGCGCGCGTCCGGCTCGCAGAGGACCGCCCCCGAATTCGAGCATCCCCACCGGCACCCCGCCGCCGCGAGCGCACGCACCGACGCCGTTGAATCTTCACAGGATTCCCCGTCCGATCGACCTGGGGAACTGATCGACGCCATCGCCGGGGCGAGGGATACCTGGGAGATCGACTCCGCATTGAACCGGCTCGTGTACCACTTCCACCCCGAACTCGAACAGCCCTACGTAGAGCTGCGGTGGCAGCAGCCACGCTGGCGTCCGGTGCCCGCCGCGCTCGTGCCGTGGCTCGCGGCGGGCGCGATCGTCTTCCTGGTGGTGCTCACGCTCGTCCTGGCCGCAGCGCTGTTGGTGCGGTGATGAGCACCATGGCGGGGACATGGAGACGCGGCTCGGCGGCCATCGCCGGGACCTGCGGCGTGCTCCTGCTGGGCGCCTCCCCTGCTGCCGCCGCCGAGACTGAGCACGCCCGCACCGTGTACTGCCTCGGGGCGGACCAGCGCCCCGACCTGATCGAGGCGGCGACCGCGCTGGGGCATGCCGAGCGAGTGGAGTCCGCCCCTGAGTGGGTCACCCTCCCCGCCGACACCGTCCCGAAGACCGTGCACGAGTGGCGCGCCGCCGATCGCGACGGGTTCACCTCGGCCTGCCACGCACTGATCAAGGCATACGGCCCGAAGCACCTGATGCCGAAGCCGCCAAAGAAGAGCGAGGGCGGGTGGCCCTCCCTCAGCGGGGTCATCGGTGCGCTTCGAAGCGTGCCGGAGTGGCTGGCGGGAGCGCTGACGGGGTTCGTGATCAGCGCGGTCGGCAGCAGATCGGCCGCACGCCTGGAGGAACGGAAGGCGCGGCTAGAGGAGCTGGGAACGGCAGTGGAGTTCCAGCGCGAAATGAACATCTATCTGCGGGCGCTCGAGGGCGGCAAGGGCGCAGCCCCGTCTCGGGATCAGGTGGACGAACGCGGCTTGGAGCTAAAGGTCATCCTGCAACGGCTGCACGCCCGTCATCCCGACTGGCCGCTTATCCCGGACACGATCGCCGCAGTCACAGAGGGACTGCGCCATCAGGTTCCCAGGGGGAGGAAAACGACGCGGGAGCAGATAGATGCGGGGTATGCCTTCGCGAACTGGATCGGCAAACGGGTGGCGTTGATCGAGGCGTCCATTCAGCGGCCGCTGCTGCGGCGGTTCACCGCCTGGCGATGGACCAAGACACGGGATCAGACCGAGGGGGAGGCCGAGCCCAAGGCTCAGCAGACTTCCACAGGACAGGATTGAGGTTACGTGCCAGCAAGCGAGGTCAATCCCAATCCCTTCGCGGTCGCCGGTCAGCAGGCGGCCGGTGGCCCCCGCCACCGGCCGATCGACCCGAGGGAGAAGGGGCACCGGGAGGAGTACTACGTTCCCGTCGACCACACCGACGACTGCTTCCAGCAGTTCCGGTCCTTCCTGGGAACGGCGCAGCGTCCGATGTCCAATGACCCGGACCTCCCCGGGATCGCCGGGTCGGTGGTGATCGTGGAAGGGGAGGACGGCTCCGGGCGGAGCACGCTCGTGCACCGCTGTATCAGCGAGGTCGAGACGGCCATGAAGGACAAGGGGATCACGTCCGTCAAGCGCATCGACCTCTCCTCGATCCGGAACCAGCCGGAGGGGGCGGGCGACGACGACCCGCTCAGCAGACACCGGCGCTCCTTCTGGCGGGTGCTGTCGTATTCCCTCCTCGCGGGGAGGCTCGGGCAACTCGACGCCGATGATCGGAACTCGGTCGAAAAGCACCTGGAGGACGGGAGCTTCGACTTTCTCCAACTGGCCGTGGAGCGCATCCTCACCATGGACAGGGACCCCTGCACACTCGTAGCCGTCTGGCCGGAGCAGTGTCCGGGGTCTGCCATCGACATGCTGCTGAAGAACGTTCCCGGGAACATGCTGGTGTTCTGCGAGACCCGTCCGCAGGATGACCTTGGTGGCCCCTATCCCTACGGATCACCGCTCGTCCTCAGCCTCGGCCCGCTATCCGTCGAGGACGGATGGAAGATGATCGAGAAGCGCTTCGAGCTGGCGCGCACGAACGGTCTCGACCCGGACTCGCTCATCCCCTTCGTGAAGGAGGACATCGACTTCCTGATGAAGGAGGTACTCATCGAACGGCCGAAGAACTCCGCGACCAAATCCGCGATGAGCCTGAGCGAGTTACAGAATCTGCTCATCTGGAGTTACCACCACTCGCTTGAGGAAGGCCTGGAAAAGATCGACATGGACGCGATCAGCCGCTTCTACTTCCGCTTCATGAGCACGCACTTCTGAGGGGCATCAGCGGACATGGTCGTCTCCTCAGGAAATCCGTTTCCGGTCTCCCCGGTCGCCAGGGTGACCGACTACATCCGCCCGGTTCCCGATTGGGCGGTGATCGAGACCGACGCGTTCCGGAGCGCGATCTCGTGCGCCCGGGACTACCGGGCCCAGGTTGCGCAGGTGGCGCGGGACTTCGGCGAGGAATCCCAGCGGGCCAGCCGAGCGCTGGCCGTGGTCGGCGACTACGGGATGGGAAAGACCCGACTCGTGGTCGAGGTGCTCAGGTACCTGCACCACGAGCGCCTCGATTCGCACCGGATCATCGCGCTGTCGGCGGCCGGTTCCGACTTCGTCGACCTCTATCTCCAGTTCCTGAAGCTGCTCGCGGATCCGGACCATCGGAGCCAGCTCCGCCACCTCGTCACCGAGTGCTTCCGGGACGTGGTCGTCGACCACCTGCGGGGCAGCACGCTGACCAGCCAGGTGGCCGACCACCTCCACGACAGCGACATCGACGTCATCTCCGTTGTCGAGAACCTGGGGCTGCCGCAGGCCGCGCTTCTGGAGCGGCTGCGGGCCGACCTGATCGACGAGGTCGGCGACGACGACATGGGGACGGCGCTCGCCGCGCTCATCGAACCGGCCATGCGCGACCATGTGTGGCGGTGGCTTGAAGGCGGCGCCACCTCTCCCCCTCTGCGGGAGAGGAAGATCATCGGCCCGATCGCTACCCCGCGTCGAGCCCTGGTCGCGATGGCGGCGCTGGTGCGGCTCTACCGGAGCCGGGGATGGTCGCTGACCCTGGCGATCGACGAGATGCACCTCCTACTCGACGAGCGTCGCGCGGCCGGTTCCCCCGACGCGCCGGAGACGGACCAGCCGCCCGAGAGCGATCCCCGCGCTGAGGAAGCCGACCCGGAAGGCGTCCCGGTCGACCACCAGATCCCCCGGCTCTTCAAGCGCTTCCTGGAGGACATGATCGGCCCAGGGGGCGCGGCGGGCGAGACGTTCATCATCATGAGCGGCCTGCCGGACCTCCTCCACCTGATTCCGGCCGACGTGGCTGAACGGATCTCCACCACGGTCACCATGACCCCCTTCGACGAGGGGCGGACCCGGGACCTGATCCGCACGTTCCTGTCGGTGGAGCGCCTGAACGAGGGGTGCCCCGCCGAGGGGCGTGGCGGGTGGCGCGACGGTATCCGCCCGTTCGACGAGGCGACCCTCGCCGACATCGTCCGGTTCACGGGCGGACAGGTCCGGCGCATCCTGCTGCTGTGCCGGTCCGCCTATCAGGCGGTGGCCAAGGACGAAGACGTCGGCCTTGACGTGCTTCGGCGTGTGGCGCATGAGCAGCTCAGCTACGTCGAGGTCAGAGACACGTTCCAGACGGCGTGGCAGCTCTTCGGCGAGCAGGGGTGGCGTGTGGAGGCCCGCGCGGGGGACCCCGCGGATCCGGAGGGCAACGCGGCGATCTGGCTTCCGCTGCCGGGACGGGAGGAGACCGGCTGCCTGGTGATGTTCCAAGGGCCGGTTCTGGACGACACCGACGTGAGCGCGGTCCAGGAGCGGATCGACAGCGCCCTGTCATCGCTCGGGACCGACGAGCGGGGGCGATCGGCGATCCGTGTGCTGCTGGTGGTCAACGGGTACATCGCCCGCCCTCTGCAGGAGGCCCTGCAGCGCCAGGTCGACCTGACCATTCCCTACCGGCATCGACGATTCACCGACAGCCTGGCGCAGGCGATCCGGCACTTCCGCGAGGAACTCGGACGGGAGGTCGCCGCGGCGCCTACCGTAGGCGTCGTCGAGCGCCTGGAAGAGCTCTCGACCCAGCAGTCGCGGACCCAGGAGATCCTGAACGCGCTGACCGAATCCCTCGACCAGGTGCGTTCGGAACAGCAACGGGCCGCCCAGCAGCCCCACGTCGAGATCGGCTCGGCCACTCACGTCGACATCTCCGTGCCCGGCCTCGACGAGGCCCCTGCGGGCTATAGCCGGATCGGGTACCTGATCGGCGAAGTGCACGCGGAGATCAGGGAGAAGGCGAAGCCGCAGCGCGTCCGCCTGCGGGAGGCGTTCCGGCACCAGGTCTACTCCCCCACGGGGGCGGTGATACCGACGTGGCACACGGACGAGGCGTTCACACAGATCACGAGTTCTTCGTGGCGGATGCGGACCGGACTGCTGCTCGTGCTGGAAGAGACCTTGCTGGCGTTCTCCGAGAGCGTGTACACGGTTCTGCGGGCCTCCGGCCACGACGACGTCGCCCCGCCCCGCAAGGCGCTGCGCCGACTGTGCGACCAGTTCACCGAGGTCATGGAACACGTGACGCGCGAGCTTCCGGTCCCTGACGCCGCCTCTCCGGTGAGCACCACGTCGACTGCGGGGTCCCACGATGACTTCAAGCTGATGCTGTGCCGTCTCGGTGACAACGTCTTCGACAAGATCTTCGAGGACGATTTCCGACGTCGCTGGTGACATGCGGGCGAGCACGTCAAGCCCGCCTTGCAGACCCCAACGATGATGACGCGGTAGGCCATCTGCGATGCCGAACAGTGTCAGGAACAATCGTCCTGTCCACCTCCGCCGCCTCCACCACTGCCGTGTGTCACCCCTCTGCGAGGGCGCGGTGGCTGGACGAACGGGAAACAGTACAGGACTACACAAAGGAGGGCATCAGGAGCGGATGTCCCGCTGCTCCACTTCCTTCAGTACCGCCGCTACCGTCACGAAGTCATTGTCAACGTGAAGAACGGTATGTCCGTGATGAACGGCGGCGGCGCACACCACGAGGTCAACGAGCCCAGCGGCCCGATGTTGGCCTCGTTGAGTCAGCTTGTACTGCGCGGAGTCGACCCAGCGCCAGACCGTCTTCGGAATCGTCGACAGGTGGCACAGGGCATCGATTTCGTCCGTCAACTCGTCTCGGTGAGACGGACTCTTGGCCGAATACATGAACTCAGTTCTCGTTGCCTCACAGATATAGAACGCACCTGCGCCAATATGCCCTTCCCAGGACGTCATCGCCCCCGGAGTACGGAACAGGTACCACAGGGCTGAGTTATCGAGCAGGTAGGTGATCACTCGAAGGCCGCCCTGCGTGCCCGCTTCATCGCGGCATGGGCAGCGGCGGCCTCCTCGAACTCCCCGCGGGCCCCGCGCTCGGCCAGCCTCTCAGCGGCTTCAAGTCGTCTCACCCGGTCGACATAGTCCCGCAGCGCCGCGTTAACGGTCTCCTTCTTCGTCGCTGCTCCCATGAGCCGCATCGCCTCGGCCAGGGCCTCTTCATCGAGATCGATCTGCGTCGCGGCCACTGGACACCCCCAAGATCGTGTGTATGTGATGTCCATAGCAATGATACATCGCCAACATCCGCCCTGCCAGGAGATCCTGCACATTCGATTCCCAACCGATCAGTCCTGGAGCTAGACGGGAGCCGTGCCGTCGAGCCCGCCCCTCGCCTCGGGCTCGACGGCACGGTGGGGGTGGCTCAGCCGTCCGTCTTCGGGTCGGGGGTCTGCAGCGCCCAGTCGAGAAGGGCCTGCTTCCGGAGCTGAGTGGAGAGTTCACAGATGTCGGGGGTCTCGATGTGGGAGACGACCCCGACGGAGCGGTAGTACTCGGGCGGGTCGAAGCGGCGGTCGGCGGTGTAGTTGACCGGGTCGAGGTAGTGCGGGCCGGTGTACGAGAGCCGCCAGGTCATGAAGTACTCAAGGTCGAGCGTGAGGAAGAGGTTGTAGTCCGCCAGCCGCTCGGCCGGGGTTCGGGGACGCCCGCCGTCGGGAGTCGGGATAGCCTTGCCCATGGGTCCTCCACCTGTCGAGTCAGGTTGTGGGATCTAGACCCTGTTCGGTGTTTGGGCACCGGTCAGGGTCGCTTTTTTGTGGCCGCCGAAAATCCGATAGATTCCAACGACCGCATGAACAACACTCCCTGCACTCTCACTTCATTTCCAGAGAATCCACAGATGTGAGGGAATTTGTTTAACCGTGTGGACGCAAGTTCAGTAGGTGTGCTGCACTGTTCAGCATGGTGCAGAAGATCGACGCTAGGTGGCTCAGGTTCGGTACAGAACTACGCAGGCTCCGAGAACAAGCAGGTGTGACCCAGGACCAACTCGCCAAGGCCCTCAACGTCTCAGCGTCCATGCTCAGCGCCATGGAGCGTGGCGCAAGAGGGACAAAAGTAGAATATGTAGACGAAATCGACCGCATTCTCAACACAGGTGGGAAGGTTCGCCTCCTGTGGGAGCGCACGAACGGATCGAACGCGTTCCCCGACTGGTTCAGAGATATCGAGCAGTTACAGCGGAGGGCATCAGAGATCAGGGAGTGGCACCCAACTCTGATTCCGGGGTTGCTTCAGTGCGAGGAGTACGCACGGATGATCATCCGCATCGGGACTCCCACTGCATCCGATGCGGCTATCGACGAAAAGGTCCGCGCTCGAATGAATCGACAGACCATCTTGACATCCGAGCATCCGCCACTCCTCCTCGCGGTAGTGGACGAGTCCGTGTTCATTCGACCCTTCGGAGGCCGTGGGACCATGGCCCGCCAGTTAGATCACTTACTGGCAATCTCCCGCAAACCACATGTAGTCGTGCAGGTCGTGCCCCTGTCCACGGAGTACCATCCCGGGTTGGACGGGGCATTCACCTTGATCACCGTCCCTGAGCGAGGGGAAGTCCTGTACATGGAGACCAGAGTCTCCGGAACCCCCATGGATGGCCCTGAGGAAGTACAGGAGTATTCGCGCGTGTACGGAGAGCTTCGGGGGGTTGCACTGCCTCCAGTGGCGTCACGTGAACTTCTGGAAGAGAAAAGAGGTGAGCTCGCGTGAGCTTCTTGAGCGGCGCGTGGCACAAGAGCAGCTATAGCAATTCCAAGGGCGGCAACTGCGTCGAAGCGCGCCTCAACTGGCACAAGTCGAGCCACAGCAACGAGACAGGGGGCAGCTGCGTCGAGATCGCCAGAATCTGGCGCAGCTCCAGCCACAGCAACCAGTCAGGCGGCAGCTGCGTCGAGGTCGCGGAAACCCCCCAGTCGGTCCTCATCCGCGACACCCAGAACAGACCCCTCGGCCACCTCGCGTTCCCCAGTCAGGAGTGGGCAGCGCTCCTCGCCAATGCCAAGGCCGAACGTCTGTAACTTCCACTCCTCCCATCCCCCGAACAAGCACACCAGGGCGGGCGCCACACGGCCCCCGCCCTTCGTTTGCCCATTTCAGCGGCTACTAGAAGTACTTGTCGTACAGGTCGTGCGACGGCCAGCTCTTGACGCTCCTGATCGCGTCCCACATCGAGCTGTCGATGTCGTAGTAGCTCTTCCCCGACTTGTCGTCACGCTGGTTGAACAGCGCCACCCACGAGATCCCGTTGTACTGCCGCACCATGTAGGCGAACGTTCCGCCCATGCTGCCGTCGTGCCAGGTGTTCATCCCGCTGCCACCGCTGACCGGCCGCACCAGCCAGCCCATGCCGTAGTAGTAACCGTTGCTGTTGATCCCGGTCTCGGGCTCGGCGAAGGTCCGCTTGACCGAGGCGGCGTTCAGCACCTTGGTCGAGTCGAACAGTGACGCGAAGCGGACCATGTCGACGGCGGAGGACAGCCATCCCCCGGTCGCCTCGAAGTTCTCGAGCCGGAACCCGCCGTACGGCAGGGGGACCTTCTTCCCCGAGTCGTCCATCACTGTGGTGCTGGTGTACTGGGAGAAGTAGGGCACCTCGGTGGGCGCGCGGTGCTCGGCGAGGGTCCGGCCCTGCCGCATCCGGGTGATGCCCATCGGGCTCAGCACGTTCTTCTTCACGAACGCCTCGAAGGGCTGCCCGGAGACCTTCTCGACGATCTTGCCCAGCAGCATGTAGCCGTAGTTGCAGTAGGCGTACTTCGTGCCAGGGTCGTGGTCCAGCGGCTTGCCCGCGCCGTAGCGGATGATCTGGTCGATGCCCACCGGAAGCCCGACACCCAGCTGCTTCGCGGTCGCGAAGTTCTCGAACGTGGCGTCGCCGGAGATGTCCCGGTCCCACCCGGCCAGGTGCTGGAGCAGCCGCCGCACCGTGATCTCCGAGACTCGGGGGTCGAGCTTCTCGCCCTCCGGCGGGTTCAGCTCCAGCAGTTCGGTGACGGGGGTGCTGAGCTTGAGCTTGCCCTGCTGCACGAGCAGGTTCACCGCGGTGGCGGTGATCGACTTCGACAGGCTCGCGATGCGGAACAGCGCCGTGGGGCCGAAGCGCAGCTTCTCGTCGTCGGTCCACGCGTAGGACCGGCCGAAGACGAGCCGCCCCTTGTAGCTCACCGCGAGCTGGCCCGCCGAGATGCTCCGCTCCTGCATGAACTTCTTCATGGTCCGCGTGGACGCCGCTGTTCCAGCGGGCCGCCGCCGTCGTGGTCGACAGCGGCGGCGCCGGGTCCCACGCGGCGATCTTCGCGCGCGAGTACGGCATCCCGGCGGTCATGGGCACGGGGGTGGCGACGACCGAGTTGACCAGCGGGCGGATCGTGACGGTCGACGGTGATGTCGGCGAGGTGAGTGCGGCCGATGAGGCCCCGGGTGAGGCCGCTGTCCCCGCGGCGAAAGGCGGGACCGAAGGTGGGCCTTCCTAGAATCGGCGGGTGGCAGGTGACCACCTGCCACCCGCCGACGCCCGCACGCCGTCAGCCGGGTCATCCGGTCATCGGCGACCGAACGTAGCCGCGCAGAGAAAGGGCCGTGTCCGCCGTGTCGAACGACGCCGCCACCGGAACCCCGGAGGAGCCGGTGACGGACCACCGCAAGCTGCCGCGCAGACGCGGGGCGGCCCTGAACGCGGCCATCCTCCGGGCCGCGCTCGACGAGCTGACGGAGGTCGGATATGCGCGGTTCACGATGGAGGGGGTCGCCGAACGCGCCCAGGCGAGCAAGGCCTCGCTGTACCGCCGGTGGCCCGGCCGGGCCGAACTGGTCCTCGACGCCGCCCACCATGCCCTGTCGACCTACGCCGCCCCGCCGAACACGGGGAGCCTGCGAGAGGACTTCGTCACCGTCCTCACCGAGACCGCCCACGTGCTCGCGGGGCCGATGGGCGAGGCGTTGCGTGGCCTGCTCGGCGACATGCTGGCCGCGCCGGAGCGGATGGCCGAGGTGCGCGAGTACTCGGGCGGACGGACCATGCGGATGATGTACGACATCGTGTCCCAGGCCGTCGATCGCGGCGAGGTCGACCCCGCCGCGCTCACCGAGCGCCGGTTGGAGGCCGGTCTGGCGCTGCTGCGCTACCACTTCCTCTTCAATGGTGCACCGATCCCCGACGAAGTGGTCGCCGGAATCGTCGACGACGTCATGATTCCTCTCTTCCCGCCACGACCGGGGAAATAGCGACAAACGGCGACACACGCCCGAAATCATGATCACGCCGCACGCCCAACTCCCGCCATTCATGACATAAGCAGGGGCGGTAATTCAATGTTCCACCGACCGGGCGGAAGCGACCGCGACCACGGCATTTTCTCCGTGAAACTCAACGTCGTTGACTTCGGAAATACCACGCTCTAATCTCGGTGCGGATCGGACACCCACCGCACCGCCCGGAGCAGGCATGGAACATCACTCCATCGGACCGAGAACCGCGCCACCACCCGCAGCGTCGCCCAACCCGACTATCGGGGCACTCGCCGGGGCCGTGCTGGTGGCCGGCGCATTTCTATTCCGCACCGGGTGGGACCTGCCTATTTCCGCGCTTTCCGTGATCGACCCCATCCAGCACCGGATCTTTCTGACGATTTGGGGGCTCGGGGTCGCCCTCCTCGCATTCGATCTCCTGCGACGCGCCATTCCCACGGTCCCAACGATTTCCCGCTGCTGGTACGTGCTCTATATCGGCGTGCTCGTCGGTACGGCCCTGGGATCGCTGCCGTGGAGCAGCGGTGACTCGATTTTCCTCTATCAGCTGTGGTGGACCGTTCCGCTGATCGCTGCGCTGCTCGCCGTGCAAGGGAGCGGGTTCATCGCGGCACGCGCATCTCGATTTCGGTGCCCTCCCCCGGTGCGGTGAAAACCGCAGTCTCCCCGCCGAGGTCGCGGACGCGGCCCTTGATCGACTGGGCGATGCCGAGGCGACCGTCGGAGGCGGCCTCATCGATACGGCTCTCTTCCATGCCGGGGCCGTCATCGCGGACCGTCACGGTGACGGTGTCCCCCTCGTCCTCCACGAGCAGCCAGACGCGTGTCTCCCCCGGGCAGTGCCGCTCGACGTTGGCCAGGGCCGCTTGGACGGCGGCGCTGATCTGCTCGACCGCGCGCTGGGCCAGCAACACCGGTGCGGCCGGTGCGGAGACGGTAATCCGCCCGCAAGCCAGGGCGCCGAGCCGAGCGCTCAGGTCGGCCCGGCCCTCCTCCACGCCTGTCGCCGACGCGGCCGCGCCCGCATCCACCGGCATCCGGTCGGCCTGCGCCTGCACGCCGATCAGCGCGCGGAGCTTGGCTTCCTGCTCGCCCGCGAGCCGCCCCAGGTCGGCGGCCTCACCGCCGAGCTCGGTGCCGCGCCGCTGGACGATGGCCAGCACCTGCAGCACGGAGTCGTGGATGGAGCGGGCGAGCCGCTCGCGCTCCCGCGTCCGCGCCTCCAGCTCCACGGCGGCGGCGAACCGCCGCTCGGCCGCCTGCGCGATGTGGGTCATGTAGCCGACGGCGAACCCGGCGAGGATGAGCAGTACCATCCCGCGCGGCGTCGCCGCCGTGATGTCGAGCCCGAGCGTCACCCGCACGGTGATGTCGACGATGCCGTAGCCCACCGCGATGATGAGCGCCCAGCGCCGACCGCCGATGACGGCGGCGGCCAAGGCGGCGCCGCCGAACCAGGTCGCGGTGAGCGGTGGCGCCATGCGCAGGTAGCCGGGCGAGGCGGCGAACATGGTGGCGGCCTGGCAGGCGAAGGTGACGGTGAGGTCGACGAGCAGCAAGCGCCAGTGCCGGTGGTGGTCGGCGGCGTAGGCGTACCCGGCCACGGCGGTCCAGGCGACCATGGCCGCGAACACCGTCCAGGCCAGCCACGGGCGGGCCAGGAGTGCGTGGTGCTGGACGATGAGCGCGAGCGCGTAGACCAGGGACGCGATGCGGAAGGCGCTGATGGCGCGCCAGATCGGCGCCTCGTAGCCCATGGCCGGGGCCGTGCGTCCGGACGTCGGGAAAGTCGACGGGGAGGGCAGCGAGGGCAGGGAGCGGGGGATCCTCGGTGGCCGTATGGTCACACCGTCACACTACGGCTCCGTCGTCCGGTCCGTTCCCACCGGAGGGGCGGTCGCTCATCCGTACGACGAGGACCACGAACCCCGCGATGAAGGCGGCGACGGCGCAGAAGGCGAGCCAGCCCGGCAGGCGGATGCCCAGGAGCATCGATCCGAGCAGCAGCAGCGGGCCGCCGAACAGTCCGCCCCACGACAGGCGGCTGGTCAGGTCGCCGCGGGGGAACGGCGGCGGAGGCGGGGGGACGTAGTGGTCGGAGGGGTCGGAGTCGTCGCCGCGCCCGAAACGGCGCCCCGCGCCTCCCCCGTCGCTGTCGGCACCCTCGGCCACCGGGCCGTCGCCGAGTCCGGAAGGGTCGTCGCCTTCGGAACCGTCCGTCGTGTCATCCTGCCGATCAGCCGACTCCCGGACGCTGAGGTTCTCCGCGTCGGGCCAGTAGACGGCGTCGCTCGCAGGGCCGCCGCTCTCGTAGAAGCGCGCCACGAGGTCGGCCCAGACGTCCTCGTCGGCGCCGGAGGACGACGGGGCGGAGGCGGGAGGAGTGGCCCCGGCGTCGGCCCCTGTCTCGGAGCGTGCGCCCTCACCCGACGCCGCCCCGGCGGCATCGGTCTCGGGATCGTCCGCCGTCTCTGCGCTCGGCGTGTCCGACGCGCGCGGCTGCGCCCCCGCGGCTTCCGCCGTTGTCTCGGATGCGCCGCTGCCGAGCGCGCGCTCGCCCAGCTCGGGCAGCTCGCGGCGGAGGATCGCGGCGGCCGCGTCGCGCTCCTCGGCGTCGACGTACAGGTGGTCGGTGGGCGGGTCCTCGACGGCGACGGCTGACGTGGCCTCCGCCGTGTCGTCGAGAGGCAGGGCGTAGGCGGCGATACCGGAGCGGCGCAACGCGTCGAGCATGCGGTCGGCCGTGGCCGGAGGAAGCAGGATCAGCGGAACGTAGGCGTCCGCGAGTAGGCCGTTCCCCCGGCGTTGCGTCATCGGTCCATTCCTTCCCCGCTTCCGCAGTGTTCGCGCACGAACGCGAGGCTTCCCTCGAAGATGGTCTCGGCGTCGTTGTCCAGGGTGGCGACGTGGTAGCTGTTCTCCAACGCGTGAACGGTCAATCGAGCGTTCACCGCCTCACTCGTGAGGATACGCAGACTCTTCGGCCCAACGACATGGTCTTCGTGACTCCGGTAGACGAGAACCGGTGCGGTGAGCCTGGACATACCCTGGCGCGTGGCGCGCCACAGCTTCGGCAGCGTCGCGGCGGCGGCCGTAGGGATGTCGTCGTAGCCGACCTCCACGGCGCCGGGCTTCTTGATGTCGGAGGTGATGCCCCGGGTGGTCGGCACGAGCCGCTTGATGTACGGCGCGACAATCAGCTTCCAGTCCTCCAGGGCGAGGGAGGGGTTGACCAGAACTACGCCGCTCACCTTGTCCGGGTGGAGCTCGGCGAGCCGGAGGGCCAGGCAGCCGCCCATGGACATCCCCATGACGAACACCCGCTCGCATTCGGCGTGCAGCTTGACCAGCGCCTCCTCGACGACGCAGAGCCAGTCGTCGCTGGTCGTCGTCGCCATGTCCTGCCAGGTCGTTCCGTGTCCGGGCAGGCGGGGGACGTCCACCGTCAGCCCGGCTGCCGCGAGGTACTCGGCCCAGGGCCGCATCGACTGCGGTGTTCCCGTGAACCCGTGGCACAACAGCACGCCGACACCGCCGCCACCACGGTGGTACGGTTCGGCGCCGGGCAGTAGTGACATGGGATCTCCTTGACTTCCTCGTCTCAAACGTGCCGCGGATCACGTGGCGTCAGGTCTATGAAACTAACCCAGGGGCCGGACGCCCGGAACCCCGCCGCCCCGGTAGGGGCGGCCCTGCAACGTGAGAGGGTTGCATAGCGGGGTGGATCGGGACGTTGTCCCCTCCTACTTGTAGGTAACTTACTCCGACATTGGTAGTCGGTCCCAGCTGATGCGAAGATAACGACGATTGTTCGTGAATGCGGGAAGGCGAACGTGACGAAGAAGGTCGGACGCTCCCCGCGGGTGCGGGGGTGAAGCTCGGTGTTCTACTGGATTGTCAAGGCGATCCTGGGTCCGGTGCTGGCGGTGCTGTGGCAGCCGCGCGCCGAAGGGGTGGAGAACGTGCCCAGGTACGGCCCGGCGGTCCTGGTCGGCAACCACCTGTCCTTCTCCGACCACTTCTTCGGCCCGCTGCCCCTGCCGCGCAAGATCACCTTCCTGGCGAAGGCCGAGTACTTCACCGGCACCGGCCCGAAGGGCTTCGTCAGCCGCCTCTTCTTCACCGGCGTGGGGCAGATCCCGATCGACCGCTCCGGCGGCAAGGCCAGTGAGGCAGCTCTGCGCACTGGCCTGAGGGTGCTCAGGCAGGGCAAGCTGCTCGGCATCTACCCCGAGGGCACCCGCTCCCCCGACGGCAAGCTGTACCGCGGACGCACCGGTGTGGCCCGTCTCGTGCTGGAGTCCAGGGCGCCGGTCATCCCCATGGCGATGATCAACGTCGACAAGATCATGCCTCCCGGCCGCACGGTCCCGAAGCTGGGCATCCGCCCCAAGGTCAAGTTCGGCAAGCCCCTGGACTTCTCCCGCTACTACGGCATGGAGAAGGACCCGCGGGTGTTGCGGGCCATCACCGACGAGATCATGTACGCGCTGATGGAGCTCTCCGGCCAGGAGTACGTCGACCGCTACGCGCAGTCGGTGAAGGCCGAACTGGAAGCAGCCGCCAAGGAGGAACGCAAGGAGCAGCACGCCTCCGAGCGCGAGCGGAAGAAGGCCGAACGCGCCGAGCGCCGGGCCAAGCGCAAGGCTGAGCGCGCCGAGCGCAAGGCGGCCAAAAAGGCCAAGAAGGCCGAGAAGCAGGAGGAGGCGCGGGAGACCCGGCGAGAGTCGGCGGCAGAGCGGGCGGTGAAGCCGGACACCCCGGGCACCGCCGCCTAGCGCCCGCGTGCCGTGTCTACGACGGCGCTCCAGGCGGAGACGCTCCGCTCTGCTCAGCGAGC
The DNA here is from genome assembly GCF_039530945.1 of Nocardiopsis rhodophaea. Taxonomy (NCBI): domain Bacteria; kingdom Bacillati; phylum Actinomycetota; class Actinomycetes; order Streptosporangiales; family Nocardiopsidaceae; genus Nocardiopsis; species Nocardiopsis rhodophaea. The sequence goes on from NZ_BAAAPC010000003.1 coordinate 226,197, forward strand.
ACGGCGGCCAGGTCTGGCTACCGGGGGCGCGTTGCATCTCGCTCCGCACGTCATCCGGCCGCCTCGCGGGGGTAGGTAGGAGCCATGACGCTGCGGGTGCTCAGTTACAACGTGCGGGCGCTGCGCGATGACGCGAAGGCGGCCGGGCGGGCCATCGCGGTGTGTGAAACAGACGTCGCCTGCCTGCAGGAGATGCCCCGGTTCGCGGGCTGGCGGTGGCGGCGACGGGTGCTGGCCCGCAGGTGCGGACTGGTCGCGGCGGTCAACCGGCGCGCGGGCGGACTGGCGATTCTGGTCCGTCCGGCGATCCGCGTGCTCCATACGGAGCACTGGCTCCTCTACCGCTATCCCCGGCTCCACCGGCGGGCGCTGTCGCTGGCCGTGCTCGACGTAGGCGGACGCCCCGTGGTGGTCGGGTGCACCCACCTGGATCTGGACGACCGCGCGCGCAGCCACCACGCACAGGAAGTCCTGGCGCACCTCACCGCGACGGCCACCCGCTACTCCGCCCCCGCGGTCCTGGCCGGGGACATCAACTGCGCGCCCGACGGTCCGGCGTGGCGGCTGCTGGCGAGCGAACTGCGCGACAGCGGCGCGGAGTCGCCGCGCGGGGAGGCGCTGACGTTCCCGGCACGAGAGCCGCGGGCGCGTATTGACGGCGTCTTCGTGACCCGAGAGATGACCGTTTGCGGATCCGGTGTACCGGTCGACCTGGTCGCGCCCGCCGACCTGACGAGGGCCAGCGACCACCGGCCCGTCCTCGCAGAGATCGAGACCCCCTGAGCCCAAGGTCTGCTGGGCGGCCTTGTCGGTGTTCTTTCTTTCCGGTGTTCTTGGGTGAAAAGCGGCACCGAGGCCGGTAGGGGCTGGGGCGCCCAGTCCTCCGGCGGGTGGGGCGGGGGGTCACGGCCTGAAGCGGTCTTCTCGCTCCGCGCGAGAAGCTTTCCGCGATCCGGGAGCGCTCCCCCGCCGCCGACCCCCTCTGGCGATGATCATGGGGATGGTCCCGGCAAACCGGACAGAACCGGGACCGTTCCCATGATCATCGCGGGGGAGTTGTGGCAAACCGGGCATACCCGGCGTCCGGCGGCCCGCATGGCCCGCCCGGGAGCCGGCAAGGGCGCCCGCCCCTCTCCCTCGTCGCTGCCGCCCCCGACCCTCCGCCCGGGAGGTGGCCGGCGGTGCGGGCCGGCGCCGTGCCCCCCGCCCCACCCGCCGGAGGACCGGGCGCCCCAGCCCCCACCGGCCTCGGTGCCGCTTTTCACCCAAGAACACCGGAAAGAAAGAACACCGACAAGGCCGCCCAGCAGACCTATCGCACGGCCCCGCCCGGTGGTCGCTGGAACTGCCGGAAGAACCGGCGGCGAACCAGCGCCTAGGTCCGCGCCAGGTCAGCAGCGCCGACGATGCCCGCCTGGGAACCGAGTTCAGCGGTGCGGATATCGGCGAGGCGGCGGGTGGCGCGGCCCGTGACGTGTTTGTCGAACGATGCTCGCGCCGGTGCGAGGAGGATGTCCCCGGCGTCGGATACCCCACCGCCGACGACAAAGCACTCGGGGTCGAGGATGGCGGCGAGGTCGGCCATGCCGAGGCCGACCCACTCGCCGACGGCGCGGAAGCACTCCAGCGCGCCCTCGTCGCCCTCCAGGGCCGCCTGGGTGATCTCGGGCCCCCGGATCCGGGAGATGTCGCCATCAGCCAGCTTGAGGAGGTGGGCGGCGCGCACGGGGTCGGTCGTGGCGAGGTCCTGGGCCTCGGCCACCAGGGCACGACCGCTGGCGTACTGCTCCCAGCAGCCGTTGTTGCCGCAGCCGCAGCGGCGGCCGTGGCGCACCACGCGGTAGTGGCCGACTTCGGCGGCGACGCCGTAGCGGCCCCGCTGGAGCCGACCGTCCATGACGATGCCGCCGCCGACCCCGGTACCCAGGGTCACCAGGACGACGTGGTCGCTCCCGCGCCCGGCGCCGAACCGGGCTTCGGCCCAGGCGGCGGCGTTGGCATCGTTCTCGACGACGACGGGGAGGTCGACCCGCCGCCGGATCCGCTCCGTGATGGGGTCGTCGGACAGCCCCAGGTTGGCGGCGAGGACGATCCGGGCGCGGTCCTCGTCGACGAATCCCGCGATGCCCACGCCCACGGCCGCGATGTCGTGGTCGGTGCTCCGTTCGCGCAGCTCCACGACGACCCGCCCGATGACGTCGGCCAGCGCCTCACTGTCGTTCCTCGGGGTGGGGTAGCGCACGACGTCACCGAGAATCCGCCCATCGGGGTCGACTACTCCGGCGGCGACCTTGGTGCCGCCGATGTCCACACCGATCGTCAACCGCATGGACGGCTCCTTTTCCCGGTTCGGGTCATTCACGTGTCTGTGGCGGGCTCGCGCCCCGCGGACCCTCGCTCCGCGTGCGCTGGCACCACATTCTCACACTGGTATGGACCATTTGGTCACGTCGTCTCGGTGGGACGGGGATGGTCATGCCCGTCCCTTCGGGGAAGGCTGGATCCGGAGTCCGCCGCGGAGCCCTCACCGTTGGCCGGTGCGCCTCCGCTGTCCGTCCCGGCCTCGGTAATCTCCCGTGCGGCGCTCTCCCGCTCAGGGCGATCCTGTTCCTGGCATTCGCGATCGGCGCGCTGCTTCTCCAGCGACTTCTCGACCACGTCCCATGTCTCGCCCAGCGCGCCGAAGAGGGCCGCACCCGCCTTGCCCAAGTGCCCGACGACTTCCGGTGCCGCGGTGCGCACGATGCCGGCCAGCCGGTCGAGCGGCTCCTGCTCCTCCGGTGGCTGCTCCAGCCGGATGGCCTCCCCCCACACGTCGTCCTTGGGCGGCGGCGGGGACGTCACGCTCGACACCCCGCGGCGCACACCCGCGATGATGAGCTTGCGCTGCAGCGCGTCCACCAGTCGCAGCGCGTCATCGATGATGTCCTGTGAACCCGTGTCACGGTTCGGCTCAGCCATGGTCGTCCTTGCCCCCGTTTTCTCCGGTCGTGAACGCCACGTTATCCGCGCCTCTCGGACGATGGCCCCTCCCACTGGATAAACCGGGGGAAACCCGGATGCGGTTCAGGGACTCCGCTGCCGCGGGACCGCCGGAAGACCGCCGCGGGACCATTCACTTCCCCCCACTAGGTCCAATTCCTCCCATCCACGGCCGAATCGCCGGTCGACGCTGTTGCCGGAGCAAGATCAACGCTAGGGTCACGTCCATGCGCGTCCGGCGCCGGGCGGTCCGGCGAGCCAGCCCCGCAGCGGGCATCGCCGCAGGGTATGGGACCGATTTCATCAACATCACGTCTCTTTCGGATACCGAACGAGAACTCGTTCTACCAGCTAGTAGCTTAAGTTGTTACCGTCGTCACGTCCCCTAACAGGCCTTGTACGTCCAGGAGCGATAACGTGCGCGAATACAGCCGTCCTGTGAAGGTCGAGATCTCGTCGCAGGCACGCCTGCCAGATACGGTCTTCGCCCGCGCCACCAATGAGCCCGCCTCCGTCGCGCTCCGGGTCCAGGAATCTGGCCAGTGGCGGGACGTGACCTGCCAGGAATTCCGCGACGACGTCGCGGCCATCGCCAAAGCGCTCATCGCCGCCGGCATCGAGCACGGCGACCGCGTCGGTCTGATGTCGCGGACGCGCTACGAGTGGACCACCATCGACTACGCCATCTGGTCGGCCGGCGCAGTGACCGTCCCGATCTACGAGACCTCCTCGGCGGAGCAGGTCGAGTGGATCCTCGGCGACTCAGGGGCCAAAGCGGTCTTCGTCGAGGGCGAGGAGCACGTCGAGCGCGTCAAGTCGGTGCAGACGAACCTCGCGGATCTCGCCCATACGTGGAAGATCGACGACGGCGGCCTGGCCGACCTCGTCGCGTCGGGGTCCGAGGTGGAGGACGACGTCGTCGAGCAGCGGCGCACCGCTGGCGGCGTCGACGAGCTCGCCACGCTCATCTACACCTCGGGCACCACCGGGCGCCCCAAGGGCTGCGAGCTGACCCACCGCAACCTGCTCTTCACCATCATGAACGTGATCGAGGGGCCGCTGGAGGAGGTCTTCACCCTAGAGGGCCGCTCGACCCTGCTCTTCCTCCCCCTGGCCCACTCCTTCGCCCGGCTCATCCAGATCGGCTGCGTGGAGTCCAAGACGGTCCTGGGCCACTTCCCCACCACCGGCCCCGAGCTCATCGACACGTTCGGCGTCTTCAAGCCGACCTTCCTGCTGGCGGTCCCGCGCGTCTTCGAGAAGGTCTACAACAAGGCCGAGCAGAAGGCCGCCGCCGAGGGCAAGGGCAAGATCTTCGCCGTCGCGGCGGCCACCGCCATCGACTACAGCAAGGCGCTCGACGCCGGACGCGTCCCGTTGGGCCTGAAGCTCAAGCACGCCCTGTTCGCCAAGCTCGTCTACGGCAAGCTCCTGGACCGCCTGGGCGGTCAGGCGCGCTACGCCGTCTCCGGCGGCTCCGCGCTGGGCGAGCGCCTCGGCCACTTCTTCCGCGGAGTGGGCCTGACCATCATCGAGGGCTACGGTCTGACCGAAACCTCCGCCCCCACCGCGGTCAACTCACCGAGCAAGAACAAGATCGGCACGGTCGGCCCGCCGTTCCCCGGCGTCACCATCAAGATCGACGACGACGGCGAGGTGCTGTGCAAGGGCGACCACGTCATGCGCGGCTACTGGAACAACGAGAAGGCCACCGCTGAGGCGTTCGACAAGGACGGCTTCTACCGCACCGGCGACCTGGGCGCGCTGGATGACGACGGCTACCTCAGCATCACCGGGCGGAAGAAGGAGATCATCGTGACGGCCGGCGGCAAGAACGTCGCCCCGGCGGTGATCGAGGACCGCATCCGAGGCCACGCCATCGTCAGCCAGTGCCTGGTCATCGGAGACAACCGCAACTTCGTCTCCGCGCTGATCACCATCGACCCCGAGGCCTTCGAGTTCTGGAAGCAGCAGAACGACCGCACCGGCGAAATCGCGGACCTGGTCGACGACCCCGCCCTCGTCGCCACGGTGCAGGAGGCAGTGGACGATGCTAACCAGGCGGTGTCGCGCGCGGAGTCGGTGCGCAGGTTCAAGATCCTGCCCGAGGACTTCTCCGAGGAGGGCGGCCAGATGACGGCGTCGCTGAAAGTGAAGCGGCACGTCGTCACCAAGCAGTACGAGAAGGAGATCGAGGAGATCTACGCGGGCTGATCCCGGACGGGCTTAGGTACCGCCTTTGCCCCGATGGCGTTCGGAGGGCCGCACCCCAGCTCACCGCCTGATCCGCGGGCCACCCCGGCGGGAACCACCCATCGGACACGACACCGCCCGCCCAGCGACCTGGTCGCTGGGCGGGCGGTGTCGTGTCCGGCGTCCCCTCGGGCGCGCCGGAGCGGGCCTCAGGGCCGCACGGCGGCGGTGAAGTTGTTCCGGTAGTAGCTGCCCAGGGTGACCTCGGCGACGGGCTTGGACGGGTTAGAGGCGTGCACCATCTTGCCGTTGCCGACGTACATCCCGACGTGGTCGGGACCGCCGTAGAAGAAGATCAGGTCGCCCGGCTGCATGCTGTCCCAGGAGACCCGGGTTCCGGCGTTGACCTGGTCGTAGGTGGTCCGGGGGAGGTTCACCCCCGCCTGTCTCCATGCGGCCTGGACCAGGCTGGAGCAGTCCCACACGTCGGGGCCGTTGGCGCCCAGGCTGTAGGAGTCGCCGATCTGGGCGTAGATGAAGTTCAGGGCGACCCGTGCGTTGCCGGAGGCCGAGCCGTTGTAGGAGGCGCCCCCGCCACCGGAGGAACCGGACGAGGATCCGCCGCCGTTGATGCCGGCGGTGGCCTGCGCGCGCTCCTCGGCGCTCAGGTCGTCGAGAATGTCCTGCTGCTTCTCGATCTTCTTCTCGGCCTTGTTCTTGGCGTCCTCGGCTTCCTTGAGCTTCTTCTTGGCCTTCTCCTCGGTGGACTCTGCCTCGGACTCCAGGTCGTCGAGCTTGTCCCGCTGCTTGACGTACTTGTCGAGGCTCGCCTGCTGGCTCTGGGAGAGGTAGCCGAGGTCCGCCGCCTGCTGCAGGGCGTCCTCGGGGCCGTCAGCGCCCATCAGGTACGCGGGTGAGCCGTAGTCGACCCCGGTGTAGGCCGAGGTCGCCAACTTGCGCACACCGCTCTGCAGATCGTCGAGCCGCTCCTCCGCGTCGTCACGCTTGGACTCCAGGTCGTCGAGCTTCTTCTTCGCGGCGTCGTGGCTCTCCTTGGCCTGGTTGTACTCGTCGGCGAGTTCCGAGTACTCCTTTTCGAGCTTCTCGATCTTGTCCTTGACCTCGTCCGCGGTGGGGTCGGCAAAGGCGACACCGGACGAGGTCAGCAGGGCGCCGACGGCGACGAAGCCGACGACCGCCAGGTGACGGCGATACGAGCGACGTTCTTGGAGTTCATCCACGCTGGGGGCACACCTTTCTCCAGACCGCCCACCGGTACGTCCATCGGGGTTCGGGCAGGGGGCGCCCGTCAGGGCCGGACAGTGCGCCGGTCGCTGATACACCCGGGGCTCTCTCCGTCGGCGCGTCGGGATCGCGCGCCGGACCGGGGCCCTTCCGGTCTCCGCGCCCAGAGGGTGGAGGTGTGTCGTGCGCGGAATAGGGCGGAAGCCGGTCGCCGCCATCCGGATGATGGCGTGGTCTACGACCTCACTCGGCGAGGAACACTAGTGCATTCTCGATCTCCATCTCAACCGATTCGTTACCAATGAGGCCGGATTGCGGTTCGACCGTTATGCCGGTTACGTGGCTGCCGATAGGCCCCGAGAACACAAACGCCCTGGTCCCCGCGTGTGCGGGGACCAGGGCGTTAGGTTGCTCGGTGGCTGGAGGAACGTGACGATACACACCGCCGCACCCGGGCCATCGGCGGACCGAGGGCAGCGGATCACCGGACGAGGGACGGCGTCCCCCCGAGCTCGGCCGGTGCTACGGGCGGACGCCGTACATGAACTGGCCGTCCCAGTACCCGGCCAGCGGCACGACCTCGACGTTCTTCCCGGTGCGCGGTGCGTGGATCATCTTGCCGCCACCCACGTAGAGGCCGTCGTGCCCGAGGCCGCTGAAGAAGAGGATGTCGCCCGGCTGCAGCTGGTCGCGAGAGACGCGCTGCCCCGACTCGGCCTGCCCGTAGGTGGTGCGCGGCAGACTGACGCCCCCGGCGCCCCAGGAGCGCATGACGAGGCCGGAGCAGTCGTAGCTGTTCGGTCCGGCGGAGCCGTAAACGTAGGGCTTGCCGAGCTGCGCGTAGGCGAAGTCGAGCGCGGCGCGCGCGTTTCCGGTGGCACTGCCGGTGTAGCTGCCGCCGGAGTCCGAGCCGCCCTCGGACCCGGAGTCCTCGGCGTCGGGGAACTGGGCGAGGAGGTCCTTCTGCTTCTGGATCTTCTCCTCGACCTCGTCCTTCTTCTTCTTGGCGGCCTTCTGGGCCTTCTCCGCCTTGGACAGGGCGTCCTCAGCCTCGTCCTTCAGCTTGAAGAGGCGCTCGGAGGAGTCACCGAACTCATCGAGCTTGGCCTGCTGCGACTTGGACAGATAGTCGATGTCATCGCTCTGGTCGAGGAGCTCCTCGGGACTCTCGGCGGCGAGGATGGTCGTGGTGGCGTCCAGGTCGTTGGACTTGTAGGCGGCGCTGGCGAACTCGGCGACCTCATCGCGCAGCTCGTTGTACTTGTCCTCTTCGTCGCCGACTTGCTCCTTGAGTTCGTCGGCCTTCTTCTTGGCCGCCTTGTAGTCGGAGTTGGCCTTGTTGTAATCCTGGACGACCTTGTCGGCCTCCTTGTTGAGTTCGTCGAGAGTCTTCTCAACGTCCTCTTTGGAGGGCTCGGGGTCAGCGTGGGCGACCCCGGTGGGCGCGATCAGGCCACCGGCGACAACGACGCCAAGGCCGGTCGCGATCCGGCGCGCCGTCGGCCGACCACCATCTTTGTTCGCCATGGCGGTCTCTGCTCCTTCGGTTCAAGTCCGCGTACGGGGACGGGGGCTGAGGGTCGGTGTCCGCCGGCGGCTTCGCCGGGACCGGGGATCGGGGGCCTCGGTCACCGGACGTCACCCGATCGGCTCGGACGCGGCAGTACGACCGCTTCTCCCCGGGGCCGGGAGCCTCCCGCGGCGAGGCTGGGGGAAAAGCCTGGGCCGATCCGACCCTGGACAGTTCCAGACACAGCTCCGGCCTTATAGCGGGAAGCCGGTCAAGCTCCGGATAGAACCTAGCGGACCTCGGGTCTCACCTCAACCACAACAACGAAGGTGTAACGCCCCGCGCCGCAGCCCCACCGGCATCGCCCCTGCCCAAGCCCGCATCCCCCGCCCCATAACAAGCGCGTCTCGCGCCCGTCTCCGCGAACGGGGTGAGGAGACCTGTAGCACCGCGGGCTGTGTCCTAGGACTCCAGGCGCCGCAGGAGGACGGCCGATGCCACCGTGCGCGCTCCCTCACGGCGCACCGCGGTCATGATCTCCTTGTCGGACGTGACCACGGCCAGGGGCCGTCCGGCGGGCTCGGCCCGGACCAGCCGGATGATGAGCTCGTCGGCGGTCTCCCCCGGCTCGCTGAACAGCAGCCGCACCCGCCGCGTCGCGGAGAGCGCGGGCGGCGCGTCGACATCGGCGCCGTCGAACACGCAGGTGATCTCCGCCTTGGTCCGCGTCGCCAGCCCCTCCAGGGACGCGAGCAGTCGGCTGCGCTGGTCGGCCAGGGGGAGCGTGCCGTACCCCGTCTTGGTCACGTTGTAACCGTCGACGAGGAGGTGGATGCGGGGCAGGGTGAGCAGCTGGTCGATCAGGCCGGGGTCGTCGTCGGGCAGGCCCTGGCCGGGGACGCCGATGCTCCGTTCCTGCCGTTCCCCGGCGACCAGGTCACCGGGGCTCTCGATGGAGGTCGGCAGCGCGAGTTCGCGGCGCAGCCCGTGGGCGGCGTCCAGCAGCACGTCCAGCAGCACGCGCAGGCGAGCCTCGTCGGCGCTGCGCCCGGCGCGGGCCGCGCGGCGGGTGTTCTCCACCTGCGTCTCAGCCGCGGCGAGGCGGTTGCGCAACCGGCGGTTCTCCGCCTCCACGGCATTGACCTGGTTGGTCGTCGTGGAGCTGAGTTCCGCCGCCTCCGCGATCGCCTGCTCGGCCCCGGCAACGGCCTCCTTCGCGCGCTGGCGCTCCGCGTGGATCTTGCGGCGCAGGTCGGCGATGGTGGAGCGCTGCTCGCGCAGCCGCGCGCGCAGCCGGGCGAGCTCCTCGCGCTGCTCGGCCCTGCTCTCCTCCAATTGGCGACGCAGGTCCGCGATGGTCTCGGCCGCCTCGTCGGCCTCCTTGGCCGTCTCCTGGCGTTCCAGCTCGCCGTGGATGCGCTCGACGATCTCCGACCACCCCTCCGGCCGGATCAGGTAGGCGGCCGCCGCCACCGCGACCGGATCGGCGGCCGGGGGGATGACGCCCTGGCGCAGTCCCTCGGCGAGCTCCGGCCAGACCTGCTCCACCCGCGCGGCCACCTGCGACCGGAAGTCGTCGTCGCTCTCCAGCTGGGCGGCGATCTGCGGTCCGGCCAGGCGCGCGCGGCGGCGCGGTTCGAATTTCGCCACGCGGCGCAGCGCCGGAGGCTGCTGGGACATTCTCAGGCCGCCGAGCACGTCGGAGCCGTACTCGATGACCCGTGCACGGACGCTCTCCGGCAGCGGCCGACGCAGGGACTCCCCCGCCGGTCGCTCGCCCGGTTCGCCGCCGTTGTCCGGGGCGGTATCGGAACTCATGCTCGCTCCGCACCGTTTTCCGCCGCGCGGCCCGCCTCGCTCGCGGGGCGGTCCACGACCTCCACCGAGTCCACGGCATTGCACCAGCGGCAGCGCACCTGCTCGACGTTCTCAGCGAGCACCTCGCGCTCCTCGACGTCGTAGGCACCGGAGAGGTCGAAGTGCAGGTAGTCGCGCGAGCGCACGCTGCGTATCACGTCGAACCGGGTCAGGTTGCCACACTGGGCGCACCGCCAGCGCTGAGTATCGGACGGGACAGAAATACTCACGGCCTCTTCCTCCTATTCGCACTCACGGCACGACCCTAGATCCTCGCGCACGAGGAAACCGCCCGGTAACACGATGACCTCCGGCATCGCCCCGGCAACGTCTCCCCATCTGTGGCCCGCACCATCTTTCCACGTAGTGAAGGTCATGATCTTGACGGATCCGCATCGATCCAGGAGCGGACCGGACACAATCAGTCACACCAGGAGGAATCAGCCCCCGCGATCCGTCGTCCCCCGCGCTTAGGCTGACCACGTGGCAGACCAGCGGCTTTCTCTCACGGGCGCACTCGTCCAGGGCACCATCGACGACCTGGGCACGCCTCTCGCGCACACCACCTTCGTGGTCGTCGACCTGGAGACCACCGGATCCCGCTCCAACGGCGCCGGAATCACCGAGATCGGCGCCGTGAAGGTGCGCGGCGGCGAGGTGCTCGGCGAGTTCGGCACCCTGGTCAACCCCCGCGTTCCGATCCCCCCGCACATCACCCTGCTGACCGGTATCACCCAGGCCATGGTCGCCACCGCCCCGGACCTGGAGGCGGCGCTGCCCGCCTTCCTCGAATTCGCCGCGCTGGACGGCGACGCCACCGTGCTCGTCGCGCACAACGCCCCGTTCGACGTCGGGTTCCTCAAGGCCGCGTGCGCCGCCCACGGCCACGACTGGCCCCATCCGACCGTGGTCGACACCCTGCCCCTCGCCCGCCGCCTGGTCACCCGCGACGAGGTACCCAACCACAAGCTCGGCACCCTCGCCGGATTCTTCTCCGCCCACGACCAGCCCACCCACCGCGCCCTCGACGACGCCCGCGCCACCGTCGGCGTCCTCCACGGACTCCTGGAGCGCCTCGGGTCCCACGGCGTCGACACCCTGGAGGAGCTGCGGCACTTCCGCACCCCGCGCACCAGCGCCCAGCGGCGCAAGCGCCACCTCGCCGACGACGTCCCCGACGCGCCGGGCGTGTACGTCTTCACCGACGCCAAGGGCGACATGCTCTACGTCGGCAAGAGCTCGAACCTGCGGCGGCGCGTCCGCTCCTACTTCACCGCGGCCGAGACGCGCGGGCGCATCCGGGAAATGATCGCCCTCGTCGAAGGGGTCACCCCCATCGTCTGCGAGACCCCCCTGGAGGCCGAGGTCCGGGAGCTCCGCCTCATCGCCGAGCGCAAGCCCCCCTACAACCGCCGCTCCCGCAACCCCGGGCGGGCCGCCTGGCTCAAACTGACGCGGGAGGCCTATCCGCGCCTGTCGGTCGTACGTGTGATCCGCGACGACGACGCGCCCTATATCGGCCCCTTCCGCTCCTCCCGCGAGGCCGAGCTGGCCCGCGAGGCGCTGCACCACGCCATCCCCCTGCGGCAGTGCGCCCACCGCTTCTCCCCGTCCCGGCGGATCAGCGCCTGCGTACTCGCCCAGCTGGGGAAGTGCGGCGCGCCGTGCGACGGAAGCGAATCCCCGCGGGAGTACGCCGCGCACGCGGCGGCCGCCGAGGCCGCCATGACCACCGACGCAACGCCCGTCGTCGAGGCCCTGAGCGGGCACATCGCCCGCCTCTCCGTGGACCTCCGCTACGAGGAGGCCGCGCTGTTCCGCGACCGGAGGGCCGCGTTCGTCGCGGGGGCGGCGCGCGGCCAGCGCCTCGCCGCCCTAGCCGCCGTGCCCCAGCTGGTCGCCGCTCTACCGGCGGGAACGGCGTGGGAGGTGCACGTCATCAGGCACGGGCGCCTCGCCGGAAGCGGCGTGATGCGGCGCGGTGCCGACCCGCACGCCTTCGTCGAGGCGCTCATCGCCACCGCCGAGACCGTGTTCCCCGGCCCCGGCCCGAGCCCGCGGGCGACCCCCGGCGAGATGGAGCGCGTGCTGCGCTGGCTGGGCTCACCCGGCATCCGGCTGATCGACGCTGCCGCGCCGTGGACATGCCCGGTCAATGGTGCCGAAAAGCACCACGGACTGACAGACTGGCAGCGCGACACCGCCGTCGACTGAGCGCGCCGCAACGGGCGGGCGGGGCGGAGGCCGATATCGCGCGGAAGGGCGCGGGGGCAGCGTAAGGAGACCGATGGCAGGCATCCCCCTCAGTGACGACTACCGGGTCCGCCGTGTCCCCGCTGTCACCTACCTACTGATCGCCGCCAATGTCAGCGTCTACCTGCTCTCCCCGATGTCGATGCTCGCGTTCTGGTACGGCGACTCGCCCACGGCCCGGCTCTGTCCGATCGACGTCTACGTCACGCAGTGGGGTGCGATCCCGGTCGAATTGCTCAGCGGGCAGCAGCTCCCCTACCCCGGCGACTGCTCCGGCGCCGAGTACACCAAGATCCCCTGGGTCTCCGTGTTCACCGCGATGTTCCTCCACGGGGACGCCGTCCACCTGATGAGCAACATGGTGTACCTGTTCGTGTTCGGCCCCGTCGTCGAGGACCGTCTCGGCCGCCTGCGCTACCTGGGGCTCTACACGCTCACCGGGCTCATCGCGACCTACGCCTACGCGCTGGGGACGCCGGACGCCGACATGCCGCTCGTGGGCGCGTCGGGGGCGGTCTCCGGGGTCCTGGGCGCCTACCTGCTGGTGCAGCGCCGCAGCCGGATCATCTTCCTGGCCCTGTTCGTCCTCCCGCTACGGCTCCCCGGCTGGGTACTGGTCGGCACCTACTTCGTGGTTCAGTATTTTCTCTACGTCAGCGTCTCGCTGTTCCCCGGCGCCGATGGGGGCAACGTCGCGTACGCCGCGCATGTCTACGGCTTCATCGGTGGGGTGATCGGTGGGCTGCTGATCCACCGCATACGCTGGCGTGCGGGCACGCGTCTGTCGGACGTGTACTGATCGGACGTGTACCGAGCACCGCCGGCGGCCGTGCCGCACATCTGCCAGGAGGAGACCCAGTGATCACCGCGATCGTCATGATCAAGGCCGACGTGGACCGCATCCCGGAGGTTGCCGAGGCGATCGCCGAGATCGACGGTGTCAGCGAGGTGTACTCCGTGACCGGCGGCATCGACCTGATCGCCATCGTCCGCGTCCGCAAGCACGAGGAGCTCGCCGAGGTCATCCCCGGCCGGGTGAACAAGATCCCCGGGGTGCGTTCCTCCGACACGCACATCGCGTTCCACGCCTACTCCCAGCACGATTTGGAGTCCGCGTTCTCGCTGGGGCTGTGAGAAGCCACCCCGGCGCGGGCGGCAGCGCACGCGACGGCGGTCCCGCGATCACCGGGGTGATCGCGGGGCCGCCGTCGTCGTCGCTGGAAACCGGTGCGCCTACATGCCCTTGGCGTAGGCCTGGCTGACCTCGACCCACCGGTCGAGCAGCGTCGCCGCCGCACCGCTGTCGATCGCCTCGGCCGCCCGGTCGTACCCGGACCGCAGCGCGCCGACAAGCGATCCGCTGAGACCGTCGACGGCCGTGATCGCCGCGGCGGCGTTGAGGAGTACGGCGTCGCGGACCGGGCCGTGGCGCCCCGCGATCGTCTCGCGCACCACGCGCGTGTTGAACTCCACGTCGCCCCCGCGCAGCGCGTCGGGCTCCGCGCGCAGGATGCCGAGGTCCGTCGGGTCCAGGGTCTCCCGGTGCACCTCACCGTCGCGGACCGCCCACACGCCCGAGGTGGTCGTGGTGGTCAGTTCGTCCAGGCCGTCGTCGCCGCGGAAGACCAGCGCGCTCGCCCCGCGGCGGGCGAACACCCCGGCCACGGTCGCGCACATGCTCTCGTCGAAGACGCCGATGGCCCCGGCCGTCGGGCGGGCCGGGTTGGTCAGCGGTCCGAGGAAGTTGAACACCGTCGGGACCGCGAGCTCACGTCGAGGCTTGGCGGCGTACCGCAGCGAGGGGTGGAACAGCGGGGCGAAGCAGAAGGTGATCCCGGCCTCGTCGGCCACCCGCGCGGTGGCCTCCGGCGGGAGATCGATCACCACGCCGAGCCGCTCCAGCACATCGGCGGTGCCGCACGAGGAGGACGCCGCCCGGTTGCCGTGCTTGACCACCTTCGCCCCCGCGGCGGCGGCCACGATGGCCGCCATCGTGGAGACGTTCACGGTGTGCGCCCGGTCGCCGCCCGTACCGACGATGTCCACGGTGCGGCCCGGGACCGAAATCTGCACGGCGTTGTCCAGCATCCCGCCCGCGAGTCCGGTGACCTCCTCGACGGTGGCGCCCTTGGCGCGCAGCGCGATGGCGAATCCGGCGATCTGGGAGTCGGTCGCCGACCCCGCCATGATCTCGTTCATCGCCCACTCCGTCTCCTCAGCGGAGAGGGAGTCGCCCTCCAGCAGGGCGGTGATCAGATCGGACCAGGTTCGCTCACGCGTACGCACGGGGCGTCCTCCAGGTTCTGGGTCACAAAAGGGGTACGGACATCGGTCGGTCTCACCGGGACGAGACCGAGGGAAGGGATCAGCTGTTCAGCGCAGCCATCGCCATCGCGCGATGTCGGCCCCGTGGTGCGAGGCACCGTTGAAGAACCGGAGTGAGGTGCCGCCGTTCGAGTCATCGGCGGCGACGGAGTGCACCATCGAAGCGGCTTTCCGTGGATGGACCAGCGAGTCTGCGGACCGGGTCGCCCACGAGAGCGGGGCGCCGGCGTGCCGGGGTCCGACGTCGGGCCCCGGGGGTCAGACACCAAGCCTACCTACTGACGTCCTCGCGGCCCTGAAGGCCCGGGACACCCGGGCTAACGGCCCTGGTGGGCGGTGAGCCGGGAGGCGCGCTCCCGCATCAGCTCGGCCAGCGACTCCGCCAGCGCCACCGGGTCGATCGGGTGGCTGACGGCCTTGTCCGCGCGCGACCACGCCGCCAGCCACCCGTCGTCGCGGCGGCCGATGAGCACCAGAACCGGCGGGGACTGGTAGATCTCGTCCTTGATCTGGCGGCACAGCCCCATGCCGCCGACGGGGGCGGCCTCGCCGTCGAGGATCGCGACATCGATGCCGCTGTCCTCCAGATGCTTGAGGGCGACGGGGGACGTGGCGCACTCGATGATCTCGACCTTGGGGACATCGGCGGCCGGACGGCGGCCGATGGCCAGTCGGACCTGCTCGCGGGCGCTGGCGTCGCTGCTGTAGACGAGGATCCGCATCTTCGGGCCGTGCTCCGCGGTGTCGCGGTTGTCGTTCGCCATGCTCAACCGTCCCTATCGACCGTGTGGATGGATTACGCCACCACGGCCGAGCCTATGTGCCTTGAGACCTTCGACACGACAGGATGCCACCCGCGCCACCCCGCGAGCCATGCCCATGACCCGACCGAGCGACATGACGATATCGATTCGATACCTTCTTTTCCCCGCAATCGGTCCACGAACGCGCAGCTCAGAGCCGCGAATCCCGCTCGCTGCGGGGCAACCGGCGTGCGGCCGAGGCCCCCGCCGCGCCCTCCTCCGCACGCCACAGCAGATAACAGGAAGGTCGCGGAGCGACGGCGTCGCCCCGCACAGGCCGGTACCGTTGTCGGCGCCGATCACACGGGTTACGGGGGGTCGTGCACCAGCTCGCGCGAGATGCCGTAATAATGCTGACGTGGCGACAGCAACCGCGAACCAAACAACAGGACCGACACCAGTGCATGGTGCGGCTAAGCGACCTGACCTGGTGAGCGTTGGCACCATCGTGTGGTTGGCCAACGAGCTCATGTTCTTCGCAGCGCTGTTCGCGATGTACTTCACCATCCGATCGGTGACCAAGGGCAACCCCGACCTGGGGGACTGGCCGGCCGTTCATCTGAACGTCGGCTACGCCCTCGTCTTCACTGTCATTCTGGTGGCCTCCAGCTTCACCGCACAGGCCGGCGTCTGGGCCGCCGAACGCGGTGACGTCCGGAAGCTCCGTATGTGGTTCTTCATCTCGTTCCTCATGGGCCTGGTCTTCGTACTCGGCCAGGCGAACGAGTACCGAGAGCTCGTCCACGAGGGACTGACCCTGCAGTCCAGCGCCTACGGCTCGATGTTCTACCTCACCACGGGTTTCCACGGTCTCCACGTGATCGGTGGGCTGATCGCGTTCCTGCTCATGCTGGGACGCACGTACGCCGCGAAGCGCTTCACCCACCAGCAGGCCACGAGCGCGATCGTTGTGTCTTACTACTGGCACTTCGTCGATGTGGTCTGGGTCGCTTTGTTCGCAACCATCTACTTCATTCAGTAACCCGAATCGGGGAAACCGTGAAATGGATTACCGCGCGGCGACGGCATCCCCTTGCGGGGTATGCCGTCGTCATACTCGCGCTAGGCCTCTTCGGTCTGGGATACGCCTTTGTGGCGCCCACCGGCACCGACAGGGCCGAGGCGCAGACACTTGCCGCCGACAAGGCTGACAACGGTCAGCCTGACGCTCAGCGGGGCAAGGAGATCTTCAACAAGAGCTGTGCGAGCTGCCACGGCCTGACCGGCGGTGGCAGCGCCAACGCCCCGGACATCACCGACGCCGGTGCGGCCGCGATCGACTTCCAGGTGAGCACCGGGCGCATGCCGTCGATGAACCCGGACGCGCAGATGCCCCGGAAGCCCCAGGCCCTCACCGACGAGGAGCTGCGGGACCTCATCGCCTACTACGAGGCCGAGATCGGCGACGGCCCGCAGATCCCGACGGATGTCCCGGGCAGCGCCCCGCAGCGCTCCGACTTCTCCGACGAGGCGTCCTACGAGGCGGCCAAGGAGTCCTACGAGCAGGCCTACGAGAAGTACATCTCGGGGGGCAAGGACACCGAAGCGGGCATGAAGCTCTACCTGACCAACTGTGCGCACTGCCACAGCTGGTCCGGCGGCGGCGGCGCGCTCACCGGCGGCAAGTACGCCCCCGAGATCCACGACGCCTCGCCGCGTCAGATCTATGAGGCCATGCTCACCGGGCCCGGGCAGATGCCCGTGTTCAACGACACGACCGTCACCCCGACCGAGAAGCAGGACCTGATCGCCTACGTGAAGGACCTGCAGGCCGAGCCGAACGCGGGCGGCATCTTCGACCTTGACCGCATCGGCCAGGTCGCCGAAGGCTTCATCGGCTGGACCGTCGGTCTCACCCTGATCGTCGCCTGCGCGATCTGGATCACCGCGAAGCAGCGAGCCCATGACTGATAACAACACCAACCCCGAGAACGAGGCGGGTGCCGACGACCGCGTCATCGGCACCCCTTCGGACGCCTCCGGCGACACGATCGTCGCCGGCGCGGCGGATCCGCACCGGGAGCACGCCGGGCCCTATCCCGCCGAGGAGACGCACAAGCACTCCGAGGAGGAGCAGCGGAGGGGCGAGAAGGTCGCCTCGCTGTGGTTCGTCATCGCGTTCCTCGCCGGCATCGGCTTCCTCGTGGCCTACTTCGTCTGGGCGCCCAACGCCGCGGGCGAGCCGGCCATCGCCGACCCGCAGATCGGCCAGTACTCGAACATGGCTCTGGGCGGCACGCTCGCCCTCGCCCTGTTCGGTATCGGCGCCGGTATGACGGTGTGGGCGCGCCGCGTGATGCCGCACTACGAGGTGTCCTCGCCCTACGACGAGCTGCCTTCGCCTCCGGAGGAGAAGAAGTCGTTCAACGAGTTCTTCATGAAGAGCGCCGACGAGAGCGGGTTCCTCAAGCGCCCGCTGATGCGCCGCACCCTGCTGCTGGCGATGGCGCCGCTGGGGCTCGCCCCGATCGTCATGCTGCGCGACACCGGACCGCTTCCCGGCGACAAGCTGCACTCGACCCTGTGGGAAAAGGGCATGCACATGGTCGTCGAGGGCACCGACCGCAAGATCAAGGTCGAGGACCTCGACGTGCCCGGCGGCATGATCACCGCGCTGCCCTACGTCGAGCACAGCGAGGAGAACCCGCACGGGATCAGCCTCAACGACAAGGCGAAGGCCGTCGTCCTGCTCATCAAGATGCCGGAGGACGCCTGGGGCCCCGACATGTCGGAGCAGCAGCTCAACTGGACGCAGGACGGGATCATCGCGTACTCCAAGATCTGCACGCACGTCGGCTGCCCGGCGGCGCTGTACGAACAGGGGACGCACCGCATCCTCTGCCCGTGCCACCAGTCGACGTTCGATGCCGCCAACGGCGCCAAGGTCGTCTTCGGCCCCGCCCACCGGCCCCTGCCGCAGCTGCCGCTCACCGTGGACAGCGAGGGCTACCTGGTGGCGGACGGAGACTTCCCCGAGGCCGTCGGCCCGACGTTCTGGGACGCGGAGAAGGAGGCTTAGTCGATGAGCACGACCCCAGAGGCGCCCAAGGCGCTGCGGAACATCGGCAACTTCATCGATGACCGCTTCCACCTGTCCAAGACCGGCGAGAAGAACCTGCGCAAGGTCTTCCCGAACCACTGGTCTTTCATGCTGGGCGAGATCGCCCTGTACTCGTTCATCATCCTGATCATCACCGGTGTGTTCCTGACGCTCTGGTTCAAGCCGAGCATGGCGGAGATCGTCTACAACGGCTCCTACGACCGCCTCAACGGCGTCGAGATGAGCGAGGCCTACGCGTCCACGCTGCACATCGACTTCGATGTGCGCGGCGGGTTCCTGGTCCGGCAGATCCACCACTGGGCGGCGCTGATCTTCGTCGCCTCGCTGGTGATCCACATGCTGCGGGTGTTCTTCACCGGCGCGTTCCGCAAGCCGCGCGAGATCAACTGGCTGATCGGTGTGGCGATCTTCGCCCTGGCGATGGTCGAGGGCCTCTTCGGCTACTCGCTCCCGGACGACCTGCCCTCGGGCATGGGTGTCCGCATTCTGCAGGGCGTGATGCTGGCGCTGCCGCTGATCGGCAGCTACGTCAGCATGTTCCTCTTCGGCGGGGAGTTCCCCGGCGAGGTGATCATCACGCGGCTGTACATGCTGCACATCCTGCTGATCCCGGGGATCCTGCTGGCGCTGATCGTGGCGCACTTCATGATCCTCTGGCACCAGAAGCACACGCAGTACCCCGGCACGGGGCGGTCGGAGAAGAAGGTCGTCGGTACGCCGATGTTCCCCGGGTTCGCCGTCAAGGCGGGCGGGTTCTTCTTCTTCGTCTTCGCCGTCATCACCGGGCTCAGCGCGTTCGTGCAGATCAACCCGATCCACCTGTTCGGCCCCTTCACGCCGACGTCCATCACCTCCGGGCTGCAGCCCGACTGGTACATGGGCTTCATGGAGGGTTCGCTGCGGATCTTCCCGAACTGGTTCGACTTCGACATCTTCGGGTACGCGGTCCCGATCGGCGTGCTGGTCCCGGGCCTGGTGATTCCGGGGCTGATCTTCGGCGGCCTGGCGGTGTGGCCGTTCGTCGAGCAGTGGATCAGCGGCGACAAGCGCCACCACAACGTGGCCGACCGCCCGCGCAACGCGCCGGTCCGCACCGGCCTGGGCGTCGCCGGGATCGTCTTCTACGGCCTGCTGTGGCTCGCCGGTTCGAACGACATCCTCTCGGAGACGTTCTCGATCAGCCTGTACGCGACGACCTGGTTCTTCCGGATCTTCATCATCCTCGGGCCGATCATCGGGTTCATCGTGACCAAGCGCATCTGCCTGGGCCTGCAGCGCCAGGACCGGGAGACGCTGGAGCACGGCTACGAGAGCGGCACCATCCAGCAGCTGCCCAGCGGTGAGTTCATCGAGGTCCACAAGGAGTCCTCGGAGGACACCGTGCACGTGCTGCAGAGCAAGGCCCCGGTCGAGCGCATCGACGTCGAGGCCGTGGACGAGCACGGTGTCGAGGCCCCGGAAGCCCGCGGCGCCAAGGGCCGGCTGCGCTCCGCCCTCGCCCGTTGGTACACGAAGGACAACATCTCCTTCGAGGGCGTCGAACCGCACAGCGGCCACCACCTCCACCACGGCTCGCACGAAGCCGAGGAAGAGGCGACGGCCGGATCGTCCTCCTGAGCCTGAAACGCACGCTCACGGGCGAGACAGCAGGCCCGGCCCCCAAAATCGGGGGCCGGGCCTTCGTCGTTCTGTGGGACACCTGGAGCCTGTGGGACGGTAGGGCGTGGGAGAGGGGCCGAATGAGGTCGAGGAGTCGGCCTTGTGCGCGGTTTGGGCGGCCCGACGCCGCCGATGTGCGCCCCCGCACCCCCGGCGCCGGACAGCGCTCCCTGTGCCCCACGGGCCCACGCGACCCGCCCGGAAGACGACCGCGGCGCCCCAGCCCCTTCCGCCCTCCCGGCCGCTTTTCACCCCAGGGCACCGCACGGACCGAAGCCGGCACGGCCGCCCGGCAGCCCCCCGGCCCCTTCTCCCCCACCCCGCACACGAGTGAGGGCCGCTCAGAACACGAAGGAGTGTGCTCCGAGCGGCCCTCAGCTGCGTTGTGCGGCGTTAGGCGGCGCCACCGTGCACGTTGCCCGGGGTGCCCTTGCCGTCGGTCGTGTCGGCCTTGCCCGTGACGCTGTTGTCCAGCCACTCGTCCCAGGAGCGCTGCCAGAAGCCCCAGCCGTTGTCGACCGCGAGCTCACGGTCGGTGCCGTTGACCTGCAGGATGTCGCCCATGAGCGAGTTCTCGTAGTACCACTTGGCGTCGGACACGCTCATGTTCGGGCAGCCGTGGCTCAGGTTGGCCTGGCCGAGCTGGCTGTTCCAGGGGGCGGCGTGGGTAAACTCGCCGCTGTCGGAGAACCGGACGGCGTAATCGACGTCCAGCTTGTAGCCTTCGGGGCTGTCCACCGGGACGCCGACGGTGGAGGAGTCCATGACCAGCCGGTCGTACTTCTCCATCACCACGTGCGTGCCGCTGGTCGTGGTGTACTTCTCCGTGGTGGCCTTGCCCATGCTGATCGGGAAGGTCTTGATCTTCTTCCCCTCGCGCTCGACCGTCATCGTGTAGTCATCGTTCTCGATGGTGCTGACCTGCTTGCGGCCCACCGTGAATTCGAGGCGGTGGTTCTCCACGCCATAGGCGCCCTCGGAGGCCTCCGTGCCCGCCAGGTGCATGTCGACGCTGACCTTCTGGTTCGGCTTCCAGTACTCCTTGGGGCGGAACACCGCCTCCTTGTCGCCGAACCAGTTCCAGGCGCCCTCGACCGGCTTCTCCGAGGTGACCTCGATGGAGTTCTCGACCTGCTCCTTGTTCTCCACGGGCAGGTCGAAGTTGACGACGATCGGCATCCCCACGCCGACCTCCTGGCCGCTGGTGGGGAAGTTGGACTTGAGTTCCAGCCGCTTGCCCGGGGTGGCCTCCAGCGTCGTGAACTCGCTGACGACCTCGGTCTCCTCGCCGGCCGCGTTCTCGGCGACGGCGGTCACGGTGACGTTGGACCCCGGGATGAGATTCCAGTCACTGACCCACTCGGTCTTGTCCTTGTTGAGTGTGCCGGTGACCTTGTCGACCTCGTCCCGGCCGTCGCCGCTGCCCTCCGCAGTGTCGCCGTCGGCGGGGTTCTGCGCGTCGGCCTCGGTTCCCCCCGACTGCTCGACCTGCACGTCGGTGAGGGTCCCCCCATCAGCGGACACCGTCACGGGGAGGTTCGGGCGCACCTTGGTGGCGCCGTCCTCGGGACTGATCTCGATCTTGACCTCGTTCCCGCTGGCCTCGGCGCCCGTGGTGTTGGTGTCGCTACCACCAGAGCCCGTGCATGCGGCGGTGAAGGCAAGGGTCAGACCGGCCATTCCGGCGCCGAGCCGACGGTACACCGTCGGTACTGTGCTGCCCTTCACGCGAGCGACCTCCTGCGTCCTGCTCTACCTGCGGAACCCGTCCTCCCCTTGGACGCCGGGGTGAGCAGGAAAGTTCCACATCGTTGACAACAGCGGCCAAAAGGGGGGAGATACCGAAGATCAGGTACGGGCCGCCCCAAAAGAATACCCCGGCTGGTCGGTGGGTTCATCGGAACCCACCGACCGGCCGGGGATCACGAGCGCGGTCGCCTCGCCGGGCGCCTGCCCGGCGGGGAGGGACTCAGTGCTGGAACTCGCCGCGGTAGTACTCGAAGACCCAACCGATGGCGGTCAGGATAATGGCGAACACGCCGATGAAGACCATCCACCAGCCGATCGCCACGCCCACCGCGGTGAACGAGACCGACATGGCCACGAACAGCGGCCACCAGCTGTGCGGGCTGAAGAACCCGTACTCGCCGGCGTTCTCCGCGATCTCACCGTCGAGGCGCTCTTCCGGGGGCAGCCCGTGGAAGCTCTCGCTGCGTCGGGCGGCCTGCCACAGCCAGAAGCCGATCATCCACCCGAACCCGATGGCGACGACCAGGGCGACCGTGCCGGTCCACTCGATCTGGCCCTCGGCCACCCAGGCCCAGTAGGCGTAGAGCGCCGCGCACAGGCCGAAGAAGGTGGAGACGCCCATGAACAGGTAGGCCTGCATCTTCATGATGAACGCACCCTCTTACTTCGTGGTCGCCGGTTCCGGGTGCGCGCCCGGAGCGGCAGCGTGCGGATGGTGGAGGTCGAACGCGGGGCGCTCGGACCGGATCCGCGGCAGCGACGTGAAGTTGTGTCGCGGCGGCGGGCAGGAGGTGGCCCACTCCAGCGAGCAGCCGTACTCCCACGGGTCGTCGACCTCGACCGTCTTCGGGTTCTTGTGGGTGATCCACATGTTCCAGAAGAAGATCAGGGTCGATGCTCCCAGGACGAACGAGCTGACCGAGGAGATCTGGTTCAGCACGGTGAAGCCGTCAGTGGGCAGGTAGTCGGCGTAGCGGCGCGGGAAGCCTTCGGCGCCCAGCCAGTGCTGCACCAGGAAGGTGCCGTGGAACCCGAAGAACAGCACCCAGAAGTGGGCCTTGCCGAGACGCTCGTTCAACATCTTCCCGGTGAACTTCGGCCACCAGAAGTAGAAGCCGGCGAACATCGCGAAGACCACGGTTCCGAAGACCACGTAGTGGAAGTGGGCCACGACGAAGTAGCTGTCGGTGACGTGGAAGTCGATCGGCGGCGAGGCCAGGAGCACACCGGTGAGACCACCGAAGAGGAATGTCACCAGGAAGCCGATGACGAACAGCATCGGGGTGGCCATGACGATCTGGCCGCGCCACATGGTGCCGATCCAGTTGAAGAACTTCACACCGGTCGGGACCGCGATCAGGAAGGTCATGAACGAGAAGAACGGCAGCAGCACCGCGCCGGTCGGGAACATGTGGTGCGCCCAGACCGTGACGGACAGGCCCGCGATGGCGATGGTCGCGCCGACGAGGCTCTTGTAGCCGAAGATCGGCTTGCGGCTGAACACCGGCAGGATCTCGGTCGCGATACCGAAGAACGGCAGCGCGATGATGTACACCTCGGGGTGGCCGAAGAACCAGAACAGGTGCTGCCAGAGGATGGCGCCACCGTGCTCGGGGTCGAACACGTGGGTGCCGATCATGCGGTCGGCGCCGAGTGCGACCAGGGCCGCGGTCAGGACCGGGAAGGCGATCAGCACGAGCACGCTGGTCAGCATGGCGTTCCAGGAGAAGATCGACATCCGGAACATCGTCATGCCCGGCGCGCGCATGCACAGGCCGGTGGTGATGAAGTTGACCGCCGCGAGGATGGTGCCCAGACCGCTGACGGCCAGGCCCAGGATCCACAGGTCACCGCCGAGGCCCGGCGAGCGGACCGCGTCGGAGAGCGGGGTGTAGGCGAACCAGCCGAAGCTCGCCGCACCGCCCGGGGTGAGGAACCCGCCGACGACGATGAGGCCGCCGAACAGGAACAGGTAGTACCCGAAGATGTTCATCCTCGGGAACGCCACGTCGGGGGCGCCGATCTGCAGCGGCATGATGATGTTGGCGAACCCGACGAACAGCGGGGTCGCGAACAGCAGCAGCATGATCGTGCCATGCATGGTGAAGAGCTGGTTGAACTCTTCCTTCGTCACGACCTGCAGGCCCGGCAGGAACAGCTCGGCGCGGATGATCAGCGCCAGGATCCCGCCGAACAGAAAGAACGCGAACGAAGTGATCAGGTACATGTACCCGATCGTCTTGTGGTCGGTCGACGTCATCCAGCTGACGATCATCGACCCCTTGCGTGTCGGCCGGGGTCCGGCCTCGACGCTCGTCTCGGTTGCCGTCGTCATTAGTGGCCCGCCTCCTCGGCCGCGGCGTCGGCCGTGTCCTGCTCGTCAGCGCCGTGGGCCGTCTCGGGCTTGTCGGCGTCCTCGGCCTGCTCGGGCTTGTCGCCGTCCTTCGCCGTCTCGGCCTTCTCGTCGCGAGCCTCGGCGCTGTTCTCAGCGCCCTCCGCGGTGGCGGCCCCCGTGTCGGAGGCCTTCTCCGCGAGCTGCTCGGACTTCGCCTCAGCGGCCTGCTTCTGCTCGGCCGCCCACTTCTCGTAGTCCTGGGGCTCCATGACCTCAAGGTTGAAGAGCATGCCCGCGTGCTCGACACCGCACAGCTCGGCGCAGCGGCCGGCGTAGGTGCCCGCGGTGCCCTCCTTGACCTTGACCTGGAACTCGTTGTCCCGGTTCGGGATGACGTCCATCTTGAAGGCGAACGCGGGGATCCAGAAGGAGTGGATCACGTCGGGCGAGGTGAGGTCGAAGTGCACGACGGCGCCCTCGGGGAGCCGCAGGGTGGGGACCTCCTGCGGGGTACCGACGACCGCGAACTCGGTGGCCGGCTCGGCCTTGGGGTCGTCGGCCGCCTCCTGCGCCTCTTCCTTGGACTGGTCCAGGTAGTTGAACTGCCAGCTCCACTGGAATCCCACGACCTCGACGTTGACGTCGGCGGGCTTGTCGGTCTCCAGCAGGTAGGCCTGGTCGCGCGCGGTGAAGTAGAAGAGGACCGCGATAACGACGATCGGCAGAACGGTGTAGAGCGCCTCGATGGGCATGTTGTAGCGCACCTGCGGCGGCAGCTGCTCGGAGCGCTTGCGGTGGAAGATGATCGACCAGATGATCAGCCCCCACACGAGAATGCCGACCGCGAACGCCGCCACCCACGAGCCCTGCCAGAGCGCGAGAACGGTCTCTGCCTGCTCGGTGATCGGCTCCGGCACACCCAAACGAGTGAACTCGTTCGACGCGCAGCCGGTCGCGGCAATACCCAACGCGGCGAGCGCGGCGCCACGTGGTGCCCATCGGCGCAACGCGGAGCGCCGATTCCTATGGCGGGTCGGACTCACGGATTGCCTTCCCAGCGGTGAATGCCCGCGCGGCGTGCGCGGGCGTAGTTATATCCGAAGCTTGTCAAAGGGCAACATTATCGCGAATCGCCTGGTGATCCGCTCATGGGCGAACCCTGCCAGCGTGTTGCTGCACACCCTTTGCGGCGGGGCGGTGACGGGCACCATCCGGCCGCGTGGGCGCGGTGCGCCGGGCCGGTTCACCAGCGGTTCGCGTCCATCGCCCTGCCCGGTCTTCGGGGCTGCTCAGGGACACCGCCGGGGTGTCCGAAAGTCGGCCCAGGAGAGCGGGCTAAGGCGAGGGTATCGCTGCATTTACGGCACCCTTAACCGGGTGCCGCTTTACGCTCCGCATGGGTCAAGATTGGGATACGAACCCGCTACGCGAGGAGTACATAGGTGTCGGACCACCCCTTGGTCACCGTCGAAGCGACCGGCCGCAAATGCCCGATTCCGATCATCATGCTCGCGGGCCGTATCCGCGAGGTCCCGATCGGTGCTGTCATCGCTGTCACAGCCGATGATCCGGCCGCAACGACGGACATCCCGGCGTGGTGCCGGATGAAGATGCACGAGTTCGTGGCCGAAGTCCCATTGGAGCGAGGAAGCGCCTACCACATCCGGCGGATGTACTGAGCGGGCCGCGCAGAACTCGGGCACACCACAAAGCAGGGCCGCGCGGCCGGAATCCGGCGGCGCGACCCTGCTGGCACCAGAGGACTAGCGGGCGTAGTACTCGACGACGAGCTGCTCGTCGAAGGGAACCGGGGCCTGCTCGCGCTTCGGACGGTCGACGACCGCGACGCGCAGGTCCTTGTGGCTCACCGCGAGGAAGCCGGCGATCTTGTCGTCGGCGTGGATCCCCTCAGCGGCCTCCACGAACGGCACCATGTTGCGGGACTTCTCCCGAACGCTGATCACCTGGCCGGGCTTGACCTGGTACGACGGGATGTCGACCTTCTTGCCGTCCACGGTGATGTGGCCGTGGTTGATGTACTGCCGAGCGGCGTAGATCGACGGCGCGAAGCCGGCCCGCAGCAGCACCGTCATGAGACGGAGCTCCAGTTCGGTGACCATTTCCTCACCGGTACGGCCCGGGCGCTTCTTGGCGCTCTCGTAGACGCGCAGAAGCTGCTTCTCCGACAGGTCGTAGTACCAGCGCATCTTCTGCTTCTCCGCCTGGCGGACGGCGAAGTCGCTGGTGTTGCGACGAACGCGACGACCGTGCTCACCCGGGGGGTACGGCCGCTTCTCGAAGTAGCTGACCGCCTTACGGGTCAGCGGGGTGCCCGCGCGCCGGGACAACCGCACCTTAGGTCCGGTGTAGCGCATGAAGGTCCTCCGTTATTTGAGTCACTTGAAAAAACGGGAATCCTAGGTAAGGCTTGCCTAAGTCTAGGAGGTGTCATGCGACAGCCCAGCCCGTCCGCGATCGAACGGGTCCGTTCCCTCGCCGCCACGGCGACCCCCACCACGGCGGTGTTGGCAAACAATCCCGACACGCGTTTCAGCGTGCGCGGGGCGGTAGACCATGCCGGTCGCGCGGTGCTCTGGGCCGAAGTCGGCCACCCGCTGCACGAGGCACTCCGGGCGTCTCAGCACGAGCACGCCGATCTCACGATCGGCGTCGGACTCTCCGCGCTGCGGCATGTGGGTCGCACACCTACTGTACGCGCTCGGCTGTGGTGCGACGGCCACGTTTCGATCGTCCCCGCAGGCGAGCGCCGCGACGCCGCCCTCGCGGTGTGGGACGGGTGTCCCGACGAGGAGCTACTCGCCGCAGTGGACCATGATCCCATGCCGGACGCGCCGCTGCTCGCCCGCGTGCAGCCGACGGCGGTGATGTACCACACCTACGACGCCTCCGGGCTCATCGACGGCCCGTCCTACATGGCTGTGCGCCCCGATCCGATCACCGGCGCGGCCGAGCGGATCCTGCGCCACGTCAACGATTGCCACCGGGACGAGCTGAGCGCCTCGCTGCGCCACCTGCCCGGGGCTCCGGACGGAGCGGCCTGGCTCTGGGAGCTGGACGCGCACGGCGTGACGCTGTGGGTCAACCCCGTGCACGGTGGTCACCCCGCGCTGATCCGGGTGCCGTGGAGCAGCCGGGTCACGCGGCCCTGCCAGCTGGAGCGCGCGCTGTTCGACCTCATGTCGCGGCACGAGAGCACGGCTCACCCCTGAGACGCGGTCGCCTCCGCGCTGCCCGCGGGCAGCGCGGAGGCGACCGGTTCCCGTCGTGCCGCTACCCGGCGCTGGCGAAGCGTCAGGCGACCTTGCCAACGAAGGGCCTCACCTCGGCGGCGCTCTCCTCGCCGTAGCTGGCGGCGATCCGCTCCACCAGGGTCGCCCCGGTCAGCTTGTACTCCTGCGGGCCGCTGACCTCAAGCGAGTGCACCGCGGTGGCGTTACCGATCTGGGCGGCGCGCTCCAGCGACAGCCCCCAGGACACACCGGCGAGGAAGCCCGCGCGGAAGGCGTCGCCGACGCCCGTCGGGTCGGCCTTCTCGTTCACCATGGCGGCGGGGATGTGCAGCGGCGGCTCGCCCTTGCGGTCGATCCGCACGCCCTTCGGGCCGAGCGTGGTGACGCGGGTGCCGACCAGGTCGAGGATCTCCTCGTCGCTCCAGCCGGTCTTCTGCTCGGCGAGCGCCTTCTCGTACTCGTTGGTGAACAGGTAGGTGGCCCCCTCGATGAGGCGGCGGACCTCCGGGCCCTCCATGCGGGCGAGCTGCTGGGAGGGGTCGGCCGCGAACGCGAGGCCGCGGGCGCGGCACTCGTCGCTGTGCCGCAGCATCGCCTCGGGGTCGTTGGCGCCGATCAGCACCAGGTCCAGGCCGCCGTCGCGGCCGGTGAGCGGCCCGAGCTCGATGTTGCGGGCGTCGGCCATGGCGCCCGCGTAGAAGGATGCGATCTGGTTGTGGTCGCGGTCCGTGGTGCAGACGAACCGCGCGGTGTGCCGCAGGTCGGAGATGTGCACACCGGAGGTGTCCACACCGTGCCGCTCCAGCCACGACCGGTACTCCTCGAAGTCGACGCCCGCCGCGCCCACGAGGACGGGACGCAGGCCGAGGCGCCCCATGCCGAAGCAGATGTTGGGCGCGACGCCGCCGCGGCGTACTTCCAACTCGTCGACCAGGAACGACAGCGACACCTGTTCCAATTGGTCGGCGATCAGCTGCTCGGCGAAGCGTCCCTCGAAGGTCATCAGGTGGTCGGTGGCGATGGATCCGGTAACCGCGATGCGCACTGCGGAGGGCTCCTTGGGTCGGGAGATCAGGACCTAGCAAGAGTACCCATCAGTGCCGCGGGCATTGAAGGCCCTATGTCCGGTGGAATCGGCGAATATGTGGGTATACGAAAAAGCCCGCACGGTTTTTCCCGCGCGGGCCTCGTCCGATGTCAGCGCTCCGGCCCGCGGCCGGAGCGGCCTCCCCGGGCGCTAGTTGAAGGAGTCGCCGCAGGCGCAGGACCCGGTGGCGTTCGGGTTGTCGATGGTGAAGCCCTGCTTCTCGATGGTGTCGACGAAGTCGATGGTGGCGCCCATGAGGTAGGGAGCGCTCATGCGGTCGGTCACGACCTCCACACCACCGAACTCGGCCACCACATCGCCGTCGAGTTCACGCTCGTCGAAGAACAGCTGGTAGCGCAGCCCCGAGCAGCCCCCCGGCTGAACAGCGACGCGCAGCCGCAGGTCATCACGGCCTTCCTGCTCCAGGAGGGCCTTGACCTTGCCCGACGCCTCGTCCGTCAGGATGATCCCCTGCGTGGTGGCCTCGCTCTGAACCGTCATATCTACTAGCTCCTCCAAAAGGCGTGGCGGCCGCCACTGCGACCTGAGTACTCCTCGACGTCTCAACACCGAGGTTGCGTTGTGCATTCCAGCCCGTGGCGGGGACACGCACTGCTGACTGCTCGCTGGTCCGTCCGCTCTCGGGACGCCACGTTCCGGTGCTGTCCCGCCTCCGCTCCCCCGCGCGGGGGGCGACGCTCTCCTGGGACCGGTGACCGGAGCACCCCGGGCGGACACACCGTTGTGCCGCACACCCAGGTTAGGTCGTTCCGACGGTGTCCGCCATTCCCCGGGGGCGGTGATGCCCGGTCCTGCCGGCGGGCCCCGCTGTGTCGGGGCGGTGGGGGTGCTCAGCGGGAGTCGGCGCGTCAGCGCCCCCAGCGGCGGGCGACGTCGGCGGCCAGGCGACGCAGCTCCGCGGCGGAGCGGGTCAGCGCGGCCTCGGTCGACCCCGCCGACTCCACCAGCGAGTAGGTCGCGCTGATCCCGGCCGCGGCGGCCTCCTCGCGGCCCACGCTCACCACACCCGCGGTGACGACGCACGGCACCGCGTGTGCGGCGGCCGCCCGGGCCACGCCGTGGGGGAGCTTGCCACGCAGCGACTGGGAGTCGAACGACCCCTCCCCCGTGATGACGAGGTCGGCCGCTGCCACCTGCTCCGACAGGCCGACGGCGGCCAGCACGCGGGCCACCCCCGATTCGATGGTGCCGCCGAGCAGCAGCAGCGCGTAACCCAGCCCGCCCGCGGCACCGGCGCCGGGGACGGAGCGCGGGTCGCCCGGGACTCCGGTGGCGGCGGCCGTGGCGTCGGCGAACGCGGCGAGAGCGCGGTCCAGGTGGTGGACCTGTGCGTCGTCGGCCCCCTTCTGCGGGCCGAAGACCGCGCTCGCGCCGTGCGGGCCGAGCAGGGGGTTATCGACGTCGGTCGCGGCGACCAGCCGGACCCCCGCGGTGGCGCGGAGTGCCGGTGCGAGGTCGATCGGGCCGGGCAGGTCGGCGAGGGCCCCGCCCCCGGCGGACAGGGTGCGGCCGGGCGCGGCGCCGAGGGCGGCGAGCATTCCGGCTCCGGCGTCGTTGGTGGCGCTGCCACCGAGGCCGACGACGACGGTGCGGGCGCCCGCGTCGATGGCGTGGGCGATCAGCTCACCGACGCCGCGGCTGGTGGCGCGTCCGGGGTCGCGCTCGTCGGGAGCGACGAGGTGGAGGCCGCAGGCCTGCGCGCTCTCGATGTAGGCGGTGTCGCCGTCGAGCAGGTAGTCAGCGGGAACGGCCGTGCCGAGGGGGCCCGTGACGTCCAGGCGGACGGTCTTTCCGCCCAGGGCGGTGTGCAGGACTTCGACGAAGCCGGGGCCGCCGTCGGAGAGCGGGACGAGTTCGGTGGCGGCCTCGGGGTCGACGTCATGCCAGCCGTCGGCGATGGCCCGGGCGGCCTCGGTCGCGGTGAGGGTCCCGGCGAATTTGTCTGGGGCTATAACGATGCGCACCGGACCAGTGTGCCCGGCGTCACCCGTTCCGGACCAGACCTCACAGAGGATTTTATCCACTTTGCGATAATTAAGTTCCGCAATGTGAAATATCTTCGCGGCTTAGTCGTCACAGGCCGGGGGCGCCGTAGACCGGGAACCAGCGCGACTTGTCCTTCTCCACCGCGAGGTCGTTGCCGACGGCCGCCTCGATCTGCAGCTCCAGCGCGTTGTCGCGCCGCTGTCCCCCGGCCGGGGCAAAGGGGTAGAAGGTGCCGCGCTTGTAGAGGTAGACGAGCGCGACCTTGCGTCCCTTGTCGTCGGCGAAGGTCACCAGCGAGCAGAGGAGCGAGGGGCCGAACCCGGCGTTCTCCAGTGAGGAGTTGACCGCGTGGATGTCGGTGACGAGCCCGCTGATGTCGCTCGCCCCGGCGGCACTGGCGTCCGCGCGCAGCACCAGCCATGTGTAGCCGTAGTTGTCGGTGACCGGCTCCACTGCGGGGCCGTTGTCGGCGTTGAGCAGGTCGGTCACGTCCCGCTCCAGGGTCGCGAAGGCCTGGCCTTCGGCCGCGCGGAACGCCACCGAGCCGGTGCCGGTGGGCTGGAACCCGGCGGCGGCCTGCAGGGTGACGGCCGCCGATGGCAGCCCGAAGAGCTGGTCAAGGTTGGGCTGGACCGGCTTGGAACGGCCCAGCAGGGCCCTCAGGAAGCTCACGACGGCGATCCCTCACTCCTCGGTCTCTTCGATCGTCCCAGCGGTCCTGCCGGTCCTATCAGTCGGACCGGCGGACGGGCTCCGGCCGCGCACGCAGCCTACGCTCCCTGTCCCAGCCGCCGCGAGATGTCGGCGAGCTGGGCCAGCCGCTGCTCCACGGGCGGGTGGGTGGCGATGAGCTGGCTCATGCTGAACCCGCTCTTGGAGAACGCCGGGGTGAAGAAGAACGCGTTGAACGGCTCCACCTGGCGCAGGTCCCGGCTCGGGATGCGGGCCATATCCCCGGTGATCTTGGTGAGCGCGCTCCCCAGCGACGAGGGGCGCCCGGTCAGGTAGGCCGCCGCCCGGTCGGCCGACAGCTCCCGGTAGCGCGACAGCACCCGCGTCAGCAGGAAGCTCAGCGCCCACACGATGGCGCTGATCAGCACGACACCCAGAGCGATCACCGCGGGGGCCGGACCACCGTTGTTACTGCGGCCTCCGCCTCCGAACGCCGCAAAGCGCAGCCCCATCTGGGTGAGGAACCCGGCGACGATGCCGAGGAACCCGGCGATGGTCATGACCATGACGTCGCGGTGCGCCACGTGGGAGAGCTCGTGGGCAAGAACCGCCTCCAACTCCACTGGCTCCAGGCGGCGCAGGATGCCGGTGGTGACGCACACGACGGCGTTCTTCTCGTTGTGGCCGGTGGCGAAGGCGTTCGGCACGTCGGTGTCCGCGACCGCGACCTTGGGCTTGGGCATATCGGCCATCGCGCACAGCCGGTCGACGACAGCGTGCAGTTCCGGCGCCTGCTGCGGAGTGACTTCGCGGGCGCCCATGGAGTACATCGCGATCTTGTCCGAGGAGACGTACTGGACGAGCGCGAACCCGCCGATGACCAGAACCACGAGGTACCACGGCATGCCGACGAGGATGAGCAGGATAATGAACGCCACGTACACGATGCCCAGAAGCGACATCGTCAGGACCATACGGGTCGTCAGGCCGCGGTCGGGGATGAACTTGGAGCCTGCCACGGGGTAGCTGCCTTTCGCCGGATCTGCCGCACACGGGTCACATCTGAATCCGGGGGGATGCTTCGAAGTCTAATCCGGACAGGTTGGAATTCCGTGAGAGGAGCGGAGGGGCCTGTCTCCGGACTGCGCCCTCGGAACGTCGGTCAAACGAAGCGGAAACGACGATGGCCGCCGCACCCCTGGGGTGCGGCGGCCATCGTCACAACCAGAGCCGGGAGTGGCCGGAGCTCATCTGGACGGGCTCAGCCCTCGTCGGGGACGAGTCCCTCATCACCGAGCATGGCGCGGACCTCGTCCATGCTGGCGTCGGCGGGCGGGAGGATGAACTGCGACGGCTCCAGCGCGTCTTCCGGAAGCGGCTTGCCGTCCTTGCGTACCTGTTCGAGCAGGTCGTGCAGGGACTGGCGGAAGGTCTCCTCGCTGCCGGACTCGATGGCCGACTCAATCCGGCGGTCGAACTCGTTGAGCAGATCGAGATCGGCGTCGGCCACGTCGAGCTGGCCTTCGCCCATAATGCGGACGATCATGCACCCTCCCCCTGGCCATGGCCCTGACGGGTGGTGTTGCCGCCCTCGATCTGCTGCGGGGAGGGCTGGCCGCCGCCCGGCTCCAGCTCGCGCTTCATCCGCTCCAGCTCCGCCTCGACGCCGGTAGTGCTGGCCATGCGGTCGAGTTCGGACTGGATGTCGTCCTTCGCCGTGCCGGTGACGTCGTCCAGGGCACCGGACTCAAGCAGCTCGTCGACAGCACCTGCGCGGGCCTGCATCTCGGCCGTCTTGTCCTCGGCACGCTGCACCGCCATGCCGACGTCGCCCATCTCCTCGGAGATGCCGGAGAACGCCTCGCTGATCTGCGTCTGCGCCTGGGCGGCGGTGTAGGTGGCCTTGATGGTCTCCTTCTTCGTGCGGAAGGAGTCCACCTTGGCCTGCAGGCGCTGCGCGGCGAGGGTGAGCTTCTGCTCCTCCCCCTGCAGCGCCTCGTGCTGCTGCTTGAGGCCGTCGATCTGGGAGGCCAGGCCGGAGCGGCGAGTGAGGGCCTCGCGCGCCAGGTCCTCACGCCCCTGCTGGAGGGCCGTGCGGCTCTGGTTCTCCAGCTTGCCGGCCTGCTGCTCAAGCTGCTGGATCTGCAGTTCGACCCGTTTGCGGGAGGTAGCTACGTCGGCCACTCCGCGCCGGACCTTCTGCAGGAGTTCCAGCTGTTTTTGATACGAGTAATCGAGGGTCTCACGTGGATCCTCGACGGCGTCCAAGGCCTTGTTGGCCTTGGACTTGAAAACCATTGAAAGTCGCTGAAACACGCTCATCGGCGTGGCCGTCCCCTTCTCGGTCCGTAAACATCGGCTGTTCCCGGCGGGCGCTGCATTCAACCCTACGCGGTATCGCGTGCGGTCGCCATGAAGCCCGGACCGGCTACCCTGAGGGATGTGTTCCGACGTCGCTCCGCATCTTCCGCATCCACAGAGCCGACCATGACCGGCTCCGCCCGTACTGAGGCTACTGAAAGCCCCCAACCTAAGGGATACACGCCCAAAAAGGGCGCGCCGACCCCTAAGCGCAGGGAATCCGCGAAGGAGCTGCGCCGTCCCCTCAGTGCGCCGCAGAGCCGCAAGGAGGCCTACCGGCAGTACAAGGAGCGCCGCGCCCGCGAAGGGCAGCGCGCTGCTCAGCGCGCCGGGGCACCCAAGGGCGAGGAGCGCTACTTCCGCCCCCAGGACTACGGCCCTGTGCGCGCCTACGCCCGGGACTTCGTCGACGCCCGGCGCAGCATCAGCGAGTTCTTCATGTACTTCTGTCTGCTGATCATCGCGCTGCTGTTCCTGCCGGCCGTCGAGTTCCAGATCGCGGTCACCTACATCATCTGGCCGGTGATGATGGTCAGCGTCGTGGCCGAGGGCATCTACGTCAGCAAGCGGATCAAGAAGAACGTCCGCGAGCTGTTCCCGAACGAGACCGAGGGCGTGCGCGGCGTCGGCTGGTACGCGGCCATGCGCCAGCTGCAGATTCGCCGCCTGCGCCTGCCGAAGCCGCAGGTCAAGCCCGGCGACCCGGTCACTCCGCGACGCGGCTGACCGCCGTCGCCGCGACGGATCAGCGGCGGGCGGTGGATACGCGACAGGTGGGGTCCGCGGGATTAGGGTGCGGGGCATGGAATTCCGTCATCTTGGCAGTAGCGGACTCGTCGTCAGCGAAATCTCCTACGGGAACTGGATCACCCACGGCTCCCAGGTGGAGGAAGACGCCGCCGTCGGGTGCGTCCAGGCGGCGCTGGACGAGGGCATCACCACCTTCGACACCGCCGACGTCTACGCCCAGGGCCGCGCCGAGGAGGTGCTGGGCCGGGCGCTGAAGGGCGTGCGTCGCGACGGCGTGGAGATCTTCTCGAAGGTGTTCTGGCCGATGGGGCCGGGCAAGAACGACCGGGGCCTGTCGCGCAAACACATCATGCGCGCGGCGGAGGACTCCCTGCGCCGCCTGGGCACCGATTACCTGGACCTCTACCAGGCGCACCGCTTCGACTACGCGACGCCGCTGGAGGAGACGCTCCGCGCGTTCGACGATCTGGTCCGCCAGGGCAAGGTCTGCTACATCGGCGTCTCCGAGTGGCGCGCCGAGGAGATCGAGCGGGCGCTGAAGCTCGCCGACGCGATGGGCCTCGACCGGATCGTGTCCAACCAGCCGCAGTACAACATGCTGTGGCGGGTGATCGAGCCCGAGGTCGTCCCGGCGTGCGAGCGCGGGGGCGTGGGCCAGATCGTGTGGTCGCCGATCGCCCAGGGCCTGCTGACCGGAAAATACCTCCCGGGCCAGGCGCCGCCGGCGGGCTCCCGCGCCACCGACGACAAGGGCGGTGGGGCGGACGTGCTGGCCGCCCACGGCCTCGACGACCAGGAACTCCTGCGCCGCATCCAGGACCTGCGCCCCGTCGCCGAGGAGCTCGGCCTGAGCCTGGCCCAGCTGGCCGTGGCCTGGGTGCTGCAGAACCTCAACGTCTCGTCGGCCATCGTCGGCGCCTCCCGTCCGGAGCAGGTCCGCGAGAACGCCGCGGCCTCCGGGGTCACGCTGGAGGCGGACACGCTGCGCCGCATCGACGACATCCTCGGCGACCGCGTCGAACGCGACCCGGCCCGCACCGTCAGCCCGGCAGAGCGCCCGTAGCGACACGCGGGGGCTCCTCAGCAGCAGGGGGGCCGCCGATGTCCGCTCGGCGGCCTTGTCTGCGGTCACCCTGTCCGGTGCTCTTGGGTGAAAATCGGCGCCGACGGCGGTGGGGGCTGGGGGCACCGCTCGTCTCCGGGGATGCGGCCGGGCGGGGAAGCGTCGTCGGCCCGCCCCGCCGGTCTCCCCCGGGTCGAGGAACGAACGCGGCGGCGACAAGGTCGGGGGTGGGGCGCGGCTGTCGGCTCCCGGGTGGGCCATGCGGGCGGCCCGGAATCCGGTTTGTGGGCCGCCGGACGCCGGGTATGCCCGGTTTGCCACAAGTTCCCCGCGATGATCATGGGAACGGTCCCGGTTCTGTCCGCTTTGCCGGAAGAATCCCCATGATCATCGCCAGACGGGGCCTGCGGCAGGAGGGCGCTCCCGTATCGCGGAAGGCGCCTCACGCGAAGCGAGAAGACCGCCCCGCCCCGTGAGCCCCCGCCCCGCCGCACCCGCCACGGGACCGGCGCCCCAGCCCCCACCGGCCTCGGTGCCGCTTTTCACCCAAGAACACCGGAAAGGAAGAACACCGACAAGGCCGCCCAGCAGGCCTTGGCTCCGCCGTCCGGCACATCCCGCGGTGATCACGGCAAACCGGGCGCGCAGGGGGCTGTTGACCGCCCCCGCACGGCCTGCCCCGGCTACTCGGCTTCCTCCAGGCTCATGGTGTAGACGGCGTGCTCGTCCTCCAGCAGGGTGACCTGTTTGGCGCCGGCTTCGGCGAGCTCCTGCCAGTTCTCACCGAGCCAGCTCTCCGCGTCGCCGCGGGAGGTGAAGAGTTCGCCGGGCAGCTCGTCGTCGTCCAGGGACGTACCATTGCCCGCCTCGTAGCGCCAGCTCCACGCCATCGTGTATCGCCTCTCTCACACCGACCGTTGGTCGTGCCGAGCCTAACGGCACAAGGGAGGCGTGATGAGGTTAACTATCGGGCGTGCGAATCCGACTTTCCGGCACTTCCGGTCCCGCCGGGTGGCCGGCTCCCAACTGCCGATGCGCGTCGTGCAACCGCGCCGTCGAGAATCGGCGGCAGCCCCTGCGCATCACCGTCGATGACGCGTTCACCCTCCGCGACCCCGGTGTGGGCACGGCGACCCCGCCGCCCGCCGGGTACTCCGTCACCGACACGCCCTATGGCACGCGGGTGGAGGGGCCCGACGGGGGCCGGCTGCTGTACGCGGCCACCGATGCTCCGGCCGACGCGGCCGCGGACGGCCGCGGCCACGGCACGCACGAGGTCGACGTGGCGATCGTGGATGTCGTCGCGTCCCCGCAGACCATCGGCGCACTGCGTCGGGCCGGGATCGTCGGTGTCACCACGGCGGTACTCGCGGTCGGCGGGGACCACCGGGTCCCCTCCCCCGCTGAGTTCGAACGCCGTGCCCGGCTGTGGGCGGCCTCGGCGCCCTCCGACGGCCAGGACCTCCACTGCCCTCCGGCCTCGTGGCCGGGAGCGCGCATCCGCGGGCCGCACCGGGTCCTGATCACCGGTGGCGCCCGCTCCGGCAAGTCCGCCGAGGCCGAGCTGCGCCTCCTCGGCGAACCCGAGGTCACCTACCTCGCCACCGGCCCGGCGGCCGAGGGCGATGACGACTGGGCGGGCCGCGTGGACCTGCATCGGCGGCGCCGTCCGTCGTGGTGGAAGACGGAGGAGTCGCTGGACGCCGCCACGGTCCTGGAACGTGCGACGGGGGCCGTGCTCTTCGACTGCGTGGGTACCTGGCTGGCCGGGATGATGGAGCGCTGCGGCATGTGGCGGGAGACGCCCCCGACCGGCGCCGAGTCCGCTCTGGAGGAGCGGATCGACGAGCTCGTCGACGCGTGGCGGCGCTGCTCCGCCCGCATTGTCGCGGTGACCAACGAGGTCGGGTCGGGGGTCGTCCCGGCCACGGTCAGCGGCGGCCTGTTCCGGGATCGGCTCGGCCGTCTCAATCAGCGCCTCGCCGCCGAGTCGGAGCAGGTCGCCCTCGTCACCGTCGGCCGGGTCCTGGAGCTGCCGTGACCGCGGGGATCCGCCCCCTCGCCGACGGGGCGGACGGGGCGCGGATGGCGGTCGGGACGCTCACCGTCATTCCCGTGCGGGTGGAGAGGGTCGACCGCGCGGTCGCGGGGTGGGCGATGGCGCTGGCGCCGGCCGTCGGGCTGGTGATCGGGGTCGCCGCCGCGGGGGTGCTCCTCCTGGCGGGCGCGGTGGGGCTGTCCCCGCTGCTGAGCGCGGCCCTGGCGGTGGGCGCCCTGGCGCTGCTCACCCGAGGGCTGCATCTGGACGGGCTGGCGGACCTCGCTGACGGGCTCGGCAGCGCGCGGCCCGCCGACGGCGCGCTGGACATCATGAAGCGCTCCGATATCGGACCCTTCGGTGTGATCACGCTGGTGCTGGTCCTGCTCATCCAAGTGCTGGCGGTAGGGCGGCTCGCCGAGGCCGCACCGCTAACGGGGGTCGCCGGACTGCTCACGGCGGTGGCCGCCGGGCGGCTGGCGATCACCTGGGCCTGCACACCCCGCGTCCCGGCGGCACGCCCCGAGGGGCTCGGAGCGTTCGTCGCGGGGACGGTCCCGTGGTGGGCGGCCGGGCTGGGCACCGCGGTCGTCCCCCTCCTCGCCTTCCTGGGGTGGGCCGAGGGCGGGTGGTTCGTTCTCGGCTGTGCGCTGGCGGTCCCGGTCGGCCTCGCCATCGCCCTCGGGCTGCTGCGCCACGCGCGGCGCCGCCTGGGCGGGATCACCGGAGACGTCCTCGGTGCGCTGTCGGAGACGGCGACCACGGCCGCGCTCCTCACCGGGGTCGCCGCGCTCTAGCCACGTGGCCGGGGAGCCACGGACAGCGGCCGGGGCGCCCCGACATTCGCCGTGGTGACGTCGGGTACACCGCCCCACGGCAGCGCTCTGTCGCCATCATCACATTTGTTCACACCGCGGGCGCGGCCATGGGTCCTGGCGATGGGCCGTGCCGAACGCCCGCTCGCGGATCGGATCCGCCGTTCGGTGGGCAGCGGTGGGCGGCGCCCGCGTCGGCGCGGGGCCGCCGCAGCGCCGGTGACAGGGGAGAACGCGGAGCCCACGAAACCACTCGCGTGTGGGCCGCGGACGCGAAACACCGGCCGGCCCCGAGGGAAAGAACCGCCGATCTTCGCGGTCCGTGCAACTCCGCCGCTGATTGATCCCGTGAATCGGCATACCGGGTGCGCCGTGCCCGGCGGCGTGCCATAAGGACTAGCATCGACTCCGTGAGCACGTCGCTGTCAGTCATAACGGAATCCCCCTGTTCGCTCGACGCCGACGCTGTAGTCGTCGGTTACCACTCCGGCCCCGAGGGTCCGGAGCTCGCGTCGGGCGCTCACGCCGTCGATGCCGCCTTCCCCGGCGGCCTCGCCACGACCCTGTCGCTGCTGGGAGCGAGCGGCAAGCCCGAGGAGGTGCACACCTTCCCCTCCCAGGGAGCCGTCAAGGCCCCGGTCGTGATCGCGGTCGGACTGGACGACGCCCCCTCCGCCGGAGCAGCGATCGACCTCGATCTCCTCTCCCGCGCCGCCGGAGCCGCACTGCGCGAGCGCCAGAAGCGGGTCCGCGTCGGACTCGCGCTGCCCGCCGACACCGCTGAGCAGGCCGGTGCGGTCGCGATCGGCGCGCTCCTCGGTGGCTACTCCTATACCCGCTACCGCACCGGCGAGGATGACGCCCCGGCGCCGCTGGAGCTGTCGGTGATCAGCTCCGCTGAGGGCGCGGCCGAGACCGCCGCCCGCGCCGAGATCCTCGCCGCGTCGACCAACCTCGCCCGTGATCTCGTCAACACCGCGCCCGCCGACCTCGTCCCCGAGGACCTGGCCGGTGCCGCCGAGGAGGTCGCCCGGGAGACCGGGCTCGCGATCGAGACGCTCGACGAGCACGCGCTCGCCGACGGCGGATACGGCGGCCTGGTCGGCGTCGGCCAGGGGTCGAGCAACCCGCCGCGGCTGGTACGCCTCGCCTACAGCCACCCCGAGGCAAGCACGACCGTCGCCTTCGTCGGCAAGGGCATCACCTTCGACAGCGGTGGCCTGTCGCTGAAGCCCGCCTCGTCCATGGACTGGATGAAGTCCGACATGGGCGGTGCCGCGGCGGTGCTGGCGGCGATGCGGAGCATCGCGCTGCTCAAGCCGACCGTCAACGTCGTCGCCTACCTGGCGATCGCGGAGAACATGGTGGGCGGGAACGCGCAGCGTCCCTCCGACGTGATCTCGATCTACGGGGGAAAGACGGTCGAGGTGCTCAACACCGACGCCGAGGGGCGCCTGGTGATGGCCGACGCGCTGGTCCGCGCGCACGAGGACGGGCCCGACCTGATCGTCGACGTCGCCACCCTGACCGGCGCGCAGCTCGTCGCGCTCGGCACCCGGCTGTTCGGGGTGATGGCCAACGACGAGGCCGTCCGTGAGGATGTCGTCGCCGCGGCGGCGGCGGCCGGTGAGGCGGCGTGGCCGATGCCCCTCCCCGACCACCTGCGCAAGGGCCTGGACTCCACGGTCGCCGACATCGCCAACGTGGCGGGCGAGCGCTGGGGCGGCATGCTCACCGCGGGCATCTTCCTCAAGGAGTTCATCGCCGATGGCCAGCGGTGGGCCCACATCGACATCGCCGGTCCGGCCTTCAACCAGGGCGCGCCCTTCGGGTACACACCCAAGGGCGGCACCGGTTCGGCGACGCGCACCCTGGTGCGGATCGCCGAGACGTTCGCCACCGACAAGAACTGAACCGACGAGAACTGAATAGCGCGGTCCCCGCTACCGCGGGGATGATCCGGCACGCGGCCGGATGAGACACGCGTTCGGCCGCGTTGTTATGTCAGAACAACGTGCTCCCCGCTACCGCGGGGATGGTCCCACGTTTATCCATACCTGCAACAAGGAGTGTCCTTCCCGTGAGTGAGAGCGGCGGCACCTTCGACCTCGTCGTCCTGGGCGGCGGCAGCGGCGGCTACGCGGCGGCGCTGCGCGCTGCCGAGCTCAACCTGAGCGTCCTCCTGATCGAGAAAGACAAGCTCGGCGGTACCTGCCTGCACAAGGGCTGCATCCCAACCAAGGCGCTGCTGCACTCCGCTGAGGTCGCGGACTCCGCCAAGGAGAGCGAGACCTTCGGGGTCAAGGCCACCTTCGACGGCATCGACATGGCTGCCGTCCACAAGTACAAGGACAAGGTGATCGGCGGCCTGTACAAGGGCCTGTCCGGCCTGGTCAAGGCCCGCAAGATCACCGTCGTGGAGGGTGAGGGCAAGCTCACCGGGGCCGACGAGGTCACCGTCGATGGCACGGCCTACAAGGGCCGCAACATCCTCCTCGCCACCGGTTCGCAGCCCAAGACGCTCGGCCTGGACATCGACGGCGAGAAGGTCATCACCAGCGACGACGCCCTGAAGCTCGACCGCGTGCCCAAGTCCGTGGTCGTGCTGGGCGGCGGCGTCATCGGTGTCGAGTTCGCCAGCGTGTACCGCTCCTTCGGTGCCGAGGTGACCATCGTCGAGGCCCTGCCGCACCTGGTCCCGGTCGAGGAGGAGTCCAGCTCCAAGCTGCTGGAGCGGGCATTCCGCAAGCGCGGGATCTCCTACGAGCTGAACACCCCCTTCGAGAGCGTGAAGACCACCGACGCCGGTGTCAACGTCACCCTCAAGGGCGGCAAGACGGTCGATGCCGAGATGCTGCTCGTCGCCATCGGCCGCGGCCCGGTCTCCGAGGGCCTGGGCTACGAAGAGGCCGGCGTCCAGCTGGAGCGCGGCTTCGTCAAGGTCGACGAGAACCTGCACACCGGTGTCGGCAACATCTACGCCGTGGGCGACCTCATCCCGACCCTGCAGCTCGCCCACGTCGGCTTCGCCGAGGGCATCTTCGTGGCCGAGAGCATCGCCGGGCTCAACCCGCCGGCCATCGACTACGACGGCGTGCCGCGGGTCACCTACTGCGAGCCCGAGGTCGCCTCGGTCGGCCTCACCTCCACCGCCGCCAAGGAGCGCGGCTACGACATCGTCGAGATGAACTACAACCTCGGCGGCAACGGCAAGAGCCAGATCCTGCAGACGCAGGGTGCGGTCAAGGTCATCGCCGAGAAGGACGGGCCGGTCCTGGGCGTGCACATGGTGGGCAGCCGTGTGGGCGAGCTCATCGCCGAGGGGCAGCTCATCTACAACTGGGAGGCGCTGCCCTCGGAGGTCGCGCAGCTCATCCACCCGCACCCGAGCCAGTCGGAGGCGCTCGGCGAGGCGCACCTCGCCCTCGCCGGAAAGCCGCTGCACGTCCACGACTGACACGGCGACGGGGTGGGCCGCGGCCCACCCCGTTTCTCGCGTGTCGAAGCACGTCAATTCCAAGAGGAACCCATGCCGACTTCCGTAACAGTGCCCGAGCTGGGCGAAAGCGTCACCGAGGCCACCGTCACCCAGTGGCTGAAGAAGGAGGGCGAAACCGTCGAGGCCGACGAGCCGCTCCTTGAGGTGTCGACCGACAAGGTCGACACCGAGATCCCGTCGCCCGCGTCGGGTGTGCTGACCAAGATCCTCGTCGCCGAGGACGAGACCATCGACATCGGCACGGAGATCGCGATCATCGGCGAGGCCGGTGACGTTCCGGCGGCGGAAGCTGCGCCCGCGGCCAAGGAGGCGCAGCCCGAGCCGACTGCCGAGCCCGAGCGGGCGCCCGAGCCCGCACCCGCCCCAGAGCCCGAACCGGCTCCGGCGCCGGCTCCGGCTCCGGCTCCGGCTCCCGCAGCCGCCCCGGCTCCGGCGGAGCCGGCCGCGCCGCGTGCCAGCCGCGAGGAGGCCACCCCGCCGGTGGACGTGGAGACCATCAGCGGCACCGGCCAGGCGTCGGGCACCGACGCGGTCACCGAGGCCTACGTCACGCCGCTGGTGCGCAAGCTCGCCGGCGAGCACGGCGTCGACCTGAGCCAGGTGCAGGGCACCGGCGTCGGGGGCCGGATCCGCAAGCAGGACGTCCTGGAGGCGGCCCGCAAGCTGAAGGAGGCCCCGGCCGCTCCCGCCGCCGCTCCGGCTCCGGCCGCCGCCGCGCCGAAGCGCACGGTGCAGGTCGACACCACGCTGCGCGGTCGCACCGAGCAGATGTCGCGCCTGCGCCAGGGCATCGCCGAGCAGATGGCCGAGTCGCTGCGCATCTCCGCCGAAATCACGCAGGTCGTCGAGGTCGATGTCACCAACATCGCGCGGCTGCGCGACCAGGCCGCCGAGCAGTTCGCGGCGCGCGAGGGCGTGGAGCTGGACTTCTTCCCGTTCTTCGCGCTGGCCGCTGTCGAGGCGCTGAAGTCGCACCCGAAGCTCAACGCGGTCATCGACACCTCGACCTACGAGGTCACCTACCACTCGATCGAGAACCTCGGCATCTCCGTCGACACCGAGGGGGGCCTGCTCGCTCCGGTGATCAAGGACGCCGGTGATCTCAACCTTGGCGGGCTCGCCCGCAAGATCGCCGACCTCAGCGAGCGGGCGCACACGGGTCTGCTCAACCCGGACGAGCTCAGCGGCGGCACGTTCACGCTGGCCGACACCGGAGCGTCCGGCGCGCTGTTCAACACCCCGATCATCAACCAGCCGCAGGTGGCCATCCTCGGCACCGGTGCCGTCGTCAAGCGGCCGGTCGTCATGGAGGACCCGGAGCTGGGGGAGGTCATCGCGGTCCGCTCGATGGTCTACTTCGCGCTGACGCACGACCACCGCCTGATCGACACCGGCGACGCCGGCCGGTTCCTGCAGGACGTCAAGGAGCGCCTGGAAGAGGGCGCCTTCGAGGCGGAGCTGGGCCTGGCCTAAGGAGCCGCCGCGAACCCGGTTCCCGTCCGGCGGAGCGCGCGCGGCGCGCTCGGCGGGGCGGGGGCCGGGTCGCGTGCGTGATTGGCACGCGACCGGGGGCAACGGCAGTGGGGCGGTACCCGGGTTGGGTACCGCCCCACCTTTTACCCCACCATTCACCATCCCCCTGGTGATCCCCATCACCAAAGGTCTTCGGGCTGAGGATCGGCCGCGGCTCGCGAGCACCCCGGCCGGTTTCACCCCCTGTTCGTCGCAGGGAGTTCCTTGCCCTGTACCCAAAGTAAGCCCCTGGGCGGTCGCGCGCAGGCGTTCTGCGGAACTGGGCAATGATTTTTCGTCGGCCCGGGTACGAACAGTTGCATGCGAATCGCTATCACGGGGGCATCGGGGCTGGTCGGGACGGCTTT
This sequence comes from Nocardiopsis rhodophaea, assembly GCF_039530945.1. Classification (NCBI taxonomy): domain Bacteria; kingdom Bacillati; phylum Actinomycetota; class Actinomycetes; order Streptosporangiales; family Nocardiopsidaceae; genus Nocardiopsis; species Nocardiopsis rhodophaea. Next base: position 269,592 of record NZ_BAAAPC010000003.1, read on the forward strand.
ACGCCGTTCCCTGGCCGTGGATGGGCATACGGTGGTGCGTCTGGTCCGACACACGTCGACGTCGCCGCCCGGGCACGAAGAGGCGTACTGGGATCCGGTGGGGGGCGAGGTCGAGACCGACGCGCTCCGCGCCGTCGACGCCGTGGTGCACCTCGCCGGCGCGCCACTGGGCCCCGCCCGCTGGACACCCGAGTACAAGCAGCAGATCTACGACAGCCGGGTCAACGGCACCCGCGCGCTGTGCAGGGCGCTGGCCGACATGGACAAGCCGCCGCCCCGGCTGCTGTCCGCGTCGGCCATCGGCTACTACGGGGAGACCGGTTCGACGGTCGCCGATGAGGATTCGCCGCACGGTGACGGTTTCCTCGCCGAGGTGGCCAGTGCCTGGGAGGCCGCGGCCACAGCGGCGGAGGAGGCCGGGATCTCGGTCGCCTATCTGCGCAGCGGCGTCGTGTTGTCCAGCGAGGGCGGACTGCTGGGCAAGGTGCTCCCGCTGTTCCGCATGGGGCTGGGCGGGCGCCTGGGCGACGGGCGGCAGCACATGAGCTGGATCTCCGTCGCCGACGAGGTGGGAGCGATCCGGTTTCTGCTCGAACACCCCGAGCTCACCGGACCGGTCAACCTGTGCGCGCCCGAGCCGGTGAGCAACGCCGAGTACACCGCCGCTCTGGGGCGTGCCCTGCGTCGCCCGACGTTCCTGACGGTGCCGGCCTTCGCGATGCGGTCGGCGCTGGGCGAGTTCGCCGACGAAGCCGCGCTGGTCGACCAGCGTGTGCGCCCGCGTCGGCTGCTGGAGGCCGACTACGCCTTCCGGCACCCGGAACTGGATCAGGCGTTGGCCGACATCCTCTAGTGGCGCAGGATCGCGTCTGAGCCACTCGCGTGGGCGGAGGAGTCGGCACCCGCGGATGGAGCCGCCCAGGGAAAGGCGCGGCGAACACCCGCCCGCCCTGCGTTATTCCGTTCTGGAACGCGCGAAACGGTGGCCGGGACGTGCCCTATCCGACATCGCCCGCACCACCCGCCGGGACATAAGGTGGGATCTATGAGTGAGCTCGTCTTCGCCTGGCTCGGTGATGACCCGGTCCCCTATCAGGAGGGCTGGGACCTGCAGAAGCGGATCCACGAGAACCGGGTGGCCGACAGGATCGGCGACACCGTCCTGATGCTGGAGCACGAGCCGGTGTACACCGCCGGGAAGCGCACCGGCAGGTGGGACCGTCCGCTGACCGATCCCGGAGCACCGATCTTCGACATCGACCGCGGCGGCAAGATCACCTGGCACGGCCCCGGCCAGCTCACCGTGTATCCGATCGTGAAGCTCAAGGACCCCATCGACGTCATCGCCTACGTGCGCATGCTGGAGGAAGCGATCATCCGCACCATCGCGGAGTTCGGGCTCACCGGCAAGCGCGTGGAGGGCCGCACAGGGGTATGGCTCGACGCCGACCCCGAGCGCGGCCTCACCGAACGCAAGATCGCGGCCATTGGGTGCCGGATCGCGCGCGGCGTGGGGATGCACGGATTCGCCCTGAACTGCGATACTGATCTGTCCTGGTTCGACCGCATCGTTCCGTGCGGGATTTCCGACGCCGGAGTCACGTCGATCTCCCGCGAGCTGGGACGCGATGTGCGCGTGGCCGACGTGCTGGCGATCACCGAGCGACACTTGGCCGAAGTTCTCGATGCTCCTGCCTACAGCCACCACGACGGTGTCCCCGAGCCCGCCGCGCCTGCGTCTGAGGCCGTGCCCGAGCCCGCCGCCACCGTCTGACCCCGTACGAGCATCACGACGACCTCCCCAGCGTGGATGAGGAAAGGAAGGGCCCGCGTTGACCATCGCTCCTGAGGGCCGCAAACTGCTGCGCATCGAGGCGCGCAACAGCGAGACCCCCATTGAGAAGAAGCCGCCGTGGATCAAGATCAAGGCGAAGATGGGGCCGGAGTACTCCGAGCTGCACTCGCTGGTGAAGCGCGAGGGTCTGCACACGGTCTGCCAGGAGGCGGGCTGCCCCAACATCTATGAGTGCTGGGAGGACCGCGAGGCCACCTTCCTCATCGGTGGCGACCAGTGCACGCGTCGCTGCGACTTCTGCCAGATCGCCACCGGCAAGCCGACCGCCCTGGACCGCCGCGAGCCGCTGAAGGTCGCCGAGTCGGTCCGCACGATGGAACTGAAGTACGCCACGGTCACCGGTGTCGCCCGGGACGATCTCGACGACGGCGGCGCGTGGCTGTACGCGGAGACGGTCCGCAAGATCCACGAGCTCAACCCCGGCACCGGTGTCGAGCTGTTGATCCCGGACTTCAACGCCGACCCCGACCAGCTGGCCGAGGTGTTCGGGTCGCGTCCGGAGGTGCTCGCGCACAACATCGAGACGGTGCCGCGGATCTTCAAGCGCATCCGGCCCGGCTTCCGGTACGAGCGCTCGCTGGACGTCATCACCCAGGCGCGCGCCGACGGCCTCGTCACCAAGTCCAACCTGATCCTGGGTATGGGCGAGGAGCGCGAGGAGATCTCCCAGGCCATGCGCGACCTCCACGAGGCCGGGTGCGACCTGCTGACCATCACCCAGTACCTGCGCCCCTCCAAGCTGCACCACCCGATCGACCGGTGGGTGAAGCCGCAGGAGTTCGCGGATCTGGCGGCCGAGGCCGAGGAGATCGGCTTCGCCGGTGTCATGTCGGGACCGCTGGTGCGCTCCTCCTACCGGGCGGGCCGACTGTACAAGCAGGCCATCGAGAAGCGTGAGCGAGAGGCGGCGGCCGCGTCCGGCGCCGCGGTACACGCCTAGAACACGCCCCGGACGCCGCCCCGACCCCGACTCCAACTCCGACAATCCGGACAACGTAATCAAGCTGAGACGGCGGCCCTCGGCCGCCGTTTCACGTTCGCTCCCCCGCGAGACATATCCTGGACGTCATGGCGAACAAGCCCAAGGACAACAACACACCCCAGGCCACCGACGCCAAGGGCAAGGGCGGCGCGGAGAAGCGGCCCGGCAGGTTCAAGCAGATCGGCATGGTCGCCAAGGTCGTGCACCAGCAGAGTCCGAAGACCATCCCGATCTCCGTCGGGATCTTCGTCTCCGTGCTCGCGATCTCCGTGATCGGAGGCTTCCTCACGGGGGCCTGGCTGTACTGGATCACCCTGGGCATTCCCGTCGGCTTCCTCGCCGGATTCATCTTCTTCACCCGCTCCGCGCAGCGCGTCCAGTACCAGATGCTGGACGGGCGCCTCGGCGCCGGCATGGCGGTGCTGGACAATATGCGCGGCGACTGGACGGTCGAACCGGGTGTCGCCGCCAACCGGCAGATGGACGTCGTGCATCGGGCGGTGGGCCGGCCGGGCGTCGTGCTCGTGGGCGAGGGCGACCCGTCGCGGCTGCGCGGCCTCATCGCCGGAGAGAAGAAGCGCGTGGCGCGGGTCGCGGCCACCACCCCGATCTACGACCTGCAGGTCGGTAACGGTGCGGACCAGGTCCCGGTCTCCAAGCTCCAGCGCCACGTCATGAAGCTTCCCCGTAACCTCGACAAGGCCGAGGTCGCCGAACTCCGCTACCGGCTTCGCGCGCTTCCCGCCGGCATCCAGATGCCCAAGGGGCCGATGCCCAAGGGCATGCGGATGCCGAAGGGTCCCAAGGCGCAGGGCTGATCGCCAGAACCAGCACGAGGGACAGAGCGAGCGGGTGGCGCGGATCCAATCGGATCGGCGCCACCCGCTCGCTCTGTCTTTCGCCCTCTTTCCGTGTGACGCTCTCCCCACGACCGTGTTACGCGGCTCGCCGTGTTACGCGGCGGTCGATCATCGGTTAACCGGCGGCAAGCGGTCTGCCAAAGGGCGGGCAAAATTTCCCCCTGCCGGATCCCGTCGCTCCGCCCGTACGGTCAGTACCGCCGACTCACGGTCCCGGCGGCCCGGTCGTGCAGGCCCCGCAGGTCGCGGTCGTAGATGACGGCGGGGATCACCAGGCACAGCAGCACGGTGCGCAGCGTCATCGCGACCGCCCAGGGCAGCGCCCGCTCCCCCGTGGCGGCGACGCCCACGCCTACGATGCGCTTGCCGACGGTCGTGCCGATAAGGGTCAGCAGCACGATCTTGTAGACGGCGAAGACGAGCAGGGCTAGGCCCGAGACGCTGTTGGCGGCCTGCGGGTCGGCCGGGGACACCCCGGCGACCATGGACGCCACGCCCACGCACAGGACCCAGTCCAGAAACACCCCCAGCAAGCGCCGCCCCACGCCGGGGACGGAACCCGGCCCTTCCTCCGGCATGCCCAGCCGGTTGCCCCGGTAGCGGAACTCCACGTCCTCCGTGCCGCCCATGTTTCCCATGGTGACAACGTTATCGGCGGCTCCACCCTGCTCGCGTCCGCCCTTGGTGCGGCCCACGTGGCCGCCAGCGCGTCGGCTCGGATGGGCCTACCATTATCAGGGCGTATGCCGTGTACCCGCGCATGTGCGCCTTAGGCAGGGAAAACGACCGACCCCGTAACATGCAGGAAACAGGGGAGACATGGCGGGGAAACGGCCCCCTCCTAGCGTCAAGGATGTAGCCGGGAGGCGGCGAGGTTCGAACATGCCCGCGATGGTGCGGAGGTTCTCCCCGCGCGGCCTCTTACACCTGCACGGAGGTATGTTTTGTTCAGCAGCGCCGAAGAGCTTCTGGCCTTCACCCGGACCGAGGACGTCAAGTTCCTCGACGTCCGGTTCACGGACCTGTTCGGGTCCACCCACCATTTCACGCTCCCGATCGAGAACATCGACGCGGGCACCTTCGACGAGGGCCTGATGTTCGATGGCTCCTCCATCCGGGGCTTCCAGGCCATTCACGAATCGGACATGCTGCTCCTCCCGGACTTCAGCACCGCCGTCGTGGACTCCTTCCGTGAGCACAAGACGCTGAACCTGACGTTCTTCGTGCACGACCCCTTCACCCGCGAGTCCTACAGCCGCGACCCCCGCAACGTCGCCCGCAAGGCCGAGGCGTACCTCAAGGGCACCGGCATCGCCGACACCGTGTTCTTCGGCCCGGAGGCCGAGTTCTACATTTTCGACGACGTGCGCTTCGAGACGCGTGAGAACGCGAGCTTCTACTACATCGACTCGATCGAGGGCGCCTGGAACACCGGCACCGACAATGGCCGCTCCAACCTGGGCTACCGCCCGCGCTACAAGGGCGGCTACTTCCCGGTCGAGCCGGTCGACCACTACAGCGACCTGCGGTCGACCATGGTGCGCAACCTGATCGACGCCGGCGTGAACGTGGAGATCCAGCACCACGAGGTCGGCACCGCGGGCCAGGCGGAGATCGACTTCCGCTTCGACACCATGCTCAAGTCCGCCGACACGGTGCAGCTGTACAAGTACATCGTGAAGAACACGGCGTACCAGCAGGGCAAGTCGGTCACCTTCATGCCCAAGCCCGTCTTCGGCGACAACGGCTCGGGCATGCACTGCCACCAGAGCCTGTGGAAGAACGGCGAGCCGCTCTTCTTCGACGAGACCGGCTACGCGCAGCTGTCCGACATGGCGCGCTACTACATCGGCGGCCTGCTCAAGCACGCGCCCGCGCTCCTGGCCCTGACCAACCCGACGGTGAACTCCTACCACCGCCTGGTGCCGGGCTTCGAGGCGCCGGTCAACCTCGTGTACTCGCAGCGCAACCGCTCCGCCTGCATCCGTATCCCGCTGACCGGCTCCAACCCCAAGGCCAAGCGCCTGGAGTTCCGCGTCCCGGACCCGTCGGCCAACCCCTACCTCGCGTTCTCCGCGATGCTCATGGCCGGTATCGACGGCATCAAGAACAAGGTCGAGCCGCCGGAGCCGGTCGACAAGGACCTCTACGAGCTCCCGCCCGCGGAGGCCGACGCCATCAACAAGGTGCCCGGCTCCCTCGACGCAGCCCTGGAGGCCCTGGAGTCCGACCACGAGTTCCTGCTCGAAGGCGGCGTCTTCACCCCGGACCTCGTCGAGACCTACATCGACTACAAGCGCACCGAGGAGATCGACTCCCTCCGCCTGCGCCCGCACCCGCGTGAGTTCGAGCTGTACTACGACATCTAGAGACCACGCGCTAGCCACGGTCTGACCGCAGCGACGCCGTAAAGGGCCGCTGTTCCCGCTCTGAGGGCGGGAACAGCGGCCCTTTCTACTTGAGAGCATGGACTTCAGAACACAATCTGAATAGACTATGATCCATGAGCACAAGCTGCCCGGACACCGTCAGCTTCTCTGACCTGTCCCGCAACCCACGCAGCGTGGCTGAGCGCGCCACCAGCCTCGGCCGCGTCCGCGTCACCCATCGTGACGCACCTGACTTCTATCTGATCGCCGCAGACCGCGAGGATCTGCGAGACCAGACACTCACCACGGCATCTCGAATCTTCCTCGCCATGGCAAAGCAGGATCCCGGCACTCACTCGCTGCATCTGGCCGTACGCGACGTCTTCCCGTGGGTCCGCCACCTGGAAGAGGACGAGGTCCATGAGTTCTCCGACGAACTCGTGGCAGCGTTGTCCGACGCAGCCGAACTGGACACGGACGTGAGTGTTCAAGAAGTCATCGCGGGATGGCGTGCGACTGCGCGAATCAAGGCCGATCCTGAGCAATACCGGCGCGCTCTGGAACCGATGGAGGGCGACTTCGGTCCGGTGGATGTCACCGCATGAGCCCAAAACGCGGGGACAGGGTGACTGTCCCACCCCCCAGTGATGAATGGGACGTGCGATTCGGTACGAGCGACGCGGTACGAGGTTGGGAAGAACTGTGCCGCCTGGCATTGGCCAATACGCGCCGCTGCTTTGACACGGTACGTACTGACCCCCGATCCCAAGCGCAGCCTGAACGCCAGCATCGCCTGCGGGGAAGGCGTGGAACAGGGCGGTGGAAGGGCCGCGACCTCGAACAGTGGGAGTACGCAGTCACCAGCGGCGGGCGTGTCGCTATCTGATCGACGACGAAGCGCGGACGATCTGGATCGTCTACGCCTCTCCTCGGCACCCGAAGGACACCGACCACTGAGCGGAGCCCCGACTACGGCGACGATATTTGGGGCCGTCGGTCCGCTCGTCGGTGCCGGAGCTTAGAGTGGCGGCCATGCTGGAGAAACTGGTGGCCGACGCGCGGGCGATGGCCGTCACGGCCGCTCCTCGGGCGTTCCTCGGCATCGCGGGTCCGCCGGGGGCGGGGAAGTCGGCTCTGGCACGGTATCTGGTGGAGGAGGTCCGCCAGGAGCTCGGGGCGGACAGCGTCGCCTACGTGCCCATGGACGGCTTCCACCTGTCCAACGCGCAGTTGGACCGGATCGGCCGTCGCCATCGGAAAGGCGCTCCCGACACGTTCGACGTACGCGGGTACCTGGCGCTGCTGCGGCGGTTGCACACCGAGGAGGCCCGCGTCTACGTGCCCGGGTTCGACCGCGCGCTGGACGAACCCATCGCCGCTCGGCACGTCGTCGAGCGGAGTGTCCGGCTGGTCGTGACCGAAGGCAACTACCTTGCCGACGACGCCCCTCTCTGGCGCGACGTGCGCCCTCTGCTCACCGAGCTCTGGTACGCGGATGCCGACGATGCGACGCGTGAGGCGCGGCTCGTCGAACGCCAGATGGCCGCGGGGCGCGGCGCAGAGGCGGCACGTGCCTGGGTGGAGCGAAGCGACCGGGAGAACGGGGAAGTGGTGAAGCCGACCCGCGCGAACTGCACCCGCGTCGTACGGGTCGGGGACTGCGCGCGGCTGCGCTGAGACGGAAGCGCCGCTGGTTCCCGCCGTCTCGTGCCCCCGCTCGGCGCCCGGCCGGAGGTCGCGGTCGGGCGGGAAGCGGACCGGCGGTGAAGGCACGGGTTGCCGCCATCCACCGCCGGTCCGCCGGAGGATCAGTCGCCCTCGTGGCCCATGTCCTCGTGGGAACCCGAGTCCTGGGAGTCCGTGCCCTGCATCGGGTCCTCGATGGTGGCCTCGGTCTCGATGTCGCCGGACTCCTTGAAGCTCAGGGTGAGGGTGATGGTGTCACCCGCTTCGAGGTCCGCGACCCCCGTGGGCTCCATGAGCATCAGGTGCAGGCCACCGCTTTCGAACTTCACGGTGTCATCGGCGGGGACGGAGACGGTGTCCTGCTGTTCCATCTTCATCTCACCGTCGTTGTTCACGGTGTCGTGCATCTGCACCTCCTTCGCGGCGTCCGTGGCCACGCCGGTCAGGACATCGTCGGCACCGCCGGTGTTCTCGATGGTCAGGTATCCGGCGGTGACGTCCGGGGTGGACGGGACGCGGACGGTGGCGTCCGTGACCTTGATGGAGGGCTCAGCGGAGCCACGGTCGGCCGCGGGGGTGTGCTCCGCGGCACCGCCGGCCTCCGGTCCGCCGCAGGCGCTCAGCGCGCCGAAGGCAAGCAGCGCGGCGGGCAGCAGGAGGGTGCGCTTCAACGTGGCGGTCATGGGGTGTTGTCTTCTTTCAGGAGCAGTTTCAGGTCGTCGGCGATGGCGTCGGGTTCGGTCCCGTAGTTCCACATGAGCTCGGACTCGCCCTCGGGAGAGAACACGAGGGTCTGGCTGCCGTGCCCGACCTGGTAGTCGCCCTCGCGGTCCTCGGGGCGACTGATGGAGATCCCGAGGTCGCTCGCGGCCTCGTCGGTGTCCTCCAGCGTCCCGCTGAGTCCGGTGAAGTCCGGGTTGAAGCTGCTCAGCCACATGTCGATCAGCTCGGGGTCGTCCCGATCGGGGTCGGCGGTGACGAAGACCACCTTGAACCGCTCCCGTTCGTCCGGGTCCAGTTTGTCGACGGCCTGGGCCATGTCGGCCATGGTCGTGGGGCAGATGTCCGGGCAGTTGGTGAAGCCGAAGAAGACGGCGGTGGTGACGCCCTCGGAATCCGCCTTGAGGTTGTAGTCCTTGCCCTTGTTGTCGGTGAAGGTGATGGACGGAAGGGTGAACGCGCCGTCGACCTCCGTGCCGGTGTAGGGCGAATCGTCACCCGGCTGGTTCCCCGGCCCGGAGCAGGCGGTCAGTGCCGCCAGCAGGGCCAGCCCGCCAGCGAGCGGCATGGTGATGCGCATAGTCGAATGTCCTCAGCACGATGGGCTCCGCCCCGCGGTCGGGCGCGGAGCGGAGCCGCATGACAAGTTCGGTTGATCGCTGGTTCAGGCGACGAGGGCCGGAGGTGCGCGTCCGACGACGACATGGCGCAGCACGCGCGGCCGCAGCAGCACCACGGGACTGTGCCCGTACAGGCGCGGAGGCCGGGCGGCGCGGTAGGGACCGCTTCCCAGCAGTGGCGACAGCAGGGTGGCCCGGAGCCACCGCAGCACGGCCCATAGCGCCTCCTCGCCGGAGGCCAGCCACCACCCCGTGACCAGGGCGGCCCACACGTGGGCGAGGACCATGCCGTAGCCGTAGCCGTCGCCGTTGGTGAGGCCGCCGCCGCACATGTGCCCGAGCGACCGCGCGAACGCGTCGGGGGTGAGTGCGGTGGTGGGGGTGACCGTGATCGCCGCTCCCGTGCCGGGTGCCGCGCAGTGGAAGAGCAGGTGGAGCAGGACCTGGGCGCCGAGCAGCCCGCCGATGATGGCGCCGGCCGAGCGCTGGCGCCCGGCGAAGGGGGTGAAGAGCAGTGCGCACCCCGCGACGGCGCCGCCGAGGACCAGGGGGCCCGGCAGGGACCCGCCCGCTGTGACATGCCCGATCATCGCCATGCCGACGCAGACGGCCGCGAAGAGGGCCGCCCGGAGAGCACGGAACGAGAGCTGCGGGTATGTCATGGCGCAAGACATCATCTCAGCACTTCAGGGCGGCCGCGATCGGGGGCCGCATAACGCTCGCCCCCGTGTTGACCTCGGGAAAGTGCGCGGAATTCCAGCGACTCCCTGGCGCACTTCGCCGAGATCAGCAGTGGTGGGACGGTAAGAAGGGGAAGAACGGTCAGTCGAGGCGGAGGACGTAGCGCAGGACGGCCCGTACTTGACCGAAGTCCAGCGGACGCTCCTCAAGCAGGGCCTCCATGCACAGGCCGTCGGCGACCGCGACGGCCGCGCGGATGGCCACCGGGTCGTCGGTGTAGGCCGCAGCCACCTCGGTCATGAGGTCGATCCATTTGCGCGCGATGGGGCGGAGCACGGGGCGGCGTACCGCCAGCAGGGTGAGTTCGTACTCGGCGAGGCTGCGTGCCCGCCCCGCCGCGTCCGCGCAGTCGGTCACCATGCCGGCCAGTCCGTCGAGCGGGTCCTCTCCGGCCTCGACGAGTTCGCGTAGGCGGTGCACGTAGCTGTCCGCGGCCTCGGTCAGCGCCGCGACGAGCAGGTCGTCCAGGGTCGCGAAGTAGTAGAGCGCCGAGCTCGCGGGGACCTCCGCCTCACGGGCCACCGCGCGGTGCGTGACACCGGCCACGCCGTCGCGCTCCACCACGCGGAGCGTGGCCGCGATGATCTCCGAACGGCGGCGCTCACCGCGCGCCCGCCGCCCGTCGGTCTTCTCCGCTACCTCGCCGCTCATCGCCCCGTCCCTTTCTCCGTCTATTTCCCGTGTATTCCGCTCAATGCGCGCCGCCCATCTCCAGCGCCAGGACACCCACGATGACCAGGCCGATCCCGGCCATCTGGACCCAGGTCAGGTTCTCACCCAGGAACAGCGCCCCGATGATCGCGATGAGGGCCACACCGAGCGCGGACCACACCCCGTAGGCGACGCCGATGTTCATGCCCTGCTTGAGCACCTGGGCGAGCAACCAGAACGCGGTCCCGTACCCGGCCAGCGTCACCAGCGAGGGCACCAGCTTGGTGAACCCGTCGGAGAGACGGAGCGAGATCGTTCCGGTGACCTCGGCGGCGATAGCGCCGAGCAGCAGTATCCACGGCATGGCGGAACCTCCTCGGTAGGGGCGTGCGGGGGCGTGTCGGCCGCCTGCCCGCCGTCCCTCATGTCCGCGCTCCCGGCGGGGACGTCGCGGGTGGATCGGTGGGGCTGATGGAGCTGTGGGCCGGCGACCGGCCCTTGGATGAGCCTCGGATACTAGTTGTACATCAGTTCAACAACTTCACGCCAGATAATAGTCCCGCATGCGCCGCTCCAGGTCTCGCGGGCTACGGTAGGCAGCGTGGCGACTCGCGACGGATTCTCAATGACCGCAGGCGCACTGGCCCGGCGGGGGTTCGGTGATGGTGCACGCGCGGCGCGTCTGATGACGGAGGCCGGGCTTGACCCCGGTGCCCACGCCCAGGTCATCGACGCTCTCAGCGCGGCGGCCGACCCCGACCAGGCCCTGCTGGGGCTCACCCGGCTGGTCGAGAGCGAACCGGAACCCGACGAGCTGCGCGCCGCGCTCAACGACGACCCCGATCTGCGTGCCCGGCTGATCGGCGTGCTGGGGGCGAGCACAGCGCTCACCGACCACCTGGTGCGCCACCCCGGCGACTGGCGGGAACTGCGCGGGGCGGACGCCGCACGCACGCCCAGCCCCGAGGAGCTGCGTGCCGGCCTCCTGCACACCGTCGGCGCCGACCCCAACGCCACGGCGCCGATCGCCGCGGCCGATACGGATGACGCCGACGGCGCCGCGCACGCGCTGCGTGTCGCCTACCGCCGCCGTGTGCTGCGCCTGGCCGGGCGCGACCTCACCGGAGCCATCGGCCTGGAGTCCGCCGCGGCCGAGCTCGCCGACCTCGCCGCCGCGACCCTGGACGCGGCGCTGGCCATCGCGCGGGCGCAGTCGCCTGGGGACGCCGAGCTGTGCCGCCTCGCCGTGATCGGCATGGGCAAGTGCGGCGGCCGGGAGCTCAACTACGTCAGCGACGTGGACGTCGTGTTCGTGGCCGAGCCCGCCGAGGGGGTGGAGGACGTGCAGGCCGCCATGCGCGCCGCGACCGGGCTGGCCTCCGCCATGATGCGCATCCCGGGGGCCACCGACGCCGAGGGCACCCTGTGGGAGGTCGACGCCGCGCTGCGTCCCGAGGGCAAGAACGGGCCGCTGGTCCGCCAGCTGTCGGGCCACATCGCCTACTACGAGCGGTGGGCCAAGACGTGGGAGTTCCAGGCGCTGCTGAAGGCCCGGCCCATCGCCGGAGACGCCGCTCTGGGGCGGGAGTACAGCGAGGCGATCGCGCCGATGGTGTGGCGCGCGGCGAGCCGCCCCCACTTCGTCGACGACGTGCAGGCCATGCGGCGCCGCGTCATCGCCCACATCCCGGCGGCCGAATCCGATCGGGAGATCAAGCTGGGCCAGGGCGGGCTGCGCGACATCGAGTTCTCCGTGCAGCTGCTGCAGCTGGTGCACGGGCGGACGGACCCTGCGCTGCGCTCCGGCAACACGCTCGCCGCCCTGGAGGCGCTGTCTGCGGGCGGCTACGTGGGGCGCGAGGACGCCGCCGGCCTTGCCGCCGCCTACCGCTTCCTGCGCCATGTGGAGCACATGCTCCAACTGCACCGGCTGCGCCGCACCCACCTGCTGCCCTCCCCTGATACCCCGGACGGAGCAGAGCAGCTGCGCCGGCTGGGGCGCGCTCTCGGCTACGTCGCCAATCCGGTCACCGACCTGACCGCCGCGTGGCGGCGCGTCGCCAGTGAGGTCCGGCGCCTGCACGAGAAGCTCTTCTACCGGCCGCTGCTGCACGCGGTGGCGCGCCTGCCCGGCACCGAGGCGCGGCTCACGCTGAGCCAGGCGGGAGAGCGACTGGAGGCACTGGGTTTCGCCGACCCGGAGGGCGCCCTGCGCCACCTGGAGGCGCTGACGGCCGGCGTCTCGCGCCGCGCCTCCATCCAGCGCACCCTCCTGCCGGTGATGCTCGGCTGGTTCGCCGACTCCCCCGCCCCCGATGCCGGGCTGCTGGGGTTCCGCCAGGTCAGCGACGCGCTCGGAGCCACACCGTGGTACCTGCGGCTGCTACGGGACGACGTGCGGGTGGCGGAGCGCATGGCGTGGCTGCTGGGCACCAGCAGGTACGCCACCGACCTCCTCCTGCGCGCCCCCGAAGCGGTGGCGATCCTCGCCAACGACGCCGATCTGGTCCGGCGCCCCACGGAGGCGCTCACCGCCGAGGCCTACGCCGCGCTGCGGCGGCACGACACCGCGGAGAAGGCCGTGGCGGCGGTGCGTGCGCTGCGCCGCCGCGAGCTGTTCCGCACCGCTGCCGCCGATCTGCTGGAGGTGTCGGGGATCGACGCGGTCGGCGAGGCGCTGACCGCGATCGCGACGGTGACTATCGACGCGGCCCTGCGGGCCGCCTGGGCGAAGGTGGCCGCGGATCTCGGCGAGGAGCCGTGCACGCGGCTGTGCGTGGTCGCGATGGGGCGCTTCGGCGGCAACGAGCTGAGCTACGCGAGCGACGCCGATGTCATTTACGTCCACGACCCGCTGCCCGGCGCCGACCCCGCCAAAGCCACGCACCAGGCCAACGTGATCATCCATGAGCTGCGCCGACTGCTGGAGATGCAGTCCGACGACCCGCCCCTGGTGCTCGACGCCGACCTTCGGCCCGAGGGCAAGAGCGGCCCGCTGGTGCGCACCTTCGATTCCTACGAGGCCTACTACCGGCGGTGGTCGTCGACCTGGGAGAGCCAGGCGCTGCTGCGCGCCGCCCCGATCGCCGGGGACGGGGACCTGGGTCGCCGTTTCACCGAACTGATCGACCACATCCGCTACCCCGAGGGCGGCGTGTCCGACAAGGCCGTCCTGGAAATCCGCCGCCTCAAGGCCCGAATGGAGGCCGAACGCCTGCCGCGCGGGGCCGACCCCACCCTCCACACCAAGCTGGGACGCGGCGGCCTGTCGGACGTCGAGTGGGTGGCCCAGCTCATCCAGTTGCGCCACGCCTACGAGCTGCCCGAACTGCGGACCACCAGCACGCTCAAGGCGCTGGACGCGGCCGTGGCCCACGGCCTCCTCACCGCCGAGGACGGGGCCACACTGGACGTCGCCTGGCGCATGGCCGCCCGCGTACGCGGCGCCATCATGCTGGTCCGCGGCCGAGGCGGCGACTCGATCCCCACATCGGTCCGCGACCTCTCGGCCCTGGCCGGCGCCCTGGGCTACCGCGACGACGAGGCTGAAGAGGAAGGCCCTGCGGGCCGCCTCCTCCAGGACTACCGCCAGGCCACCCGCCGTGCCCGAGCCGTGATGGAGCGGGTCTTCTACGACGAACTTTGACTGCTTCCCCTCCCTGGAGGGAGTTCAGGACCAAGCGGGGATCTCGCTCAGGCGGTCACACAAGCCAGCGCCCGGCCTGGCCGCACACCCTCGGCGCCCAGCAGCACCGGTCCCACTCCGCTGCCAAGGCGGTTCCGGAGGTGGCCGACACGCGAAGCCGATAGGTGTACCGGGCGTCCCTGGTGGCCCTGGTGGTCGGCTTTTGTATCGCCATGGCCAGCGATCTCTCCAGTGTGCGACACAACGCCGTACCGGCTGGGTGCCGGTACGGCGATGCCTGCCCCACGGAGGAGGGCTGATCAGCGCTTCCCTTGCTGTGGGCCCCACCCCCCTCTTTCTCTTTCGCGTGATGGGATTAGCCGCTCCTGGGTCGTTGGCGTCACGGCTGCGGCGAGGGGGCGGACGGTGTGGCGTCGACGTGGATGGCGAGGGTGCCGTTGGCTGGGAGGGTGGCGGTGACCTGGCCCTCGTCCACGGTGATGGCGGTGGCGGAGTCGGACGTGCACGCGGCCGGGCCGTTGGCGACGTCGCAGTAGGTGCCGTCGGGCAGGTTCGTGGGTGAGGCCATCCTCCACGCGGTATCGGTGGCGTTGAAGGCGGCGAATCCGCGGGCGCCCCGGTCGAAGGCGAGGCGGGCGTCGCCGTCGGCGGTGCGGGGCGCGGCCGGGGTGGAGCCGACCGCCGTGGGGAAGGTCGGCATCGCGTTGAGGTTTCGGTGTTCGCAGAACCAGCGGGCGTTGTCGCAGCCCGTGGTGGCCGTGAGGGCTCCGGCCGGGTTGCCGTCCTTGGTTCCGGTGCTGGGCGGGCCTTGGGCCCTTTGGGTGTAGTAGTAGCTGGACATCACCTTGGGGGTGCCGTACGGCTGCGCGAGCATGAACGTCTGGGCGAGGTCGTGCCGGGCGCCCATGCCCTGGTAGCTGATCGAGACGTCGTCGCGCTGGGTGTCGTGGTTATCGATGAACACCACGGCCTCGTCTGCGGCGACCGCCATGTCGTGGTCCACCGCGTCCAAGAGGCCGTTGAGGCGGCCGTCGCGGACTGCGGTGCCGACCGCGGCATGGAAGCGGAAGTCGGTGACGTCGCCCAGGGGGGTGTAGCCCCACGGCTTGATGGAGTCGGGGCCGCCGCCCTCCTTGACCTCCTGGTAGACGTAGGGCGGGCCGCCATAGCCGGGAACGTCGTGGAGACCAGCGTAGATGGATTGGAGGTCGGTGGCGGGAATGTGCTTGGCGGCGTCGATCCGGAAGCCCGCGACGCCGAGGTCGATTAGGCCGTTGAGGTAGTCGGTGATCTCCGTGCGCACGTTCGGTCGAGACGTTTTGAGATCCCGCAGGGCGAGCAGCTCGCAGTTCCAGACCTCGTCGGGGTCGTTCCAGTCGGCGATGTCGTGGCGGCAGTCGTTGAAGTCGCGGCTCGTGTAGGGGACGGCGGGGTAGGCGTAGGCGTCGCCCTGCCACGAGCTGCCCGCGCTGCCGGTGCCGCGGCCAGGACCGGTGGTGTGGTTGACGATCGCGTCGGCGTAGACCTTCACCCCGCTCTCGCGGCAGGTCTCCACCATCGCGGCGAAGTCAGCGGCGGTACCGCGCCGGGTGTTGTCGATCTTGTAGGAGACCGCCTGGTAGTCCTGCCACCAGGGGTACGCGGCGCCCTCGGCGCTGGGCAGGACCACGTGCTCCTGGGGCGGGGACACCTGGACGGCGCCGTATCCGTTCGGGCCGAGGACGTCGGCGCACTCCCGGGCGACGGACTCCCATCGCCACTGGAAGAGGTGGACGATGACCGAGCCCTGGGTTTCGGGGGCGATGGTCGCGGAGGCTGCGGCGAGATCGGGCGCGGGGGTGGTCGCGGTCGGGGGCAGTGCGGGGGTGGCGGAGGAGGTGACGGCCAGCAGGAGGCCGGCGCCGATGATGGTCGGGGCGGTAGCCGCGGTGAGTGGGCGTCGTCGCGGTTTCATCGCGCCTCCTAGGCGGATGGAGCGTGTGGGGGATCTACCGTGAAAACCGCGAAAGAACACGCAAGAATTTTCACGGTGCCGCGAAGATAGCAAGCGCGTCGACGGCTGTGAAGACCGGACTTCCCGCACCTTTCACGAACGAAAAGCGTCGCTTGAATACCGAACGACCTGCGGGGATCCGGCTCCGCGTAACGTTTGGCTACGCTCCGCGCATCGTACTTGGCGTGCGGAAACGCTGATCTGGCATCCGGGGTCGATCGCGCAAGATCATGACGGTGAGCGCAAAGGTGTTTCGACACGACGAAGGCCGGGTCCCGCGGGGGAGGACCCGGCCCTGGTATTCCTGCGCACCTGCGCCCGCGGCTACTGCCAGAAGACAGCGATGCCGACGTTGATGATGGTCAGCACACCCGCGGCCGTAGCGAGGTTGGCGGCGGGCTTGCGCAGGTTGATGACGGCGATGATAGCGACCACGAGCGCGACGACGAGCTTGACGCCGATCTTGATGTGGTCGAGCCCCCCGCCGTTCATCTCGGCGAGCCCGACGAGCAGCAGGCCGGTCAGCAGCTGCAGCAGCGTGCTGTGCAGGATGACCTTGGGAGACTTCTCGTTGCCGGTGATGAGCTGCATGAGGAAGCCGCTGAGAATACCGGCCATACCCAGGAAGTGCAGGAAAACGAGCGCGGAGTAAACGATGTCCATAGCGGCAAGCCTACTACGCCGCGTAGTATATGCGCGCTCGTTTCACGACATGGTGACATAACACTTCCGCAGCCTTGGTTCAGGCGTGACGACCCCGCTTGGGGATGTGGCGCGCCGCCCTGCGAACGCGCCGCCGCCACAGGAAGAACACCACTCCTAGGCCAATGACCGCGCCCACGCCTGCCCCGACCAGACTCCACTTCGGCGGCCAGCCCTCCAGCGCGGCGGCGCCCAATGACCACCCCGCCTCCTCCGACGACTCCGAGCGATCCGAGTGGTCAGCCTGGTTCTGTGGCTCCTCCCGCGGCACCAGGTTGGCGTCGGTCCCGCAGGCGACCAGGGGGCCTCCCTGCTCCAGCTGGACGCAGGCCGTGGTGCCGATGTACCGCGCTTCCTCGTCCACGTCGCCCAGCCGCACACTCGTCGTGCGCACGATCTCCTCTCCTGGGGCGAGCGAAACCTCCCACGCGACCGCACCGTCCCAGGTGGTCGCCTCCTCCCCCGCATCGACGAGCTCCATCTCCGGCATCAGGCTCTGGAACAGCAGCATGCGCTCGAACGGTTCGTCCCCGTCGTTGCGCAGAGTGATCACGTACTGCGACTCATCACCCGGGCCCATCCAGTGCAGGGAGTCGCGCACACCGACGGACAGGGCTGGCAGCTCTGAACGGTCGACCTCATTATCCGGATTATCCGGCTCGCCCTGGTCCGGCTGGTCCTGCCCCTCAGTTCCCTGCTCCTGCTGTTCCACCTCGTCCCGCGGCTCCGTACGCCCGGCCTCCGCCGGAAAGGCGAGGGCTCCGCTCAGGACCGCGACGCCCGCCAATCCGACGGCAAACCGCGCCGCCGCGCGACCCCCGCTGAGACGGGCGGAACCTCGACTCACGACCATTGACCCTCCAGCCGGTCACGTGACCCTCCCCCGCGGAGAATCCCCTGGTTACGACAACTATCCGCATCTGAGAGAACACTGAGTGCGACACGCCACCGTTCTCCGAATCGCCTGACCGGCTGACGGCGTCCACCCCCACGGTGCCCGTCCGCACCCCCGTCCCCATCGCGGCGACGACGCGGGCTTGAGCCCCGCACCGCGCCCAACCCCCCGGTCTTAGCCACCGCGCCCCACGTCACGGCCATGAATAGGGCATCCGCCCCATGTGCGCCCGGGGGACTTAGCCCGACGCTGAGGAGCGCACGGAACGGACCGCACCAGCGGCGCCGAATCGCCACGACCACCGAGGAGACGGACCCATGACACACCCCGACATCACCCGGGAGATCGCCCGGGGGCGGATGGCCGACGAGGAACGCGACCGGCGCCGCCACTGGGCCGCCGAGCACGCCGCACACGACGGCCGCAGTGCGCCCGCCGTCCCACGCACCTCGCTGCTGGCGCGGCTGGTCCAGTGGCTCGGTCGCGTCGGTGCCGCCGAATCCTGGCAGCGGCACATCGCGACGGGTCCCCGGCGCTAGGCGGTGGCCCGCGGCACATCCCCCATGCCCCCGTGGACGCGTCAGCGACACGACACGGCCGCGGACGGCGCGCCGCACGCCCCGGGCATACTCGGGGACATGACCCCCATCGGCACCAGCCCCGTTTTCGTCGGCCGACACAGCGAGCTGCGCGCCCTGCTCGACCACGCCCGCCGCGCGCGGAGCGAGGCATCCGTGACGATGCTCATCGGAGGCGACGCGGGGGTCGGCAAGTCCCGCCTGGTCAGCGAGTTCGCCGCGCAGGTAGGTCAGGGGCGCGTGGTGTTCGGCGGCTGCCTCGAACTGGGCGTGGACGGGCTGCCGTTCGCCCCGTTCGTCGCGGTGCTCCGGCATCTGCTGCGCGACCTGGGCCGCGCGCCCTTCGACGCGCTCGCGCTCGATGGGGAGCACGAGCTCGCGCGTCTCCTCCCCGAGCTCGGCCGCGCGCCGGCCGAGCGCCGCGAGGCCCGCGGCATCCTCTTCGAGCAGGTGCTGCGCCTCCTGACCGCCGTGTGCGAACCCGATGGGCTCACTGTGATCATCGAGGACCTGCACTGGGCCGACAACGCCACCCGCGACCTGCTGGTGTTCCTGCTGCGCAACCTCGACTCACCCGGGGTGCAGGTCGTCGCCACCTACCGCGCCGACGACCTGCACCGCACTCACCCCCTGCGGCGGCTGCTCCCAGAGCTGGAGCGGCTGCCCAACGTCACCCGGTTGGAGCTGGGGCCGCTCGACCGCGAGGAGGTGGCGGAGCAGGCCGCCGCCATCCGCGGCAGCGCCCTGCCGCCCGACGAGGTGACCGCGCTCTACCATCGGACCGGCGGCAACCCTCTGTTCGTCGAGTCGCTGACCGACTGCTCGGCCGTCCGCACCGACCATGTCCCGCAGGGCACCCGGGAGCTGCTGCTCGCCTCCCTGCATCGGCTGGACGACCGGGCACGCTTCGTCGTCCGCGTCGCCTCCGTCGGGGCGGTCAGCGGCGGCCGGATTTCTCACGAGCTGCTCGCGCACGTCGCCGACCTGCCCGAGAGCGAGCTCGATGCGGCGCTGCACGCGGTCGTCGACACCAACGTGCTGCGGATCGAGGGCACGGGCTACCGGTTCCGGCACGCGCTGCTACGTGAGGCCGTGCACTCAGAGCTGCTGCCCGGCCAGCGCTCCCGGCTCCACTCGCGCTTCGCCGAGGCGCTCGACACGCTGCCGGGCGTCGTCCCCGCCGACCGGCTCGCCACCGAGCAGGCCCACCACTTCTACGCCGCCAGCGACCTGCCGCGCGCGCTGAGCGCCGCGTGGTCGGCCGCGCGGCACGCGCGTGAGGCACTGGCTTACGCCGAGGAGCTGCTCATGCTGGAGCGCGTCCTCGAACTGTGGGACCGGGTCGCCGACGCCGAGGAGCGCGTGGAGGGCCATAGCCACGTCGACGTCATCAGCATGGCCGCCGCGTCCGCCGTCGAGGGCGGGCAAGTGGGCCGGGCCCGCGAACTGTGCGACATGGGGCTCGCCGGGATCCCCGAGGACGCCCTGGACGAGGAGAATCTGCTCCGCCGTGCCATCCTGCTGCGCCGCCGCGCGCAGGCCCGCATCCAGCTCTCCGACGGCGACGGCGTGGAAGACCTCTTCGCGGCGCAGGCCGTCCACCCGAAGCACGCGTACGGCTACGGCTTCCTGCTCTCCCTCCTCGCCCGCGAGACCCTGCTCCGGCAGCGGCTGCCGGCCTCCGCCACGCCGGGCCCGGGCCGCATGAACGCGGGCGACCGCGACGGGCTCCGCGCCATCGAGCTGGCCAAGGAAGCGATCCGGTACTCCGAGATGGCCCCTCGGGGCGCCGATGCGAGCGACGACTGCGCCCGAGCCGACGCGCTCATCACCCTGGGTACCGCATTGTTCGGGGATGGAGAGATCGAGGAGGGGCGGGCCGCCGTCGAGGAGGGCCTCGACCTGGCCCGACGGATGTCCGACCCGTCGTTGGAGGCCCGCGCGCTGATCAACCTCGCGCACTACCTGCGCGAGCAGGGCCAGCACGAGGAGGCCATCGAGCTTCTGGACTGCTCCTTGGAGCGGCTCCGCGAGCTCGGGCTGATGAGCGTGCGCGGCACCTTCACCGCGCTCAACCTCGCCGAGACCCACTACGACCTCGGCAACCTGGAGACCGCGCGGCAGATGGCACGCACCGGGCTCGCCTGGTCGCCCGTTCCGATGCACCGGAACCACCTGGCCCAAGCCGCCGTGCGCGCGTCCCTCGCCCTGGGAGAGGTCGAGGAGGCCCGGGAGTACGCCGCGAAGGACGGCGGGCGGGAGTCGCTCACCACCGCACGCATCCACACTGTGCAGCTCGGTGTCGCGGCCGCCGTGGAGCTCGACATAGCGGAGAACGCCCTTGACCGCGCCCTCGCCCTGGCCCGGGAGTCGCTGCGCACGGTCGATTTCGCCCTCTCCAGCGGATACGGCTGGATGCTGCTCGACCTGATCGCCGAAGCGGTGCGCCGCGCCTCGGCCGACGGCCCGGAGCGGCGCTCACCGCTGGTGGCCGAGGTGCGTGGGCTCCTGGATGAGGTGGCCGTGCCGATGCCGGAGATCGGGCCGGTCCAGACTGCCTACCGCGTCGCCTACGCCGCGCGACTGGCCGCGGCCGACCGACAGGACGCCGCGGACGTCCTCACCGCGTGGCGGAAGGCCGTGGCCGCGTGGGAGCGCACTCCCCTGCGGCTGCGGTTGGCCGACGCACGGCTGCACGCGGCCGAGGCCGCCGTCGCCGCGGGGGACCGTACGGACGTCGAGGCGTGGGTGCGGGCCGCCGCGGCGGTCGCCAAGGAGTCCGGCGCCGCCGTGCTTGCGAACCGGGCCGCCGACCTCGCCCGCCGACTGGGGATCTCGCTGGACGCCTCCCCCGCGGCCGCGCCTCCCCCTTACCCGGCTGGGCTGACACCGCGTGAGACCGAGGTGCTGCGCCTGCTCGGGCGCGGGTATACCAACGCCGAGATCGCCCGGGAGCTGTTCATCGCGGCCAAGACGGCGAGCGTGCATGTCTCCAACATCCTGGCCAAGCTGGACCTGCCGAACCGGGGCGCTGCGGGCGCCCGGGCGCGGGACCTCGGCCTGTTGGCCTGAGCACCACCGGGAAAGGACCAGCGGGAAAAAAGGCGCGGGCGGACCAACGGCCGTCCCCGTCGCCCCCAGGATGCCGGGGGCGTCGGGAACGGCCGTCGCTACGTCGGCTCAGCCCGTCACGGGGTCCAGCGGTTGGTGATCGGGACCCGACGGTCGCGGCTGAGGTTGCGGGAGCTGATCTTGGGGCCCGGCGGGTACTGGCGGCGCTTGTACTCGGCCCGGTCGACCAGCCGGATCACCTTCTTCACCAGTTCGGGGTCGAACCCGGCGATGGTGAGCTCCAGGTACCCCTTGTCGGTGCCGATGTAGGCGTCGAGGAGCGAGTCGAGCAGGTCGTAGTCGGGCAGGGAGTCGGTGTCGAACTGACCGGGGCGCAGCTCCGCGCTCGGTGCCTTGGTGATGGAGTTCTCCGGGATCGGCGGGATCTCGCCCCTCAGCTCGGCCTCGGCGTTGCGCCAGCGCGCCAGATCCCAGACCACGGTCTTCCAGCAGTCCTTGATAGGGGCGTACCCGCCCACGGAGTCCCCGTACAGCGTGGAGTAGCCCGTGGCCAGCTCGCTCTTGTTGCCGGTGGCCAGGACCAGGTGCCCCTCCTGGTTCGACAGGGACATCACCACCGTGCCGCGCACCCGCGCCTGGAGGTTCTCGGCGGCCAGCCCGTCGAGCGCGACCGCGTTGTCGAACGCCGCCACGATGGACTCGACGGGGATCGTACGCCCGTGCATGCCCTGCCGCTTGACCAGCTCCTCGGCGTCGGCCACCGAGTGTTCGCTGGAGTACTTGCTGGGCATTAGCACGCAGTGCACGTTCTCGGCGCCCACCGCGTCGGCGGCGATGGTCGCCGTCACCGCGGAGTCGATACCGCCGGACAGCGCGACCATGGTCGTGGTGAAGCCGTTCTTGGCGACGTAGTCCCGCAGACCGGTGACCAGCGCGTGGTAGACCTCGCCGATGTCGTTCGTGGGGTCCGGACGCGGGGTCAGCACCGGCTCCATCGGCTCGTACGGGGCGACCGGGCGGCTGGAGACGGTGTGCCGGACGATGCGGATGCCGTCTATCGGGCTGGAGGGGGGCGACACCTGGGTCGCCTCGGGCAGCCGCAGGTCGGTGACGAGCAGCGCGTCCTCGAACTGCGGGGCGCGCGCCACCAGTTCGCCGTCGGAGTCCACGATCAGCGAGTCGCCCTCGAAGATCAGCTCGTCCTCGGCGCCGCTCATGTTGACGTAGGCGACGGCCGCGCCGATCTCGCGGGCCCGCTGCTGGCACAGTTCGAGCCGGACGTTGTCCTTGTCCCGCTCGTAGGGCGAACCGTTGAGGGTGATGAGCATGCCGGCCTGTGCCTCGCGCACGGCCTTGACCGGGCCGCCCTCCTGCCACAGGTCCTCGCAGATCGCGAACGCGATGTCGACGCCGTGCAGCCGCACCACCGGCAGGGTGTCGCCCTGGACGAAGTTGCGGAACTCGTCGAACACCCCGTAGTTGGGCAGGTGGTATTTGGCCGAGGTGAGCTGCACCCGGCCGTGGTGGAGCAGCGCCGCGGAGTTCTGCGGCGCGCCCGCGGGCTGGCCGAAGCGCGCGCCCAGCCCCTCGCGCCGGTTCAGGAACCCGACCATGACCGGCAGGTCGCCCAGGCCTTCGGCGGCGAGCCGCTCGGCGAGGTCGTGGGTCGCCTTCACGGAGGCGGAGACGAACGACTTCCGCAGCGCGAGGTCCTCCACCGGGTAGCCGGTGACGATCATCTCGGGGAACACTACGAGATGGGCGCCTGCCTCGGCGGACCGACGCGCGTAGTCGACAACGAGCCGACAGTTACCTTCCAGGTCACCAACTGTGGGGTTGACCTGCGCCATTGCAATCCTCAACTGTGCCACACCTTGAGACTACGGTGTCGGCGGCCGGGCCGCGCACCCCCGCTGCGGGCCGAGCTGTGATAATGCGTACACGGGCGCGATCTCCGCACATGTCGCACGTGGGAGCTGCGTTAATGTGCCGGAAACCTCGGCAAGGCAGACTGGACCATACAGGTGTCTCCTGCTCCCGTTCGCCCCGGAGACGCGACGCGGGGGCTCAGGGACGCCGTCGGAGCGAACACGAGGAAGGTGAGCCGTGAATCGACAGCAGGAGTTCGTGCTCCGGACCTTGGAGGAGCGCGATATCCGGTTCGTCCGGCTGTGGTTCACCGATGTGCTCGGGTACCTCAAGTCGGTTGCGGTCGCTCCCGCGGAACTGGAGGCGGCGTTCAGCGAAGGCATCGGGTTCGACGGCTCCGCCATCGAGGGTTTCGCCCGGGTCTACGAGGCCGACATGCTGGCGCAGCCCGACCCCTCGACCTTCCAGGTGCTGCCGTGGCGCAACGAACCGCACGGCACCGCCCGCATGTACTGCGACATCCTGATGCCGGACGGCAGCCCCAGCTACGCCGACCCGCGCCACGTCCTCAAGCGCCAGCTCAGCAAGGCCTCCGACCTCGGGTTCACCTTCTACACGCACCCCGAGATCGAGTTCTACCTGCTGAAGAACAAGCCGGAGCCGGGCGCGTTCCCCGAGCCCAACGACTCCGGCGGGTACTTCGACCACACGCCGCACAACAGCGCGCACGACTTCCGGCGCAACGCCATCAACATGCTGGAGGCCATGGGCATCTCGGTGGAGTTCAGCCACCACGAGGGCGGCCCGGGACAGCAGGAGATCGACCTGCGCTACGCCGACGCGCTCACCACCGCCGACAACATCATGACCTTCCGGCTGGTCATGAAGGAGGTGGCGATGGAGCAGGGCGTCTACGCCACCTTCATGCCCAAGCCGTTCACCGAGTTCCCGGGCTCGGGTATGCACACCCACATGTCGCTGTTCGAGGGCGACCGCAACGCCTTCCACGAGCCGGGCGCCGAGTACCAGATGTCGAAGGTGGGCCGCGGATTCACCGCGGGGCTGCTGCGGCACGCGGCCGAGATCACCGCGGTGTGCAACCAGTGGGTCAACTCCTACAAGCGGCTGTGGGACAACGCGGCCGCGTCGGCGGGCGCCGGCGGCGAGGCCCCGGCCTACGTCTGCTGGGGGCACAACAACCGCTCCGCGCTGGTGCGGGTGCCGATGTACAAGCCGACCAAGAGCAACTCCAGCCGGATCGAGTTCCGCTCGGTGGACACGGCGTGCAACCCGTACCTGGCCTACGCGGTGATCCTCGCCGCCGGGCTGAAGGGCATCGAGGAGGGCTACGAGCTGCCGCCCGGAGCTGAGGACGACGTGTGGGCGCTGACCGACGCCGAGCGCCGCGCGCTGGGCATCGCGCCGCTTCCACAGAGCCTGGACGAGGCCATCCGCGCGATGGAGAACAGCGAGCTGGTCGCCGAGACGCTCGGCGAGCACGTGTTCGACTTCTTCCTGCGCAACAAGAAGGCGGAGTGGGAGTCCTACCGCCGCCAGGTCACGCCCTACGAGCTGCAGCGCTACCTGCCGACGCTGTAACGCCTGTCCGCGGCCGGGTGGCGCCGCTCGGCGGTGCCACCCCGCGGGCTCATGGGTCGCTGTCGAGGATCTTCTCGCGCACGGCGTACACCGCCGCCTCCGTGCGCGAGTGCAGCTGGAGTTTCTCCAGGATGTTGCGCACGTGGTTCTTCACGGTGTGCTCGGAGATGAAGAGCTCGTCGGCGATCTCCTTGTTGTTCAGGCAGCGGGCGACCAGGCGCAGCACTTCGGTCTCGCGATCGGTGAGCTGCGGGGCCGGGAGTCCTCGGGAGCGCCCGCCGTCCTTTTTCGCCAGAGCGGTGAACTCACCGATGAGCTTGGTGGCCATCGACGGGTTGATGAACGACTGACCGTCGGCGACGGCGCGCACCGCGTCGGGCAGCTCGTCGATGGAGATCTCCTTGAGCAGGTAGCCGGTGGCCCCCGCTTTCAGCGCATCGAAGAGGTCGTCCTCCTCGTCGCTCATCGTCAGCATGACGATCTTGGCGTCCGGAACGCTGCTCTTGATGCCGGTGCAGGCCTCGATGCCGTTGCCGTGGGGCATCCACACGTCCATCAGCACGACGTCGGGCAGCAGGTCGGCTGCCTGGCGCACGGCCTGTTCCCCGTCCCCCGACTCCCCGATGACGTCGATGTCGGGCTCCTCCTCCAAAACGGACACGAGCCCGCGCCGGAAGAATGCGTGATCATCGACGACGAGGACTTTAATCGGGGCGCCTGTGATCCGTGCGCCCACGGTCAACGTTGGTTCTGGGGTGGGGGGGTGCCCACTCACAACGGATTTCCTTCCTGGCGCGTCGTGGCCGGATATCGGTCAGCACGCGTTCCGCTCGCTCGGAACCCGCGCGATGCGCACCGCCGCACAGAAACTTCGGCTGCCGCGGATGTGCATCGAGAGGCCGTTGCTGCCTCTACTTTATTCCATACATGGTCCGCGCTACAGCCTCGATCCACGGCCTGGAGGGGATTTGCGCGCCTCATCCCCGTGTGCGTCGCGCTCGCATCGGCCCATAACATAGCGATCACTCGGCACCCCCGAGACGTTTTCGGGGGATTCAACCGATTTGGCTTTTATCTCGTTATTCCACTGCCGGAATTCACGTCATTCCCGCGTCCCGCGCCCGCACCGCCGCGGCGTTGCGATTCGACACACCGAGTTTGGCCAGCACATTCGAGACATGCACGCTCACAGTCTTGATGGAGATCATCAGTTCATTGGCGATCTCCCGATTGGTGCGCCCGCGAGTGATCATGGCCAATACCTCGGTCTCGCGCGGGGTGAGAGCGGCGAGGGGATCATTCCGGTGATCAGTGCTGGTCCCACCCGAGGAGGCAGGCGAAGCCGCCCTGTCGCGTCCGCAACCGGGAGACGGCAGCGCCACTCCCGCTTCCTCCGAGACTCGGATGACCTCACGGAGTAGAGCCCCGGCAGAGCACTCCTCGGCCAGCTCGCGCGCCTCGGCCAGGCTCTGTTCGGCCGTCTCCCGGTCACCAAGCTCTGCCGCGCACGCACCGAGCCCGGTCAGGGAGCGGATCAGTTCGATCCGCGCGCTGAAGCGACGTGTTCCGGTCACGGCCGTGCGCCAGTGCTCGAACGCCTCCCCGTGATCCTCCGCGAGCACCGCACGGGACATCGGCAGTGCGACATGCTCAACCAGACAGCGCGTGCGGCCGCCCTCCTGATCGATACGGTCGATGTGGCGTCGCAGGGCTGCCGATACTGCCGTTGCCACTTCCACATAGGCCGGGTTGCTGACCGCCTCCACACGCAGCCGTGCAGCGACCTCCGCGATCGGCACCAGTAGCAGGGCCAGCCAGATCCAGCGCCCCATCCATGGACGTTCCTCGTTGAGGAGGTCGAGTGCGCGTTCGGCTGCCTCGTCCAGACGCCCGGATATGAGCGCCAGCTCCATCTGCAGTCCGCGCATGCCAACGAACTCCACTGGGGCAGACGTCCGCTCCGGCAGCACACGGTAGAACTCGTCGATCGCCTCGCGTGCCTTGGAATGCGCCCCTTGCAGGAGGTGGATGCACACCGTCGCATTGAGCATGCGGGCCCGGCCCAGCGGGTTCTCTGTCACCGAGGCACTCTGCAAAAGTGCGCGGGCGTCTTCCAACCGCCCGAACATGGTGAGGCCGTCGGCGACCCCCGCAAGGAAAAGGGCACCCTGAGCCCGCAACAGGCCGAGCTGGCGGGCCCGTTCCAGGCCAGAGCGCCAGGTCTGCACCGCGTCTCCAAACCGGCCACTGAACTTGAGGTTCGAGCCGAGGTTCACCAGTCCGCGGAACTCCACGATCGGACGATCGATCCCACGCGCGATCCGGGCACCCTCCTCCAGCATGCGGCGCCCTTCGGCCGCGGTGCTGTGGTCGTGGCTGTAGACGGTCCCAAGCGTAATGAGCGAGTCTGCCTCACTCCTCTGGTCGCCCACATTCCTCGCGAGGTCGAGGGCACGTCGTGCTCCGCGCGCCGCGTCGTCGTCATGGCCACGCATCAACAGTGTCGATGCCATCGCCGCCAAGACCTTGGCCCGCTCCCGGTGTTTGTCGGGCATCACGCGCAGCGCCCGCGCCAGATCTTCCAAGGCGCCGTCTCCTGCCATCTCTCGACGCGCCTCGCCGCGGGCGTGGAGCAGGTCGGCCAGGAGGACTCGATCCTCTTCGGAAAGGTCGTCAGAGCCCGAGAAGTCGGCGGTGGGGCGAGAGGGCACGAGCTGGCCCAGGGCCTCACTCGCGTACTCGATAGCGCGCACGGGTAGCCCAAGTGCGCGGGCACTACGGGAAGCGCGCCACAGTACCCGGGGGTAGGAGGTACCAATGCGCCAAGCCGCGTCGGGGACCTGGTCCCACAGCTCCAGGACGCGCTCCACCATGGCCAGGGCCTCGGGGTGAGCGAGGGCACCGCGAGCGTGGTAGGCGGCCCGCCAAGCCGCTTCCAGCGCCCGGGGTAGATCATGTGCGGCGTAGGCGTGGTGTGCGAGCCGTGTGGCCGCCGCACGGGAGCCAAGCCCAGGAACTCCGTCCTCCAGCGCATCGGCGAAGCGCCGGTGCAGCCGGACGCGCTCACCGGGGAGCAGGTCCTCCTGGACGGCTTCCGCCAGAAGGGCGTGCCGGAACACGTAGTACTCGCCGCTGGTACGCAGCACGTTGGCGTCGATCGCCGCGCGCAGCGCGGAGTCGAGTTCGTCAGAGGGAAGCCCCGTGACGGTGGCCAGCAGCTCGTGGCTGACCTGCTCACCTCCGAGAGAAACGGACTTCAGCACGGAGCGCGCTGTGTCGTCGAGCGGGCGCAGCGCGCCCAGCAGAAGCTCGCGCGGGCCTTCGGGCACGGGCGCGGTGGCGAGGTCGCCGTACTCCATGAAGGACTCGACGAACAGAGGGTTGCCGCCACTGCGCTCGTAGACGAGGTTGACGTCGTTCGCGGGCAGGTCCTCACCGCGAATCCCGGCGGCCTGCCGGGCGACCTCGTCGCGGTTCAGCGGGGCAAGGTCGAGCCGACCCACCGACGGCAGGCGTTCCAGCTCGGGCAGCAGGCGGCGCAGCGGGTGACCGCGGTGCAGGTCGTCGGTGCGGAGGCTGATGAGTAGCTGCACAGGCGCGGTGTGCAGGTTGCGCAGCAGGAACACCAGGAGGTCGCGGGTGGAGGTATCGGCCCAGTGCAGGTCTTCGAGGATGACGGTGAGCCCGCCCGGCTCGGCGGCGGCCTCGAAGAAGGTCAGGATCTCCTCGAACAGCCGGGCGCGGCCTTCGTCCGCCGAGTCGGGCACGTTTCCGAGCTCGGGGAGCAGTCGCGTCATCTCTCGTGGCCGCCGTTCCCCGACCACACCGGTCTCTCGGGCGAGCAACCGCAGCACCGTGATGAACGGGGCGAACGGCACCCCTCCGACACCCAGCTCCAGACAGCCGCCCGTCACCACCCGGCCCATGGCCGCCCGCTCCGCGTACTCACGCAGCAGCCGCGACTTGCCCACCCCGGCCTCACCGGTGATCAGCACCGCTGTCGACGCCTCGCGTCGGGCGAGGTCCGCGTCGTCGAGCAGTTCCTTCAACTCGGCCTCACGGCCGACGAACACGGGGCTAGGGTCACGCCGTTCCATGGCGCCCAGTATGTCGCTTCTGCCCAACCGCCACTCACCTCGACCACACCCACATCGCCCACGCCGTAGGCGTTGTGGGTGGTCGGGGTACACGCAATTGGGGATCCAGCGCCGCGCCCGCGCTCAGGCGGCCGGGCCGACGTCCCGTTCACGCGTTCCCGTTCGAGCGGGACGAAACGACGCTGCAGGTGGGTCATCTCCGGCGTCCCTGTCCTTCTTGCTCCGCCGCTCGGCGTCGCGCAGCATCCGCCGCCGCTCCGCCTCGGCCCGCGCCTCCTCTTGGCGCTGCCGGGCGAGTTCCGCGGCGTGGTCCGGGTGCGTCATGGAGCCTCCTCCGATGTGGTTCCTGCCGGGGCCGGATGGCCTCGGCAGAAACCACATTCGGCCTAAGGCCCCTGCCGCCGGTATCGGAAAAGCACCCGAGATTCCTTGCCCAGAGGCATAGGGAAAGGAAGACGCATCCCTAGGACTGGCCAGTAATCCAGCTCACTAGGCACCCACTAGACGAGTTTCGCTAGCAACGTATCGGCGGCTTCGGCCATCGCCGTAGTGAGAGGGGAGGTTCTCCCCGTTCGCTTAGCGGCTCGGGCAGTGTTGGCGCACAGCAACAGTCGGCACAGACGGCCCGCTCGCGTGGACAGATCATCGGAGAACTGTGCGAGAACCTGCTCGGCGACCTCCGGGACGCCGAGCGACGCCGACCAGAGGCAGGCCGCATCCCAGCCCTGGGGTGCCATTCCCCAGCTCTCCCAATCCAGGAGGGCCAGCTCGGGCCCAGTGAGGTTGGCGTATCCCAGGTCGCCATGGGCACAGCGCCATTCTCGGTCCGGCACGCGCGTGTCAATATCGGAGCCGTACACCTCATGGATGCGCCGACTCAGGTGATCCTGCTCCAACGCGATGCGGTCAGTGGTGTGATCGGCCAGGGTGTCCAGAGCGGTCATGAGGTCAGCCCACCATCGATCCGGCAGGCTGGGCGCGATGGTGATCTCGGCGACCGCCGCGACGGCGGGGGCGGGAGCAAGGCTGGTCTCCTCGGCCTTCCAAATCACTGCCCGATCGACGTCGTTCCACGTGGCAGCGGCGATCCACTGCGGTCGTGGTACACCGCGGATCGCCGCGGCCGCTTCAGTTCCAGTCCAGGACCGCATATCGAACCGTGACGGCCGGCGCCAGGACAGGCGCACCCAAGTACCGGCATCGGTCGGAAACCCAGCCGTACCGTTGACGCGGCTGAAGTGTGATTCGTCAGCGGTGAAGCGGCGCCCGAGCCGTTGCTGGGCTTGTTCCACGACGTCGCCGATGTCCAGCGCCGACAGGTCGTCCAGTTGGATGAGCCGCGCAGATTCTGACGGCATTAGGCGCTATTCCCCCCGTCAACCCTGCGGCGCAACAAGGCACGGTACCGCTCCACCACCTGAGTTGAGGTGGTCAATGATTCAGCTTGCACTATCTCGGTCAGATGCGCAGGCGAAGAGGTACCTACAGCGAGCCGTTCCACTGTCGGGATGTCGAAGGCTGCCGCCACGGCCGCTTGCCGATGTGTTGCCTGCTGGCCCGGAGCCAAGAATAGAGATGTGTCAGTCTTCGACCAGACAGGGTCTTTCGCGTTCCCGCCAAAAGGCGCCATGCCCCACACGCTCGGGACAGCCAACTGAACGGTGAACCGCTCGGCCGCGCCGAGAACGTGAGCTGGAACGGTGAGTCCGGATCGCACCATGACTACATCCGGCCGGGGAACCACCCAGGAGCGTTCGGCCAGTTTCCGGGGATCCCATGTAGAGATCCCCCATGCCCGGCAGAGCCCTTCGTCACGCACCAGCATCAGCGCTTCACAGGCCTTCTCGAAGCCATCGATGGAGCACTCAGGGTTATGCAGAAGGACGGTGTCAGGGATTCGACCGAGATCCTCGGCCGTTCTCTGGACGGCTACTCGGAGCCTCTCGGGAGTCAGGTCGTGGCCATCGGGGAAGAACCCAACCTTCGTCGTGATCTCGAACAGGTCCAGCAAGCCCGCAGCGACGGAGGCCAAGACTTGGTGGGAACGGTACCGCTGGTAGTTGTAAGCGGTATCCAGGCTGGTCACACCGAGTTCGGTTGCCCTCCGGAGAACGTCGCGGACGGGACCAGACCGGTATAGCCCGAGGACAATCCTTCGGTCAGAGGAGCGCATAGGCCTTCCTTGATCAACTGAGCGGCCACAGCCACGAGGGCTGCACTACCGCTTGTCAGGTCCACGGGCTGTCCCGAGAGCAGCGCGCGCAGGGCTGACTCGGCCCGAGTGTGAAAGGTGAGCCTTTTGCCGCCAGCGGAGACCTGAACCGCACCACCTGCCACAGTGATGTCCGGTGGAAACTCGGTCACCGCGACCACCGACATCGCCTCCAGGTCTCCGAAGGCCGTGACCAAGGGCATGTGTCGCTGGGGCGAGGTACTCACGCGGAGCCGATCCAGGTAGCGCGACGGCGGGTTGGCGCGGGCCAGATCAGTGACCTTGCTGAGAAGTCGCTCGTCATGGATGGGATTGCGGCTGCTCTCTAGGTCTGTGCGGAACTCACGATCAGCTCGGGCCGCATCGGAGAGGAAGTTGATCCAGGTGATCCCCGTGCGCTTGGTGATGCCGAACGTCACGTGCAGCGAATGCCCTTCGCTGCCAGACCCCAGCCGGGTTGCTGTGTGCCACCAGCCGCGCGGGATGTGCATGACGTCCCCGGCCGCCATCGTCCCCGACCAGATGAGGTCGTCGGATGGCTCTATGTTCTGTTCGGCGTCCCTGTGCATCGGTACTGGGCGGGAAGGACCTCGCACCTCCCAAGACTTCTCTCCGGACAGTTGCACAGCGATCACATCGTGGTCATCCCAATGGAGATGAAAACCATCGGTGTCACCCACAGCCAGGTAGCAGTTGGCGGAGACGAGTTCACCCGACCACCATCCCAGCGCCCGGCAGGCCACCTCCATGACCGGATCGAAGAAATCAACGCTGTCCAGAACGACGGTCCCGCCGTTGTTCAAGATAGCGCCCAACGCAGCCATATCCCCTTGCTGGACTGCTTGACGGCGACGATTGACGACGGTGGAGAGGTAGCCGGAAGGATGCATTTCTTGGCCTTCGGCGTAGCAGCGCAACTGTGGGTTCGATAAGTGGCGGCGTTGAATTATCTCAAGCAGCCGATAGGGCGTCATCAACCGAGAGAGCAGATCAGGATCGGCCAGGGTTCCGCGAGCGAATATGACGCCGACGAAACCCGGCCCGTTCCAGTCGAGCGCTTTCTCTATACTGGTAACGAGCCGGTGCTCCATAAGATACCTCCTACTCCTTAGGAAGGTTCAGGTCGCGATTCTCACCATCGTCACCAGCACTGTTCTGCGAACTGGTAATGTCAGAATGCTCTGAACGCTGACGGTCGTGCGCTACGCCCAAGTGCTCAACCGCGAGCAGAAGCCCCTCGGGGTCCTCAGTGGTTTGTCCACACGAGGCGGAGTTACCCATTTTTCCTCCTTGGTTCGACCACGGTTACGCTACCCCATGGGAACCAAATCGGGAACAGAGTTTCTCGTGGGAGAAAATATTCAGCTTCCAGACCGGACCATCTGAGATGCGAGATCAGCGAGGAATACTCGCGTGGCTTCTTCTCCCAGCGCAAGCTGACGCATCTCCTCAAAAAATTCGATGTAGATGCCGATGTCCTTAGGATCTCGGGTGGAGATCTCAGCGTGAAGAGTCTCAACAGTGACAAGCCGCTGATCAAATATACAAAAGGCCGTCATAGGGAAATCAGTCTTCATCCCAGAGAAGGGAATGACGTCGACTGAAACACTGGACAGCCGAGACAGGGACTCTAATCTGTCCAGCTGTGTCGCCATCGCAGGAGGTGGTATGGTCAGCCACCTCAACGCCGACTCGCACACAATGAAGTGGAATTTCTTCCCCTGGTCATAGAGGGCGCACTGTCGACGCAGCCTGTTATCAACCGTCCGAGCACGCTCCTCGTCACTCATCCCGCTTTGGCGGTCGAAGATCGACTGGACGTATTCAGCACTCTGCAACAGACCAGGAATCATCGCAGGCTGGAAAAGGCGCACGGTTGAGCATTGAGCTTCAATGGCGGATATCTCGACCTGCTTCTTATGGAAGCCGAGCTGCTTGTAGACGCGCCAGGCACGCTGCTCGGTCACGGCCTCCTGAGCGAGAGCCATCAGCTCTTCCCTGATAGCGTCCGGAGTCCTGAGAGCAGTCAGAAGACGTTCGACATCGGCCACGCTAGGAAGTACGCGCGCATTCTCCAGCTTGGACAGCTTGGCCGTTGACATGCCAGCCCGCCGGGCTACCGTGGCGCTCGTAAGTCCGCTCTCCGCGCGCAGGCCACGGAGAGCAGATGCCAGGTCCTGATGGCGGCTATTCGACACGCTTCTGGTAACGACTCCAGAACTCGGTGTACGGCGTGGCCGTGCTCAGCGCAAAATCTCGGTAAGCGATGTACTCGGGCGCGCGGCTCGGGGAAAGATGTTCGGCACCCTCAAACGTTCCATCGTCCGCGTAGTACATTCGCAGGACATCGACCTCATCGAACAGCCAGAAGTCATGGTCGGGCAACCCAGATATTTCGCGTTCGGACAAATCGATGATTCCGATGTCTTCTCCGTCGTGCACGTTTCCCGGGTAGCCCCAGCCAAGCTGGAACCTCAGGTAGTCGCTCAAGGGAGTACGCAGGACATGCACTCGGTGGAGTTTCCTACCACTCTCGGTGATCGAGCGGACCCATGGGTTGTCATGCCAGTCCTCTGGGAACTCCCCTCCGGCCATGAACCGTTCGAAGTATTCAGTCTCATCATCGACACGGTAGACGTCCAGCGTTTCCAGGCGGAACGCTGATGACGTGAAGTTCATGAAGTATTCCGCCAGCTCAGTTTCGGATATCATCCGCGACCTTCCGGAAGAGTTCCCCAGGAATCTCGACAGCGGCTTCCCCCTCAGGAAGATTCAACTGCCCTGATACTTCACCTTGTCTAACGACATACCCCTGAACGACATACGTTCCTCGGTCAGTCGCATAGATGGTCGGGCACGTTCCGTTTCGGCAGGTTCCGTCAATCCGCTTGAGCCGAAGCATGGACCCTCGATCCGCCTCGATGTGGTCACCTGAACTGACCGTAGACAGTGCCCATCGAGTCTGGCAAGGACGAATGTTTTCCCGGACGGGAAACTCGGCCTCTCAAGCATGGAGCAGGTTTTCCGCCTCCACCCGAGACTGCCCTCAGTCGGCGCACCTCCACTGACTTGTGTACGCGGTCGGTCCTAGGAGTCCTCCACCGCCACGCCAGCGAGGAAGGCCGCCCACTCAGGTGCGGTGAAGGTCAGGCAGCCCAGGTCTCGGTGCCGCGAGTCGCGCACGGCGAAGCGCGCCGAGCCGTCAGTCAGCGGTCCGGCCTCCACACAGTCACCTGAAGTACTTGAGCTGTAGCTACTAATGTGCCAGTCGGCATCACTTCCGTTGGGCCGCACGCCTGTCATGACAACTCCTCTTCCACCGCCGTGAGAAATGCGACGGAATCATCCGCACTGAGGCATTTGCCCTCCAAGCGACGGTACAGCCCGGAAACCTGAGTGACGTCTTCCCCCTCAAGGAAGTTCGTGCCTGCAGCGCTCTCCACACACACGATCTCCGGGAAGGGGTCGGGTAGCTTGAACAGCGTGGCGTCACACGCTTTGAAGGGATAGCTACCAGCAGAGAACGGCACGATACGGATCTGCATGTTAGGGCGCTGAGACAGTCTCGTAAGGTGACGCAGCTGCCCCAGCATCACATCCCTGCTTCCAACTGGGCGCCGAAGAACCGCCTCATCGAGGATCATGGTCATCGCAACCGGATCATCCCCCGTCAGAATCTGCTGCCGTCTCATACGGACCGATAGCCAGCGCTCCACCTGCTGCTTCGACGCTTCAGGGTGCCACTCGGCCAAAATCGCTTCGGCGTACTGAGATGTCTGGGCTAGGCCATTGACGACCAAGGGGTTAAAGGTTCGGATCCGATCCGAGCGGTTCTCCAGCCAGACGTAATCGATCGTCCGCGAGATGTCCTTGGCATATTTGTCCCACCAGCCGGTCTGCGTGATCTCCTCAGCGAGCCGCAGTAGGGCTGTGCGCTGGTGTTCTCCGTCAACCCCGTAGAGGTCGATGAGCCTCTCGACATCGGATCTACTGATCGTGAGTAGACCGGCTTCGAAGCGACTCAGGGAAGAAGCCTTCTTGTCCAGGTGCTCCGCCGCATCCTTGAGGGTGAGCCGGTTCTCTTCGCGCAACTCCTTGAGCATCTTGCCCAGCCACTGCCCTCGCAGGGTAGCGGTCGATCTCGCCACCACGATGGTCTCCTCGAAATCGTTGGGGCAATATTGCCCTAATCCTTGCGCCAGCCTCTGATGGGTGCCACTCTAGCAACTACGTGGTTCAGGTCACACAAAAGGTCAATCGGCCCAGAGGCTTCGCGAGCAGCTCGACCTGCCACGTCCAAACAGAACACCGCCCGGGGCGCTGAAATGAGTTTGCCCTCTCAGGTACGCCTCGGGCGGTGTCTTCCTCAGGAGAGGGGATCCATCCATGCCAGATGTCCACGCACTCCCGGCCCCGATTGTCCCCCAGGACTGGGGCAACGTCGACACCTCAATCGACGGGGAGGCCCCCGAGTGGCTCAGTGAGAGCCAGTTCGACCGCTACACCGAGACCGTCCGCAACCTACTGGCAACGGCAGGGCTGGAGGTCGAAGACCCCGACCCGCGCGACCCCGCCCACATCGAGGCGTCAAGTCCTCACAGCGGCTTCAAGGCCGAGATCGACATTCATGAGGACCGCACCGCCGAGTGGATCATCACCGGATTCGATGAGACCCCCGAGGGCACGCGTGCGCTCGCACTCGCGTCTCTGATAGTCCGACTGCTGAACGTCGAAACCGACGTTTGAGCAAGGGAGCGACCGCCCGGGACGGGCCCCCGTGCCGTTCCGGGCGGTGGTCACACGCCGATCCGGTCGTCGGCGTTCTGCTGGTAGATGCCCTGGCACACCGTGTCCACCAGCTGCTCGGCGCACTGTTCAGGGGCAACATCGGTGGCGTTGCGGGCGTAGGTCAGCGCGCCCCCGACCAGCAGGTACAGCACGGTGGTGGGCTCCAGCCCGGGGCGCAGCTCGCCTCGTTCGATGCCCCGCTCGATCGCTCGGAACACGGCTTCGTGCCGAGGGGCCACCACCTGCTGTTTGACCCGCTTCCCGATCTCGGGGTGGGTGTCGCTCATCATCAGCGTGTTGATGGCCTGCTGCAGCGGGCTGTCCATTTCGTCGCAGATCTGCGCCACGATCTTCACCAGGTCGTCGCGTGCGCTGCCGACGCCGAGTTCGGGTAGCGGGGAGCGCAGCGTAGCCACGGCGTCGGTGAACAGCTCGACCTTCCCCGGCCAGCGGCGGTAGATGGTGGCCTTGCCCACTCCTGCGCGGGCAGCGATCGCCTCGACCGATATCCCGGCGACGTCCTTCCGCTCGGCCAGCAGGTCCAGGGCCGCGGAGAGGATGGCGTCGTCGGCCTTGACGCTGCGGGGTCGACCGCGGGGCGGGCAGGCTGTCGGGTCCATGATCTTCTCACTCGCTCGATCCGGTGCGGATCCGTTCGGGGGGCCGGTCGGAGCCACGGGAGTCCAGTGCCTCCTTACTCTGCCCGATCGGAGCGGGCGCCTCGTCGCGGCCCCCGTGCGCGCCGCCTTCGGCGCGTCCGACGCGCCGGGGCAGCCAGACCGCGACGATGACCAGGCACACCAGCCCGATGGACATGGAGCACAGGGCCGCCAGGTGCATACCGGACAGGAACGCGTCCTTGGCGGGGGCCACCAGGGCCTGGCCCTCCGAGCCGAGTCGTCCGACCAGACCCATCGTCCCCTCGATCGACTCGCCCGCGGTGTGCCGGGCCTCCGGGGACAGGGGCAGGTCGGAGAGGCGCGGGCTCATGCTCGAACGGTAGATGGTGGAGATGACCGCACCGAGAACGGCCACTCCCATGGCCGTGGCTACCTGCCGGACGGTGTTCTGCACGGCCGAAGCCGCTCCGGCCTGCTCCGGTGGGACCGCCGCCATGATCGACGACGTGGCCGGCGTCATGACCATCGCCATCCCGCAGCCCTGCAGGAAGAAGGCGAGCTCGATGAACCAGACCGGGGTGTTCAGGCCCAGCGTCGAGTAGAAGCCGAGGACGCCCACCATCAGCAGCACGCCGACCGTGCCGACCGCCTTGGGGCCGAACTTGCCGACCAGCGTGGGGCTGAGGGGAGCGACGATGACCTGCGCCGCTGCGATCGGGAGGACCAGCAGCCCGGCCTGCAGAGGGGTGAACTCGCGCACGCTCTGCCAATAGAAGCTGATGAAGAACATCACCCCGGCCATCGCGAAGAACATCATCATGATGGCCACGATCGCGACGGACATCTGGGGGTTGCGGAACAGCCGGACGTTGAGCGCGGGGTGGTCGCTGCGCGCCTCGTGGATGACGAACAGGACCAGGACGACGATCCCGCCCAGGATGGCCCCCGCGACGTCGATGTCGGTCAGGGAGCTGCGCTCCCCCGCGGTGATGATGCCGTAGACGAGCAGCACCAGGCCGACGATCGACAGCAGCACGCCGAGCGGGTCGAGTCCTCCGGCGGTCTCGTTGCGGGATTCTGGGGCCAGGACCACCAGCAGCACCATGCCGAGGACGACGATCGGCACGTTGATCAGGAACACCGAGCCCCACCAGAAGTGCTCCAGCAGCAGCCCGCCCACCGGCGGTCCGATGCCCAGTGCGAGCCCGACCGCGCCCGCCCAGATTCCGATGGCCCGGGAGCGCTCCTCGCTCGGGAAGACGTTGGTGATGATGGACAGTGTCTGCGGCATGACGGCCGCGCCGCCCAGTCCCATCACCACGCGCGCCCAGATGAGCTGGTCGGGCGACTGCGCATAGGCCGACGCGAGGGAGCCCAGGCCGAAGACGGCCAGGCCGATCAGCAGGGTGCGCTTGCGACCGAACCGGTCGCCGATGACACCGCAGGTGAACAGCAGTCCGGCGAACACGAGCGTGTAGGAGTTGATCGCCCATGCCAGCTGGCTCTGGCTGGCGCCGAGGCCCTCGTCCGGATCGGAGATCACCCGCAGCGCGACATTCAGGACGGTGTTGTCCAGGACCACCACTAACAGGCTGATGACGAGTACGCCGAGAATGGCCCAGCGGCGCTTGTGCGCCACAGTCGGATCCACGTGGCCTCCGCAAATCGGTGTGAGTCGGACGTCCTCCATTGCAATACGAGACGGTATCGTTTCGCAACTCGGTATCCCTGTGGCGCCTGCCCCATCGAAGATCGGGAATACGCCGGTGCTCATCCGGGATGACGTGGGGATACGCGATGGTTATGCCTCGACGGAACGGCCATAGGGCCGCCGTGCGATGATGGCTGTACCGGCGGCGCCACGCCGCCGGAACCGTTACCTACAACGTCCGGGGACGCCGCGAGGCGCTTCGAGACACCGGAGGAACGCACATGAGCACCACTACGTCCACAGCCTCCCTGTACGGGGGCGCCAGCACCCGTCGCGTGACCGTACGCGACATCGGGCGGGCCAAAGAGCACGGCGAACGCTGGCCGATGCTGACCGCCTACGACGCGCTCACCGCGCGCATCTTCGATGAGGCCGGTATCCCCGTCCTCCTCGTCGGCGACTCCGCCGCGAACGTCGTCTACGGCTACGACACCACCGTCCCGGTCACCGTCGACGAGCTGCTGCCCCTCACCGCGTCGGTCGCCCGTTCCACAAAGCGGGCGATGATCGTCGGCGACCTTCCCTTCGGTTCCTACCAGGCGTCGCCGGAGCAGGCCCTGACCACGGCGGCGCGCTTCATGAAGGAGGGCGGCGCCCAGGCCGTCAAGCTGGAGGGCGGCCGGAGGGTCGTCCGCCAGGTCGAGACCCTGGTCGCGGCCGGGATCCCGGTGATGGGCCACCTCGGGCTGACCCCGCAGTCGGTCAACACGCTGGGCGGCTACCGCGTCCAGGGGCGCGGCGAAGCTGGGGCGGACCTGCTTGCCGACGCCAAGGAACTGGAGCACGCGGGCGCCTTCGCCGTGGTCCTGGAGTGCGTTCCGACCGACCTCGCCGCCACCGTCACCGAGCAGCTGTCGATCCCCACGATCGGCATCGGCGCCGGCGCGGTGACCGACGCCCAGGTGCTGGTCTGGCAGGACATGGCCGGGCTCAGCCCGCACGTGGCCAAGTTCGTCAAGACCTTCGCCGACCTGAACGCGTCGCTCACCGAGGCGGCCAAGAGCTTCGCGGAAGAGGTCGTCGCGGGCACCTTCCCGGACAAGGAGCACTCCTACTCCTCCTGATTCCTCCGAGGAGCAGCGTCGCATGTCGCGCCCGGGTCCGGCCCTGACCGGCCCGGGCGGTCGCGTTTACGCACGCCACTGGTCATGCGGCGCCGTAGGCGACGGGCACCCGAACAGGCAACCGAACGTTACTCGGTAGTAGAGTGCGTCACATCAGGAGGTCCGACCAACGGAGGCACGATGCGCATCTCCATGCCGCTGCAATACGCCGGTGAGCCCAAACCCGCCGTCGACCAGGTTGTCGAGCTCGAAAAGGCCGGCCTGGACACCGTGTGGGTCGCCGAGGTCTACGGCTACGACAGCCCCACGCTCATGGGCTACATCGCGGCGCGCACCGAGCGCGTCCAGATCGGTTCGGCCATCCTCCCGCTGTACTCGCGCACCCCGTCCCTGATCGCGCAGACGGCGGCCGGGCTGGACTACCTGTCCGACGGCCGCGCCGTCCTCGGACTGGGCGCCAGCGGCCCGCAGGTGATCGAGGGGTGGCACGGCGTCCCCTACACCAAGCCGCTCGCCCGCACCCGCGAGGTCGTGGAAATCTGCCGCAAGGTGTGGGCGCGCGAGGAGCGGCTCACCCACGACGGCAAGATCTTCACCCTCCCGCTCCCGCCCGACCAGGGCACCGGGCTGGGCAAGCCGCTGAAGATGATCAACCACCCGGTGCGCAGCTCCGTGCCGATCTACGTGGCCGCGCTCGGCGAGAAGAACGTGCAGATGACCGCCGAGATCGCCGAGGGGTGGCTGCCGCACCTGTTCATCCCGGAGAAGGCCAACGAGATCTGGGGCGACGCACTGGCCGCGGGCAAGGCCAAGCGCGACCCCAAGCTGGGCGAACTGGAAATCTCCGCCGGAGGCCTGCTCGCCATCGGCGAGGGCGAGGAGACCCGCAAACTCGCCGACTTCACCCGCCCGATGATCGCCCTCTACGTCGGCGGCATGGGCGCCAAGGGCAAGAACTTCTACAACTCCCTGGCCCGCCGCTACGGCTACGAGGAGGCCGCCGAGAAGATCCAGGACCTCTACCTCGACGGCAAGAAGGACGAGGCCGCGGCGGCGGTCCCGGACGAGATGGTCGAGCTCACCAACCTCTGCGGCCCCGAGTCCCATGTCCGCGAGCGCGTCGAGGCGTTCCGGGCGGCCGGTGTCACGCACCTCAACGTCACCCCGGTCGGCGGCGACCCGGTCAAGCTCATCGAGAAGCTCAAGAGCTGGCTGTAGAAAGAACCATGGGGGTTCAGGGGTACCCCTGAACCCCCATCAGCGTCTGAATCGTGGATCGGCACGTGTCTCGCCTCACACAGCCACTCAATACTTCCGAAACACCTCGCGTCGATGCGCGACACGCAGTGCCAAAACAGTGAGGCGACCGTCATCGATCCTGTACACCACCCGATACCCACCTACTCGGCTGCGCCACATCCCGGGGTAACCCTTCAGCTGACGACATCCGCGGGGGCGCGGATCTTTCGCCAAAGCCAGAACAGCCGCATGCACTCGGCGTGCGGATGACTTATCGAGTCTGGAGAGCTCCTTCCGCGCCAAGCTGTCGTACGCGACGTGGTAGACGATGGGGTTATCGTCGCTCACAGATCCAGTTCCCTAGCTACGTCATCAGCAGGGACGGGTTCAGCTCGGCCCGCACGAATCTCCTCCCAACGCTGTTGAGCAATCCGACCGTCCTCACGATCGATGAGGTCCTCGTAGGCCTCGACCAGCTCGATCGGCACGATGGCGGCGGCACGCTCATGCGTGCGCCCACGCGTCACGTAGGTGACCTCGCCGCCGAACGCCGCTCGGTTGACCGCATCAGAAAAGTGGTCGCGGGCTTTCGCAACACTCAGTTCCACAGGTTCTGCGCTCATACCGACGAAGATACCGCCAACTTAGCCAATTTGGCCAACTTCCTTGGCCGGTCACCGAAGTGTGGCCGAATCATTGGCCAAGTTGGGCTCTCACAAAATTCACGCCCTCTCAAGCGCACAAGTAAGGACCTTCCGAGCTCGGGCGAGGGAGGGGCCGTACCAGGTGAGGTGGCGGCCGCTGACGAGTGCCGCAGGGAGGTTCGGGAAGGCCTCGGGGCCGTCGGTGGCGGTGAACGCGTAGGGCTCGTCCGGGAGCACGACCAGGTCGGCGTCGGTGCCGGTAAGTTCGTCCAGCGGAACCTTCGGATAGCGCTCGGCGGCGTCGGCGTAGAGGTTGGCGACACCGAGCCGGGCGAGCACGTCCCCCGCGAACGTGCCGCGGCCGAGGACCATCCACGGCCGGCGCCACACCGGGACGATCGCCCGGAATCGTGGTGGGGGCGGTGCGTCGAGAAGGCCGGACCAGGCCGTGCGGGCCTCCCCCAACCAGTGCGGCGGGACCGCGCCGCAGGCCGCCAGCATCCGTTCCAGGCTCTCCAGTGCCTCGGGCAACGTGCGGATGACCGTCACCCAGACGGGGACCCCGGCGGCGCGCAGCGCGTCCAGGTCGGCCGGGCGGTTCTCCTCGAAGTTGGCGAGCGCGAGGTCCGGGCGGAGCCCGATGACGCGTTCGACATCGGGGTTCTTGGTGCCGCGTACCCGCACCACGTCCAGGTCGGGCGGATGGGAGCACCAGTCGGTCGCCCCGACCAGGAGATCGGGCGCCGTCAGCGCGACCGCCTCGGTCAGGGACGGCACCAGTGACACGACGCGGCGGACCGGGGCGGCGATGGCCACCGCCGCCCCGGTGTCGTCTATCGCGTGCGAGATCACACGTCGGTGATGCGCAGCCCGGCGTGGGCCTTGTAGCGGCGGTTGATGGCGATGATGTTGGCCGTGAACGCCTCGACCTGGTGGGCGTTGCGCAGACGGCCGCCGTAGATGCCGCGGACGCCCGCGATGCGGCTCGCCAGGGCCCGCACGATGTCGGTGGCCTCGCGGTCGTCACCGAGCACGAGGACGTCGAGGTCGATCTTGTCGACCTCCGGGTCGAGCAGGGTGACGGCCGAGACGTGGTGGAACGCGCCCACGACGCGGCTGCGCGGCAGGACGGCCTCGGCCTGCTGCGCGGCGCTGCCCTCCTCCACGGCCAGGGCGTAGGGGCCCTTCTTGTCGAAGCCGAGGGGGTTCACGCAGTCGACGACGATCTTGTCGGCCAGCTGGTCGGCCAGGGCCTCCAGCAGCTCCTTGTGGCCGTCCCAGGGAACGGCCACGATGACGATGTCGCCCCGCTCCGCCGCCGCGGCGTTGTCCGCCCCGCGCACTCCGAGGTCGGCGCCCAGGCCCTCGGCCGCGGTCTGGGCGCGCTCCGCGCTGCGGGAGCCGATGATGACGTCGTGTCCGGCCAGCGCGAAGCGCCGGGCCAGGCCCCGGCCCTGGTCGCCGGTGCCGCCCAGCACCGCCACCGACAGGCCGCTGACGTCCGGGAGGTCGTGGGGGTTCTTCTGTTCTGCCATGGTTCGATCATTCCACGCAGGTGGGTGGCGGTGGTGCGCCGGGACCTCCCAATAGAGTGGTGTCGTCCATAAGCCGCGACGTGGAGCAGAGCGGGGATCGAGGTGAGCGTGTCCGAGCCGGAGGCCAGGTCCACCGGTGAGTTCGGAGAACCGGCGGCCGACGCCGTCTTCCGGGCGGTGCGGGCCGGTAACGCGTTCGAGGAGACCGTCGAGCGCCTGCTGTCCGCGATCAAGCTCGGGGTCGTGGCCCGCGGCGAGCGGTTTCCTCCCGAGCGCGAGCTCGCGAGCCGCCTGGGGGTCAGCCGGATCACCCTCCGCGAGGCCATCCGCGCACTGCAGGAGTCCGGCTATGTCGAGTCGCGGCGCGGCCGGTTCGGCGGCACGTTCGTCACCTATGTTCCGCCCCGGCCGAGCAAGGCGGAGGCCCAGCGGCTGCTCGCCCGCATGGACGGTTCACTGGACGACCTGTTCGTCTTCCGCGAGGCGCTGGAGGTCGGCGCGGCGGTCCGGCTGGCCACGGCCGGGCTCACCGCGGAGCAGGAGGAGCTGCTGCTTGCCCGCCTGGCTGAGGTGGATGCCGCCTCGACCGACGACTACCGCCGCTGCGACACGGTCTTCCACCTGACGCTGGCGGAGCTGACCGGATCGCCGTCGCTGTCCTCGGCGCTGGCCGACACCCGCATGCGGATCAACGACCTGCTCAACGCGATGCCGATTCTCGCGCGCAACCTGGAACACAGCAGCCGCCAGCACCGGGCGATCGTGGACGCGGTCCGCGCCCGCGAGCCCGATGCCGCGCGACGGGCGGTCGCCGAGCACCTGGACGGCACCGCGGCACTGCTGCGCGCGTTTCTTGGATAGCCGGATCGGGGGTCGGTGTGCGGTGGTTCTGGGAGAAAGGGGCGGGGGACGGAACAGGAGACGGGTGGAAATCCCCCGCGCCCGCGTCGGTGTCGGTGGATAAGTCCTCGAAGAGATCAGGCGAGACCGAGTTCGCGCAGTTCCCGACGCTGCCGCGCCACCCTGGCCAGGGCGGAGATCGTGCGGCCGTCCGCGTGTCCGTCGGCCC
The DNA here is from genome assembly GCF_039530945.1 of Nocardiopsis rhodophaea. Taxonomy (NCBI): domain Bacteria; kingdom Bacillati; phylum Actinomycetota; class Actinomycetes; order Streptosporangiales; family Nocardiopsidaceae; genus Nocardiopsis; species Nocardiopsis rhodophaea. The sequence continues at coordinate 313,409 of NZ_BAAAPC010000003.1, forward strand.
GGAGATCGTTGGCCAGCTGGAACGCGATGAGTGCCGGGCGCCGTTCACCCGGCAAAGCCGCCGCGTCGAGGTACCCGGCCTCGATGAGCAGCGTGCGGACCTCCTGCGGATCGGCTTCGGGGAGCACCAGCTCGGCGTCGAACATCGCGCCCAGCACCCCCCGGACGAGGTGAACAAGGCGCCGCGGCCCGGTGGGAGCGCTGCCCGTCGCGCCCGCCACGCCGACGCACTGCCATGCACTGTTCCGATGCGTTGAGACCGTCACCATGTCGACCACCTACTCCCCTTCGCCTCGCGATCTCTCCCGTCCTCTCTCCGAGTATGGGTGGCCGACCTTAAGCGCACATCATCCACACGGTTAGAGTCCGGATAGGCCGAAAGTAGGTAGGCGTTCCCTGAGGTGAGGCGATCGGCCGTGGCGAACCACGGCCGATCGGCCCATCACAGGCCCCGGAGCAGCCCGGATCCGCCGCGGTTCAGGCGAGCGCGGGCTCGTCGAGGGTCAGGGTCCGGGCGTCGGCGTCCAGCGTGGCACCCGCCCCCAGCGGCACAGTGAGCTGTCCGGGGAGGTGACCAAACCCGAACTCTCCGACCACCGGGACGCCCAGCGGCGCCAGCCGGTCGAGCATCAGCTCGCGGATCGACTCGGGCCCCGGCTCGCACTCCGTCCAGGACCCCAGCACCACACCGGCGACCCCGCGCATCCAGCCGGTCCGCAGCAGCTGGGTCAGCATCCGGTCGATCCTGGTGACGTGCTCCCGGATGTCCTCCAGCAGCAGGATGCAGCCCGCGGCCGAGGACCTGCTGTAGGGAGCGCCCAGGCCGCCGCACAGCAGGCTCAGGTTGCCGCCGGTCAGGACGCCGTGCGCGGTGCCGCCGACGAGGGTGTCGGCCGTGGGCGAGGTGAGCTTGAGCCGCGATTCCGGCTCGAACAGGGTGGCCCGCAGCTCCTCCTGGGCCGCCTGGTCTTCCACGAAGTACTGGGTCGCGATGACCGGGCCGTGCAGGGTGGTCGTCCCCAGCTCTACCGCGAACGCCTCGTGCAGCGCGGTGACGTCGCTGAACCCGACGAGGAGCTTGGCCGGGCCGCGCCGCAGCTCCTCGAAGTCCAGCAGGTCCAGCGTCCGGTGCGCGCCGTCACCGCCGCGGGCGCACAGCACCGCGGCGGTGTCGGGGTCCGCCCAGGCCGCCTGGAGGTCGGCGGCGCGGTCGGCGTCGTGTCCGGCCAGGTAAGGCAGGGAGGGATGGCGGTCGCGCAGGTGGGTCCCGCAGACGACCTCCAGCCCCCACCCGCGCACGGTCTCCAGCGCGGCGTCGAGCCGATCGGGCGTGACGGGGCTGCAGGGAGCGACGACCGACACCCGGTCGCCGGGCCTCAGCCGCGGCGGCCGGGTGGTCCGGGTGGCTCGGGTCATGGACGCAGCTCCAGGCGGGGGACGTCGGTCTCGAATCCGAAGACCTGGGCGTACAGCGACAGCTCGGCCTCGATGGCGGTGCGGATGGTCTCCTCGCGGCGGAAGCCGTGCTGCTCCCCTTCGAAGGTCAGATACGCGTGCGGGACGCCGCGGATGCGCGACAGGAAGCGCTCGCACTGCACCGGCGGGCAGATCTCGTCCTCCAGACCCTGCAGCAGCACGAAGGGGGCCGTGATGTCCTCGGCGTGGTCCACCGGCGAGTTGCGCGCGTAGACGTCCTTGGCCGACGGCCAGGGGCCGACGATGCTCTCGGGGTACTGCGACTCGAAGTCGTGGGTCTCTCCGGTGCGCCACCCGGCCAGGTCGACGATGGGGAACTGGATCGCGGCGCACCGGAAGAGCTCGCTGAAGGCGAGCGCGGCGGCGCTGGTGAAGCCGCCCGCGCTGCCGCCGCGGATGGCCAGCCGCGCCGGGTCGGCCAGCCCCTCATCGACGAGTCCCTGTGCGACGGACACACTGTCCTCGACGTCCACGACGCCCCAGCTGCCGCGCAGCCGCTCCCGGTAGGCGCGGCCGAACCCGGTGGAGCCGCCGTAGTTGACCTCGACCACGCCGATACCGCGGCTGGTGAAGTAGGCGATCTCCTGGTCGTAGATCATCGGGGTCCGGCTGGTGGGACCGCCGTGCACCCACACGACATAGGGCGCCGCTTCCCCTTCGGGGCCGGTGACCTCGGGGTGGAAGGGCGGGTAGAGGTTGGCGTGGACCTCGCGCCCGTGCGGTCCGGCGAACACGCGTGCCTCGGGACGGGGGAGGTAGTCGGCGAAGGGCACCGCGCCGGTGGCGGCGTCGGCGCCCCCGGCCAGCTCGCGCCATGAGCCGTCGCGCAGGTCGACGGCGACCACGGCCACCGGGCGGTCGGGAGCTGCGGCGAGCCCGACGAGCGTGGTGCCGTCCGCCCCGGCCAGAGCGAGCTTGCCCGACCACTCGGTGTGCGGCGTGTCCACGTCGGTGATCTCCCCGGTCTCGGGGCGCAGCAGCCCCATGCGGGTGTCGGCCGTGCCGTGCACCGCGGCGATGCGGCCGTCGGGCACCGGGGTCATCCAGCACGCGCCGAGCTGCCACAGCGGGCCGCCGAACTCCTCGGCGCGGACGCCGACGAGGGGGTCGGGGCCGCTCGCGACCGCGCCGTCGGCATCCAGGGTGACGCGGTGCGGGTTCCACCAGCCGTCGGGGTCGGTGACGCAGTACAGCGTGGTGGCGTCGGCCCATTCGGCCTGGACCACGGCCTCGTCCGCCCCGCCCGCGACGGTCCGCGTCCCCGTGGCGCGGCCGTCTCTCAGCTCGGCGAGTCTGAGGTGGGTGGAGTCCCACGGCATGTTCGGGTGGTCCCAGCCGATCCAGGAGAGGAAGCGGCCGTCCGGGGAGATCCGGGGGCAGGCCAGGAAGTGGTGGCCGACGGCGACGACGGTGACGGCGTCGGGGTCCGCCGCCGCGGAGCCGTCGAGGGGAACCGCGACGATGGCGCGCCGCACGCCCGCCTCGGCGTCGTCAGTGTGCTCCTCGCGGACGCACAGGACGTGGCCGCCCTCCGGGCTGATCACCGGCTCGACGTAGCGCAGGGCGCTGGGGGTGTCAGGCGGCGGGGTGAGTGGGGCGGGTTCGCCGCCCGCGCCGGGGTCGAGAAGGTAGAGCCGCTGGTCGCTGAACTCGCTGAAGACCACCGCCGCGCCGGTGGTGCCGGGGAGGAGCGCGTAGGCCCGGCCGCCGTACTCGTGCACGCGGCTGCGCGCGTTCCACGGCGCGGGCAGGACGGTCTCGGTGCCGCGGGCGGGAGCGTCCAGCCGGGTCCGGCACAGGGCGACGCGGCCGGACTCACTGGGTCGCGGCTCGGCCCACCAGACCTCCTCCCCCAGCGCGACGGGCCAGTTGGGGGCGCCTTCGTGGCGGGCGAGGTCGGTGGCCGTGATGGGCGAGGGCCAGGTGCCGAAGGGGAGGGAGCGCTTGGACAACGGTGCCTGCTTTCATGACTCGACGGTGGTGAGAAAGCGGTCCATGACCCGCGCGCCGAACCGCAGTGCGTCCACGGGAACGCGTTCGTCCACGCCGTGGAAGAGCGTGCCGTAGTTCAGCTCGGGCGGGAGCCGTAACGGGGTGAAGCCGTAACCGGTGATACCGAGCACCGAGAACTGCTTAGCGTCGGTACCCCCCGACAAGCACACGGGCACCACGTGTGCTTCGGGGTCGTGGGCGAGGAGAGCGGCGCGCATCGCCGCGTACGTGGGCGACTCGACCGGCGCTGTCAGCGGAACGGAGCGGTGGTGGTAGTCCCACCGCACGCGCGGTCCGGTGAGGCGGTCGAGGGTGGCCCGGAACTCGTCCTCGGCGCCGGGCAGGACGCGGCCGTCCACGCCGGCCGTCGCCGTCTCGGGGATGACGTTGACCTTGTAACCGGCCTCCAGCATGGTCGGGTTGGTGCTGTTGCGGACGATGGGACGCAGCAGGTTGGCCGCCGGCCCCAACCGCTCCAGCAGGGTGTCGACGTCGCGGTCGGGGTCGAAGTCCGTGGCGTCGAGGTCGGTCTTGATCCCGACGGCCGCCGCGATCTCGGTGATGGCGGCCCGGGTGACGGGGGTGAGCCGCACCGGCCACCGGTGGGACTGGATACGGGCGACCGCGGCCGCCAGCGCGCCCACCGCGTTGTCGTGGTTGGGCTTCGCGCCGTGTCCGGCCCGCCCGTTGGCGGTGAGCGTCAGCCAGGCGCTGCCGCGCTCGCCCGCCCCGATGGGGTACAGCCGCACGGGCTCGCCCCCCTCGGCGCGAGTGTGGAAGGTGTAGGCGCCGGATTCGCCGATGCCCTCGGTGCAGCCCTCGAACAGCCCGGCGTGCTCGCGCGCCAGCCACTCGGCGCCGTAGCCGCCGGTGCCCTCCTCGTCGGCGGTGAAGGCGAACACGATGTCGCGCCGCGGCCGCCGTCCGGTGCGCGCCCACGAGCGCACCAGCGCCACCATGGTGGCGACGGCGTTCTTCATGTCGATGGCACCGCGGCCCCAGAGCAGGCCGTCGCGCACCTCGCCGGAGAACGGGTGCACGGTCCACTGGGCGGGGTCGGCGGGCACGACGTCGAGGTGGCCGTGGACGAGCAGCCCGGGTGCCGCCGGGTCCGATCCGCTCACTCGGACGACGACGTTGGCGCGGCCGGGGGCCGATTCCAGGACCGCCGGGCCCAGCCCGGCCTCGCCGAGGCGCTCGGCGACGTACTCGGCGGCGGGCCGCTCCCGGCCGTCGCCGCCGCCGCGGTTGGTGGTGTCGATGCCGATAAGTTCGGAGGTGAAGCGAACGACCTCGTCGTCCACGACCGCCCAGTCCGCCGCCTCGGCGGTCGGCCGCGCCCCGGTGTCTCCCCCGCCGTCGGCGCTGGCGTTGTCTCGCACCATCGTGCCCCCGTTCGTCGACCGGTCGTTATCCTCCGCCGGGGACCCGCGCGGGTGCCCCCTCCGGTCCCCCGGACCGGTGCCGTCCTTTGTGTTTACCCGTAGGGCATCTCCACCGCGTTGGAGATGAGGGTGCAGACGACTTTGAAGCAGCGGATCATCTCGTAGGCGTCCGGCGAGGTGGTGCGGACCCGCCGCTCGGCGACCTGCTCGACACCGGGGACGGTCGCGGCGGCCCCGGCCAGGTGCGCGGCGTCGACCTCGACCTCAAGGGTGAGCGGGTCGTGGCGGACGGGGTCGACGCGGCCGGCGAGGTCCATCGCCGCCTCGGCCCCGGCGGCGATGTCGGCGGACGTGCGGGCCGGCGGGCGGCAGACGGCCGCGTAGCGCGAGACGTATTCCTTGACGGCGACCGTGCGGGCGCGCGGCGCGTAGGTCGCGGCGTCGGCGCAGGCCCGGTCGTCGCCGGTGACCAGCACGACGGGGGCGCCGTACTCGGCCACGACGTAGGAGTTGAGGCGCCCTTCGCTGGCGGGTTGCCCGTTGAGCCACACCCCGGTGATGGAGTTGGGCAGGTAGGTGTGGGCGAGGACGCCCTCCGCCCCGGCGCCGCAGTGGTAGCCGAGGAACGCCACGCCGTCGATGTCGCCCCGCTGCACGCCCTCGACCATGGACAGGTCCTTGTGCCGCCCGGTGAGCATCTCGGCCCGCTCGTCGAGCCGCTCCAGCAGCAGGTTGCGCATGGTGGCGTGGGCCTCGTTCACCAGGACCTCGGTGGCCCCTCCGGCGAAGAACCCGGCGATGGCGCCATTGACGTCGGAGGTGAACATCGACCGGCAGCGCTGCCACTGCTCGGTCCCCGGCTCGACGTCCGCGGACCAGGTGACCCCGGTGGCGCCTTCCATATCGGCGGAGATGAGGATCCTCACGAGCCCGACCCTATTGCCTGGGGCCCCGCCGCCGCACCCGTTTCCCCGGGGATGGGGCGCGACGCGTGCGGCCGTGAGACCCGCGGCGACGAAGGCGCTACGGAAGGGTGAGGATCTCGGCCCCGTCCTCGGTGATGACGAGGGTGTGCTCGAACTGGGCGGTGCGCTTGCGGTCGGCGGTCACGGCGGTCCAGCCGTCGTCCCACAGGTCGTACTCGATCGTGCCGAGGGTGATCATCGGCTCGATGGTGAACGTCATGCCCGGCTGCATGACCGCGGTCGCGCGCGGGTCGTCGTAGTGCGGGATGACCAGGCCGGAGTGGAACTCGGGGCCGACGCCGTGCCCGGTGAAGTCGCGCACGACGCCATAGCCGAAACGCTTGGCGTAGGACTCGATGACGCGGCCGATGACGCTGATCTGGCGCCCGGGACGGCAGGCCTTGATGGCGCGCGTGGTGGCCTCGCGGGTCCGCTCGACCAGCAGCCGCGACTCCTCGTCGACGTCACCGGCGAGGAAGGTGGCGTTGGTGTCCCCGTGCACGCCGTTGATGTAGGCGGTGATGTCGATGTTGACGATGTCGCCGTCGGAGATGACGGTGTCGTCGGGGATGCCGTGGCAGATGACCTCGTTCAGCGAGGAGCACAGCGACTTGGGGTAGCCCTTGTATCCGAGGGTGCTCGGGTAGGCGCCGTGGTCGATGAGGAACTCGTGTCCGACGCGGTCGAGCTCGTCGGTGGTCACGCCCGGCCGGACGTGCTTGCCGACCTCCTCCAGCGCTTGGGCCGCGATGCGCCCGGCCACCCGCATCGCCTCGATGGTCTCGGGGGTCTGGATGTCCCCGCGCACCCCCTCGACCGGGTGTTTCTTCCCGACATACTCCGGCCGCACGATGCGAGAGGGGACCGAACGTGGCGGCGAGATGCGCCCGGGAACCAGCGGAGTCGTCATGACTGGGAAGTGTAGTTCCTGCTCTCCACTTCCCGATCCGCGTCACGCCACCGGTGCTGGGGTAAGGATCCGGATGCGAGGACTGTGGAGTGGGAACGGATCATCCCCCAGGAGCGAACACATGAGCGACCCGGAGAACGTTAGCGGCGAGCTGAACTGGTGGTACTGCCTCAAGCACAGTAAGCCCGAGAGGGGACCGGGATGCCCCAACAAGTACCGTCTCGGCCCCTACCCTGATGAGGCCACCGCCACCAACGCGCTGCATATCGCGGAGGAGCGGAACGAGGCCTGGGACGAGCAGGACGAGCGCGACTTCTAGCCGCTAGCCGCGATCAGTCGAGCACGCGCGGACCGCTGACCACGTCCAGGAAGCGGGAGAGCCGCTCGCGTAGGGTGCCGCCCTTGCGGCGCTCCTCCTGCTGTCCGGCCGCGCTGCTGACCAGGTGCTGCAGTCCTTCGAAGGTCAGCGGGGCGCTATCGGGCGCCAGGCTGATGGCGTCGTGCGCCAGTGAGGTGAGCTCGCGGTCGCCCTGGTCGAGAGCGAGCACGGTCGCCCCCGTGCGGCGGGCGTCGTCGACGCGCTCCAGGAGCGGGACAGGGGCTTCTTCGTCAGGGCTGACCACGAAAAGCGTCTCGCCGCGCCCGGCCTCGGCCAGCCGCTCCATGCCGATACTCAGGTGCGCCGGTGCTCCGGGCGGCGGCTGCCACCGCACCAGGCTCGGTGCCAGCTGCGGAAGCCCGGCGTAGCGGCTCTCGTCGTCCAGGTGCGCCGCGAGGTGCCACGGCTCTTCCTCGGGCGTGCCCACGAGCAGCAGGCCGCCGGGCGTACGGGTGCGGCGCAGAGCGCGAGCGAAGTCCTCGGTGCGCTCGACCCACGGGGTCGACGCCAGGATCTCGCGCAGTACCTCCACGTGTTGAGCGTCCACCCGTCCATGGTGCCCGATACCGGACGCGCGGCGCAGGTGTTCGCGGTTACCCACGCCGCCGGCGTCCGGTACCGGCCCGTTCTCAGTTGAGCTGCGATTCCGCCTGTTCCAGCAGGGCGAACTCCTCCTCCGGCGCGTTGGCCACCAGCCGGTGGCGCGAGTACAGCCAGAAGTAGGCCAGGAAGGCGAGCAGGATCGCGGCGGCGATACCGGCACCCAGCATGTCCACGAAGAACGTGGCCACCACCGCGCACAGCGCCAGGACCAGCGCGATGCCGGTGGTGAGCGTCCCTCCGGGGGTGCGGTAGGGGCGCTCCAGATCCGGCTCACGGCGGCGGAGCGCGATGTGCGACACCATCATGAGCGCGTAGGACACGGTCGCACCGAAGACGGCGATGTTGATCAGCTGGTCGCCGTTGGCCACCACCGCCGCCAGCACGAAGCCGATGGTTCCGGGGACGATCAGCGCCATGTAGGGGGTCTTGCGCCGCCCTGTGACCGAGAGCCAGCGGGGCAGGTATCCGGCCCGGGACAGCGCGAACAGCTGCCGGGAGTAGGCGAAGATGATGGAGAAGAACGAGGCGACGAGCCCGGCCAGGCCGACGTAGTTGACGATGTCGGCGAGGATCGTGTCGCCGCCGTAAGCGGCGCGCAACGCCGCGGGCAGCGGGTTGGTGGACTCGGCCAGCGCGGCGGCTCCGGCGCCGCCGGGGGCCAGGAGCAGCATGGCGAAGGCGGTCACCAGCAGCACGGCCATCGCGGCGATGATGCCGCGCGGCATGTCGCGCTTGGGGTCGCGGGCCTCCTCGGCGGCCAGCGGGACGCCCTCGATCGCGAGGAAGAACCAGATCCCGAAGACGAACGCGCCGAGCACGCCCATGTACCCGTAGGGCAAGAACGCGCTGGCGCCGACGGCGTCGGTGGGGGCGATGTCGACGAGGTTGGCCACGTCGAACTTGGGGAGCATGCCGATCACGAAGACGGCCAGGGCCGCCACCGCGACGCCGGTGATCACGAACATGACCCGCAGCGCCTCGCCGACGCCCCACAGGTGGATGCCGACGAAGGCGAGGTAGCAGACCAGGTAGACGGGCCAGGCGTTGGTGACCCCGAACAGGCCCAGCGCCTCGACGTAGCCGCCGATGAACACGGCGATCGCGGCCGGGGCGATGGCGTACTCGATGAGGATGGCCGTCCCGGTCGCGAACCCGCCGAGGGGGCCCAGCGCGCGCCGGGCGAAACCGTACCCGGCTCCGGCCGTGGGCAGGGCGGAGGCGAGTTCGGCCAGGCCCAGCACCATGAAGAGGTACATCGCGCCCATGAGCACGGTGGCGATGAGCAGGCCGCCCCAGCCGCCCTCCGCGATACCGAAGTTCCATCCGGCGAAGTCGCCGGAGATGACGTAGGAGACGCCGAGCCCGGCGAGCAGCAGCCATCCGGCCGCGCCGCGCCTGAGCTGCCGCTGTCGCAGGTATTCGGCGCCGACGTGGGCGTAGTCGGCGCCTTGGACGTGTGTTCTGGGTTGCTCCGCCACGGATGTTCCCCTCACTCAGACGCGTGCAGTGCCGGGGACCGTTTCCCCCGCCCTCCACCTCCGGCCACCAGGCGCGAAAGGTATTAGGTCGGTCCTTTTGGTGTTAAGCGGTGACTATGGGCCGGGCCCGGGAGCGGTGTCAAGGGGGGCCGGCGGACTTTCGCCCCAGCGTGAGCGGGGTTCACCGACCGCGCATGACGTGCGCGTTTCGCCCCGGTGTCGATCGACCGCACCCATTGACACGCCGCCGCCCGGCTGCTTCTATGCGTGAAATGGTCTGCTATTGAACCAAAGGAGCTCGACGTGCGAGCGAACGACGGCGATCCCCCTCTGACCACGGCGCGGCTGCGCGCCGACATCGAGTCAGGCGCCATCGACACCGTGCTGGTGGCGTTCACCGACATGCAGGGGCGCCTCCAGGGCAAGCGGCTCTCCGGGCGGTACTTCCTGCGGGAGGTGCTCGACCACGGCACCGAGGGGTGCAACTACCTGCTCGCCGTGGATGTAGACATGAACACGGTCGACGGCTACGCCATGTCGTCGTGGGACACCGGCTACGGCGACTTCGTCATGCGCCCCGACCTGGCCACGCTGCGCCGCACCCCCTGGCAGGACGGGCAGGTGATGGTCAACGCCGACCTCACCTGGCACGACGGCTCCCCTGTAGCCCCTTCGCCGCGGCAGATCCTCAAGCGGCAGACCGAGCGGCTCGCCGAGCGCGGCTGGCAGGCCATGGTCGGCACCGAGCTGGAGTTCGTAGTGTTCCGCGACTCCTACGAGGACGCCTGGAACCGCGGTTACCGCGATCTCACCCCGGCCAACCAGTACAACGTCGACTACTCGGTGCTGGGCGGCGCCCGCGCGGAGCCGCTGCTGCGCCGGATCCGCACCGAGATGTCCGAGGCGGGCATGTACGTGGAGTCGGCCAAGGGCGAGTGCAACCTCGGCCAGCACGAGATCGCGTTCCGCTTCGACGAGGCCGTCGCCACCTGCGACAACCACGCCGTCTACAAGAACGCGGCCAAGGAGATCGCCGCACAGGAGTCCATGGCCATCACCTTCATGGCCAAACCGAACCAGCGCGAGGGCAACTCCTGCCACATCCACATCTCGCTGCGCGGCCACGACGGGAGCCCCGCCATGGCCGAGGGCGCGGGACTGTCGAAGCTCGGCCGCCACTTCCTGGCCGGTCAGATCGCCGCGCTACGCGACCTCACGCTCTTCCTCGCGCCCAACATCAACTCCTATAAACGCTACGTGCCGGGCAGCTTCGCGCCCACCGCCGTCGCCTGGGGCGTGGACAACCGCACCTGCGCGCTGCGGCTCGTCGGGCACGGGCCGTCCCTCCGGGTGGAGAACCGCGTGCCGGGCGGCGACGTCAACCCCTACCTGGCGACGGCCGCGCTGATCGCCGCCGGGCTCGACGGCATCGACCGGGAACTGGAGCCCGGTGAGCCGCTGCACGGCAACGCCTACACCTCCGGCCTGCCGACCGTCCCCGCCACCATGCGCGACGCCCTGGAGCTGTGGGAGAAGAGCGAGCTGGCGCGCACCGCCTTCGGCGACGAGGTCGTGGCCCACTACGCCAACTACGCCCGGGTGGAGATGGCCGCCTACGACTCCGCGGTGACCGACTGGGAGCTCTACCGCGGCTTCGAACGCCTGTAACCCGACCCGACCGCCACTCCCGTTTCCGTTGATCTCGGCGATATCGACCGAATACTCGCCGGTATCACGTCGATATCGCCGAGATCAACGAAACATCCGAGGGGAACACACGCGATGAGCACAGCTTCGTCCCATGCCGTGATCGACCCGGCCACGGAGGAGGTGATCACCACCGTCGAGCTGGCGTCGGTCGTGGAGACCGACGCCGCCGTGGCGCGCGCCCAGGCCGCCTTCCCGGCGTGGCGGGCCATGGCGCCCGGCGACCGGGCGCGCCTGCTGCGCGCCCTCGCCGCCACGATCGACGCGCACGCCGAGGAGCTGGCCGCCCTGGAGGTCCGCAACGCGGGCCACCCCATCGGGCAGGCCCGGTGGGAGGCAGGCAACGCCCGCGACGTCGTCGAGTACTTCGCCGCCGCCCCCGAGCGCAACACCGGGCGGCAGATCCCGGTACCCGGCGGCTGGAGCGTCACGTTCGCCGAACCGCTCGGCGTGGTGGGCGTGATCGTGCCATGGAACTTCCCGATGCCGATCCTCGCCTGGGGCGCGGCCCCCGCGCTCGCGGCGGGCAACACCGTCATCGTCAAACCGGCGGAACTGACCCCGCTCACCGCGATGCGCATCGGCGAACTCGCCCTGGAGGCCGGGATTCCCGAGGGCGTGCTGCAGATCCTTCCCGGAGCCGGTTCGGTCGCCGGGGAGCGCCTGGTGCGCCATCCCGGCGTCGCCAAGATCGCGTTCACCGGGTCCACGGCGGTGGGCAAGCGCATCATGGCGGCCTGCGCTGACGACGTGAAGCGGGTGACGCTGGAGCTCGGCGGCAAGAGCGCCAACATCGTCTTCGCCGACGCCGATGTGGAGCAGGCCGCGGCGGCCGCCCCGGGCGGGGTGTTCGACAACGCCGGGCAGGACTGCTGTGCCCGGTCCCGGCTGCTGGTGCAGCGCGACGTGTTCGACCGCTTCATGGAGCTGCTCGAACCCGCGGTCACCGGGGTCGTGGTGGGAGATCCCGGTGACCCGGCCACCGAGATGGGGCCGCTGATCTCGGCGGCGCAGCGCACGCGGGTCGCCGCGTACGTGCCCGACGGCGCGCCCGTGGCGTTCCGCGGCCATGCGCCGCAGGGGGCGGGGTTCTGGTTCCCGCCGACCGTGCTGATGCCACCGGGGCCGGACGACCCGGCGTTCACCGAGGAGATCTTCGGCCCGGTGGTCTCGGTGCTGCCGTTCGACGACGAGGCCGACGCCGTCCGCATCGCCAACGCCACCCCCTTCGGGCTGGCCGGGTCGGTCTGGACCCGCGACGTGGGCCGCGCGCTACGGGTCGCCCGCGCGGTCGACGCCGGGAACCTGTCGGTCAATTCGCACTCCGCCGTCCGGTTCTGGACCCCCTTCGGCGGGTTCAAGCAGTCGGGGATCGGCCGCGAGCTCGGCCCCGACGCACTCGACGCCTTCACCGACACCAAGACGGTGTTCGTTTCCGACGACACCTGAGACGACCAGGGAGAACACACCACATGCAGCGATTCGAGGGCCGCGTCGCCGTCATCACCGGGGCGGGCAGCGGGATCGGGAAGGCCACCGCTCTGCGGCTGGCGTCCGAGGGCGGGACCATCGTCGCGGTCGACCTCGACCGCGATGCCGGAGGGGCGGTCGCCAAGGAGACCGGCGGCCTGTTCATCGCCGCCGACGTCACCCACGAGGAGGCCGTCCGGGCGGCCTTCGCCGAGGTCAAGGAGGTCTACGGCCGGGTGGACGTGGCCTTCAACAACGCGGGCATCTCGCCGCCCGAGGACGACTCGATCCTGGACACCGGCATCGAGGCCTGGCGCAAGGTGCAGGAGGTCAACCTGACCTCGGTCTACCTGTGCTGCAAGTACGCGCTGCCCCACATGCGCGAGCAGGGCAAGGGCGCGATCGTCAACACGGCCTCGTTCGTGGCCACGATGGGCGCGGCGACCTCGCAGATCTCCTACACCGCGAGCAAGGGCGGGGTGCTGGCGATGAGCCGGGAGCTGGGCGTGCAGTTCGCCCGCGACGGGGTCCGGGTCAACGCGCTGTCCCCGGGGCCGGTGAACACACCGCTGCTCAAGGAGCTGTTCGCCAAGGACCCTGAGCGCGCGCAGCGGCGGCTGGTGCACGTCCCGTTCGGCCGGTTCGCCGAGCCGGAGGAAATCGCGGCCGCCGTGGCGTTCCTGGCCAGTGACGACGCCTCGTTCATCACCGCCTCCAACTTCCTGGTGGACGGTGGGATCTCCGGGGCCTACGTCACGCCGCTGTAGCCGCACCCGGCCGCCTCCGCGTCCGGATCAGCGGAATCCGGGACCGGAGGCGGCCACCCGTGACCAGCGGGACCTGCGATTCTGAAGGGCAGAACTCCCCGCCGCGTTCAGGACGCCGCAGACTACGTCCGGGACCCACGACCAGACGAGAGGACATGCGATGGCCCGGCCGATCATCGGCATCTCCGCCTACGCCGAGCAGGCACGCTGGGGCGAGGCCTGGGACCTTCCGGCCACGCTTTTGCCCCAGGCCTATGTCGACGCGGTGGCCGCCGCCGGTGCGGCGCCCGTTCTGCTGCCGCCGGTCGAGGGGACGGCCGCCACTGTCGCGCGGCTGGACGGGCTGGTGCTGGCCGGGGGCGGCGACATCGACCCGGCGCGCTACAGCGCCGAGACCGCCGAACGCACGGCGGGGGTGCGCCCGGCCCGTGACACCGCCGAGTTCGCGCTGCTGGACGCCGCCCTGGAGCAGGGCATCCCCGTGCTCGGGATCTGCCGGGGCATGCAGGTGATGAACGTGGCCCGGGGCGGAACGCTTCACCAGCACCTGCCCGATGTCGTGCGCAGCGACGTCCACCGGCAGCGGCTCGCCGTATTCGACCCGCACCCGGTCAAGGTCGCCCCGAACGGCCGCCTCGCCGGGATCCTGGGGCGCACGGCGCTGGACGTGCCGACCTACCATCACCAGGGCCTGGCCGACCTCGGTCATGGCATCGCGGCCGAGGCGTGGGCGGACGACGGCATCGTCGAGGCCATCACCTACACCGACCGGCCCGAGGCGCTCGGCGTGCAGTGGCACCCGGAGATGGGCGACGACCCGAGCCTGTTCGCCTGGCTGACGGAACAGGCCCGGGACGTGGCGTCGCGGCGCTGAGCTACTGAGCCTTCACGCGCGATGTCGGTTTCCGCCTCACCTCCGTTGATCTCGGCGATATCGACCGAGTCTTGGCCGATATTCGGTCGATATCGCCGAGATCAACGGAGGTTTCGGTGGTGAAACGTCAGTGGTCGGCGTTGGCCTCGGCGATGGCCGCGCTGACCCCGTTGAGCAGGTCGGGCAGGCCCAGCTTGGGCAGGACCGCCTCCACCAGGGTGAAGCGGTCGGCGGAGTCGGCCGCCGCCAGTGCCTCGGCGAGTTCGCCGGGGGTGGTGGCGCGCAGCGTCAGGGCGTCGCTGCCCGCGCCCATGGCCCGGGGCACCAGCTTCCAGTCCCACTTGGGGATGTCGTTGTAGGGCTCGTGCGGGCCGTGGATGGCGCGCTCAACGGTGTAGCCGTCGTTGTCGATGACGACGATGACCGGCTGCTGGCCGTCGCGGACCATCGATCCGATCTCCTGCGCGGTGAGCAGGGCCGAACCGTCGCCGATGAGGAGGACGACGCGGCGGTCGGGCGCCGCGTGCTGCGCTCCGAAGGCCGCTGGCAGGGTGTAGCCGATCGAGCCCCACAGCGGCTGGCCGATGAACGTGACGCCGCTGGGCAGCGGGACCGTGCACGCCCCGAAGAACGCGGTGCCCTGCTCGGCCACGACGACGTCGCCCGGCCGCAGGAAGCCGCGCACCGCGCGCCACAGGTGGGCTTGCCCGAGTTCACCGTCGAGCTCGCCGTCGAGCGCGGCGGTGGGGGCCGCGGTGTCGGATACGGACTCGGGGACGGATGCCGGCATCCGGCTCCAGTCGCGGCCCAGCGAGGTGACCAGGTCGGCCAGTCCCTCCAGCGCCGTGCCCAGGGGCAGCGGGGCGTAACGCCGCTCGCCGATGCTCGCGGAGAAGGGCTGGAGATCGATCATCCGGGCGGGGTCGATGTCGTGGCTGAACCCGGCGGTGATGGTGTCGGTGAACCGCACCCCGGCCGCGATGAGCACGTCCGCCTGTTCGACGGCCGAGCGCACCCGCGCGTCGCCCACCCCGCCGGTGTAGACGCCGACGAAGCGGGGGTCGCTCTCGTCGAGCACGCCCTTGCCCAGGGACAGCGTCGCCTGCGGGAAGTTCCCGGCGTCGCACAGCGCGCGCAGCTCGCCGCGCGCGTCGAAGCGGTCGGCGAGGAAGTCGGCCAGGACGGTGGCGCTGTCGGCGCCTTCCAGCAGGCGGCGGGCGTCGGCCAGGAAGTCGCGCAGGACGCGGGCGGAGGTGTCGGCGGCCGGGACGGCCAGTGGGGCGGCCGGCGGATCGATCGGCGCGGCGGCGACGTCGGTGGGGATCGCGATGTAGCCGGGGCGGCGCTCGCGCAGGCTGGTGGCGATCACGCGGTCGATCTCGGCGGCCGCGTTGCCGCGGGTCAGGTAGGCCTGGGCGACGGTGACCTCGGCCTGGGCGCGGGCGAAGTGGCCGTAGTCGCCGTCGCCGAGCGTGTGGTGGTTGAGCGCACCGGCCGCCTGGGCGGTGGTGGAGGGGGCGCCCACGATGTGCAGGACGGGGAGGTACTCGGCGTACGATCCGGCGATCCCGTTGATCGCGCTGAGCTCTCCCACGCCGTAAGTCGTCACCAGCGCTGCGACGCCGTTGACACGGGCGTAGCCGTCGGCCGCGTAGGCCGCGTTGAGCTCGTTGGCGCTGCCGGTCCAGCTGATGCGCTCGTCGGCGATGACGTGGTCCAGGAAGGCCAGGTTGTAGTCGCCCGGGACACCGAAGAGGGTTCCCACCCCGGCTTCGGCCAGCCGGTGGAGCAGGTAGTCCCCGACGGTCATGTCCTCTGCCATGTTCGCCTCCAGTCCTTGGCGGTGCGGGCGGGGACGGCCCCGGCCGCATCCGTGGAAATCTGCGTGATATTTCCAGTTTTCACCGAGGAGACCCGCGAAATCTGCCAGGAAAGCCCGAATTTCGGGGTGTGGTATTCGTGGAATCAACGAAGGGGGCATAGTGACCGAGCAGCTGAGCGCGGACGTCCGGCGTCGGATCTCCCGTATCTGCCACGAGGTGGCCGAGGACGCCGCCGGCCTGGTGCCCGATGTCGTGGACACCATCCGCGCCGAGATTCCCGACTACGCCCTGGTCCCGCTGGCCGACCACCGGGCGTGGGTGCTGGAGCAGTTCCGCGAGCTGCTCCACGACATCGCCGAGCAGCGCGCGCCCCGGCCCGCGCAGGTGGAGGGCATTCGGGAACTGAGCCGCGCCCGGGCGCGCCAGGGACTCCCGATCGAGATGCTGCTCGACGCCGTCCACATCACCAGCCGGGAGACGTGGAACCGCGTCCTGCTGCACACCCGTGAGCGCGATCCTGAGCTCGTCGGGCACCTGGTGTACATGGTCGACCTGGTGTGGACGTGGGTGCGTGTGGTGACGGGGGCGGCCTCCGACGCCTACTCGGACACCCTCCGCAGCAGCCAGGTCTCCCAGGCCAACCTGCGGCACCGCTTCCTGCGCTCGCTTACGGCCGCCGATCCGGAGGCCGACCCGCCCGCGCCCCTCGCGCTCGGTCTGGGCTTCGACCCCGAAGGGGGGTTCCTGGCCCTGTGCACGCCCGCCGGAGCGTGGCCCGAGGACCGGCTCGACCGGCTGCAGCGCGCGCTCGCCGGGGCCGGCGGCGCGGTGCACTGCGTGGCGCTGGGGGCGGCCGTCATCGTGCTGGCGCAGCGATCCAGCGAGGAGCGGATCGTGCGGCGCGTCCGCGAGCTGTCGGCGGACGAGGCCCCGATCGGCGTGGGCATGGAGCGCCCCGGGCTGGCTGGTGCCGTGGAGAGCATCACCGACGCCGAGGCGGCGCTGGCGCGGGCGTCATCGGAGCGGCCCACGGTCCGCTTCGTTGACGCGTGGCTGGCCATCGGCCTGTCCCGACAGGCCGAGCGGCTGGCCCCGCTGTTCACGGAGGCGGTGCGGACCGCCCGCCGCTCGCCGCATCTGCGCGCCGCGGTGGAGGCCTTCGCCGACAACGGGCTGTCCATCGCGGGCGCCGGCCGCGCGCTGCGGCTGCACCCCAACTCGGTGGCCTACCGGCTGGACCGCTGGAGCGAGCTCACCGGGTGGGACGTCCGCTCGGGCGAGGGGCTGGTCGCGTCGCTGACCGCGCTGCGCCTCTATGTGTCCTCGGACGGTCCGCCCGAGGACACATAAGTCCGGGCAGGCGAAAATAACGGGGGGTGCCCGCGCCCGTGCACCGGACGCGCGGACACGTCCTCGTTTTCCCGCTACGGATCGCGCCGCTCGGGCGCCTCGTACAGGTTGAAGCTGTGCTGGGGGCTGAACCGGGCCAGCAGCGGGCCCGCCACAGCTATGGCCAGGTGGAGCGGGAGGGGGAGCCGCACCCTGCGGGGAAGGTCGAGAATGGTCTGGCTGTCGAGAAGCCGCAGGCCGCACCGCTCGAACTCCCGCGGGTTCTCGCAGGCCCAGGCCAGCCGGGCGTCGACGTGGCGCAAAGGACCGCGCCTGTGCTGCATGTCGATCGTGCGGTTCCCGCACAGGTCGAAGGCGAACCGCGCTCCCGGGAAGGCTTCGGCCATGCGCCGCAGGGAGTGTTCGACCTCGGTCCGGTCGAGGTAGAAGAGCACGCCCTCGGTCACGAACAGGTAGGGGCCGGGGAACTCGCGGACGGTGGCGAACCACTCGTCGCCGAGGACCGATCCCTCCGCCATGCGGCGCCGCGGGCTCTCGGAGAAGAACTCGCGGCGCAGGGCCATGCTGTCGGGCAGGTCGAGTTCGACCCAGTGGGCGGTGCCGTTGTCGATCCGCTCGAAGCGCGTGTTCAGGCCCGCCCCGATCTCCACGATCGTTCCGGCGGGGTTGCGCCGGAGGAACGCGCGGGCCCAAGCGTCGAACATGACGGTCCGCAGCACCGAACCGGCGGCGCTTCCGCCCTCGCGGAACCGGTCGAAGTCGTAGTCCAGGGTCTCGACCATGTCGACGGCCTTGGGGTCGTGGATCAGGCCCCATCGCCCTGAGCGTGTCTGCCTGGCGCGCCCGTAAAGGGGAAGGAGCAGGGTTTCCTGCACCGTTCCCAGTTGCACTGATCGCTTCTCCGCCATAACCAGCCCCCTCAACCAATGATGGGATGTGTGGTCGAAAGGCTATCCCTCCCGCCGTACGGCCGCCAGAGAATGGGGGGCGGCGGCCCGGCGCTACGCCCCGGAGGGCTCCAGCCGCACGACGCGGCCCTCGTGGCGGGCCTGCTCGGCCGCGAAGACCATCAGGTGGGAGCGGAGCGCGTCCTGTCCGCTGGTGACGACCAGGTCCGGGTCGCCGGCGGCCACGGCGGGCAGGAAGGAGCCCAGGAGGCCCGCGTCTCCGCCTCCGTGGCCGGTGTCGATCATCCCGGAGTTGCCGGCCGCGACGTCGATGACCTCGGTCGTGTCGGTCAGGAAGTCGTAATGGGTGATGCGCTCGCCGTCGCACGCCAGTTCGCCGCGGGTGCCGTAGATCGCGGTCCGGCGGGGGCCCGCCTTGGTGAACGCGGTCATGGTGAACGTGGCGGTCACCCCTCCGGTGAACTCCAGCGCCACGACCTGGTGGTCGACCACGTCGTTGTCGCAGTGGTAGACGCAGCGGCCGTAAGGGCCGTCGCGCAGGGCGGCGTCGATGGTCTCCGGGGTGGGGGCGGGCGTCAGCACGTCCAGCGGCCATCCGGTACGGCCCCGGTTGAGGAAGCGGTGGTAGATGCGCAGCGCCGAGTAGGGGCAGTCGGGCTCGACGGCGCAGCTCACGCAGCGCTCGCCCGCGCCGGGCGGGGCGTCTTGGGGGCGGAAGTGCTTGAGCGTGCCGAACGACGACACGGCCACCGCGTCGCGCCCGATGATGTAGCGCAGCCAGTCCAGGTCGTGGCAGGACTTGGCGAGCAGCATCGGCGCGGTGTCGGCCTCGCGCCGCCAGTTGCCGCGCACATACGAGTGGGCGTGGTGCCAGAAACCCACGGGTTCAACGTGGTCGACACTGACGATCTCGCCGATGGCGCCGGAGCCGATGATCTCCCGGAGCATGCGCGTGTAGTGGGCGTAGCGGAGCACGTGGCAGACGCCGAGCAGAACGCTGTTGCGGCGCGCCGCCGCGACGATCGTCTCGCAGTCCCTCTGCGTCTGCGCCAGCGGCTTTTCGACCAGCAGGTGATAGCCGAGGTCGGCGAAGGCCACCGATGGTTCGAGGTGGGCGTCGTCCAGCGTGCACACCAGCGCCACGTCGGCCATCCGGGGCAGGGCCGCCGCGGCGCGCCAGCCGTCGAACCGCGCCTCCGGCGGCAGCCCGAGGGCGTCGGCGAGCGGCTCCCGGTACTCCGGGCGCGGCTCGGCGACCGCGACCACCTGGGCGACTTCGGGGTTGTTCTTGATCCACCGGGCGTAGCCGCCTCCGCGCGACCCGGCGCCCACGATCATCACGCGTACCGGTGACACGGCACCCCCTCCACTTGTTGGCGTCGCGCGGGCCTCAGCGGAACCCCCCGGCCGACAGTCCGCGCACGATCCGGCGCTGGAACAGCAGCACCAGGACGACGAGGGGGAGCGTGACGACGACGCCCGCCGCCATCTGCGACCCGAACGGCTGCTGGAACTCGGTGTCACCGGCGAACTTGGCGAGCGCGACGGTCACCGGGTTCGACGCCAGGGTGATGGAGACAACGCTGGAGATCAAGTACTCGTTCCAGGCCGCGAAGAAGACCAGCAGGGCGGTGGTGGCCACGCCCGGCGTTGCCAGCGGCAGGATGACCCGGGCGAACGCACCGACCGGCCCGCATCCGTCCACCCGCGCGGCCTCTTCCAGCTCCCAGGGCATCTCGCGGAAGAACGTGGTCAGCACGAAGATGGCCAGCGGCAGCGCGAAGCTGATGTTGGGCAGGACCATCGCCTGGTACTGGTCGATCCATCCCCAGTCACTGAACAGCTGGTACAGCGGGGTCACGATGGCCACGCCGGGGAACATCGAGCTGGCCAGTACCAGCCCGAGCACCACGTTGCGGCCGCGGAAGCGCAGCCGCGCCAGCGCGTAGGCGGAGAACACGGCGATGACCATGGCCAGGGTGGTGGTGGCCACCGCGATGATCAGGCTGTTGCGCACCGCGTAGCCGAAGTGGTTCTCACCCCCGAAGACGCCGCGGTAGTTGACGAGAGTGGGATCGGCGGGCCACAGGCTGTTGCTGGTGATCTCCCCCGGCCCCTTGATGCTGGAGACGAACATCCAGTAGAAGGGCGCCAGGCAGTAGAGCACGAGCAGCAGGATGCCGCCCGCGATCACCCAGGACTCCCAGCTCAGGGCTTTGCGGGGGCGCGTGCTCCGCGTGCCCGCTCTCTCCCGCCCGGCCGTGGCCGTGGTGCTCACTGTCGCGTTCCTCCCTTGGCCCGGCCGAACCCGGTGAAGACGTCGGCGCCGAACGCCTTGATCAGCAGGAAGGCGCACAGGAAGACGAACAGGAAGGTGAGCGTCGACAGCGCGCCGCCGTAGCCCTGCTTGAGCTCGCTCGTGGCCGCCTGGATGACCAGCATGGACAGGGTGTTGGTGTTGTTGGCCCCGCCGGTGAGGATCTGCGGCAGGTCGTACATGCGCAGCGCGTCCAGGGTGCGGAACAGCACCGCCACTACCAGGGCCGGTTTGACCAGCGGCAGCGTGATGGAGGTGAACCGCTTCCAGGCGGAGGCGCCGTCGATGGCCGCCGCCTCGTACAGGTGCGGCGGGATGGTCTGGAGTCCGGCGAGGATGAGCAGCGCCACGAACGGGGAGGTCTTCCATATCTCGGCGAACATGATCGACCACTTGGCGGGCCACTCGCTGCCGCCCCAGACGACCTCGGTCCCCAGCAGGGCGTTGACGATACCGCTGGGTTGGAGCATCCAGCCCCACATGACCGCGCTCACCGCCGTGGGCAGCGCCCAGGGCAGCAGCACCGCGGCGCGCACGATCCCGCGGCCGCGGAAGGCCCGGTGCATCACCAGTGCCATGATCAGCCCCAGCACGGTCTCCACGGTCACCGTGACGACGGTGAACAGCACCGTGTTGCCGAAGGCGTTCCAGAAGTCGACGCGTTCGAAGCCCCACAGGGCCTGGGCGTAGTTGGCGAACCCGACGAAGGCGGGCTCGCCCCGGATCGGGTCGTCGAACAGGGAGCGGACGACGGCGCGGGCGACCGGGTAGGCGACGACGAGGCCGAGCGCGACGAGGGTCGGCAGGAGCAGCCAGAAGGCCAGGCCCCGTTCCACAGCGCGCTCCCCGCGGCGGCGCGGCCCGCCGCGCCCGGGAGTGGCGCGCGGCCCCGTGGGTCCGGGGGCCGGGGGGCGGGCGGTCATGTGTCCCTCACCGCCCACTCCAGCTCCTCCCGCAGGTCGGTCACGGCCTCGTCGAGGCTCTTGCTCCCGCTGAGTGCGGCGTGGACGTGTTTCTGCACCGCGTTGGTGACGTCGTTGTAGCGCGGGGAGACCGGACGGGGCTGGACGTTGTCCAGGGCCCGGCGCTGCGGGACGAGGTGCGGGGCACTGGCCATCAGTTCGTCGTCCTCGTAGTTGGACTTCCAGGAGGTGGGGGTGTTGGTCTCGGCCATCCATCGGCGCTGGACGTCCTCGCTGTGCATGAACTCGATGAAGCGCAGCGCCTCGGCCTTGTGGTCGCTGTAGGCGGACAGGGCGAGGTTGTTGCCGCCGAGTGTGCCGGTGCCGGGTCCGTCGAGGCCGGGCAGCGGGACGGCGTCGAACTTGCCCTGCACCTGCGACTCGGGGCCGGGCTCCGCCATGGCGGGCCAGGCGAACGCCCAGTTGCGCATGAACAGCAACTCGCCGCGCTGGAAGGAGAGGCGGCCCTCGTCCTCCATGTAGGTGAGCGCGGCCTTGGGGATGTAGCCCTCCCTGAAGCCGTCGACCAGGAACCGCAGCCCCGCCCGGGCTTCGGGGGAGTCGACGACGACATCGCCGTTCTCGTCGATGATCCGCCCGCCCGCCGATGCGATGGCCTCGGTGGCGTTCACGGTCAGGCCCTCGTAGCGGGCGAACTGCCCGGCGTAGCAGTCCATGTCGTTGGCCTCGGCGATCGGGCAGGCCGCGATGAGCTCCGCCCAGGTGGTGGGCGGGTCGTCGATGAGGTCGCTGCGGTAGTAGAGCATGCCCGTGCCGGTGGCGAAGGGTGCCGCGTACAGCTCGCCCTGGTACATGCCGGTGGCCGCGGCGGCCGGGAGGATGCCGGGACCGGCGAAGCGCTCCTGGTCCAGCGGCTCCAGCCAGCCGCGGGCGGCGAACTCGGCGGTCCACACCGCGTCGGTGTACAGGACGTCGTAGCGCCCGGTCCGCGCTTGGAGGTCCTGCACCATGGCGTTGCGCTGGGCGTCGGCCGCGGCGGCCAGGTAGACGATGCGGACGCGGGCGTCGGGGTTGTCCTCGTTGAAGCGCTCGACGATCGCGTCCATGTCGCCGCCGGAGGCGCGGGTCACGGCGAAGGTGACGACCGCCTCGCCGCCCTCGCCGGGCAGGCTTCCGGCGCAGCCGGTGGCCGCGAGCAGGGTTCCCGCGGTGGCCAGGGCCAACGATCGGGTCCACGATCCAGGTCCGGTGGTACCCATCCGGCCTCCTGTGAGCAGGAGTGTGTTTCACAACACGATTTACAAATCGAACCGGATGGCGTGAGGTGATGTCAACACTCTGGTGCGCGGTACCACGGAGCCGCATCGCGGGGACCGCTCTCAGGTCAATCCGCGATCTTGCGGTGGGGCGCGAGCGATCATGGGAAGTGACGGGGTGAGGCCTCGGTGCGTCAGGTGGATCGACACGGCCGACCCCGAGGAGGCAGAAGAACGAAAGGCGCGGGGTGCGCGGACGCTGGGAGCCCACGATGGCCAAACCGATCGCCGGTTCGATGGCGGCGGTGCGGCGGATCAACACGTCGCTCGTCCTCGACGCGCTGCGTGCCGCGCAGGGGCCGATGCGCGTGTCGGCCCTCATGGATCGCACGGGGCTATCCCGGCCCACGGTCGAGGCACTGACCGAGGCGCTGACCGCCCAGGGCTGGCTGGTGGAGAGCGAGGGCGCACCGCAGCCGGGCCGCCGCTCCCCCGGCCGCCCCGCGCGCACCTACGAGTTCAACGCCCACGCGGGATGGGTGCTGGGAATCGACGTGGGCGCACACAAGGTCTCCGCCTGCCGCGCCGACCTGCGCGGCACGCCCCGGGCCTGGTCGCGCCGCCCGGTCACGCCGTCCACGCCCGCCGACGAGCGCCTGGAGGTGGCACGCGCGGCCGTCGACGACGTGATGGCGGACGCGGACGCCTCGGGAATGGCCCCAAACGCGGGCGGCAACGGCACGGGCGCCGGCCGCGCCGGTGGCCCCGGGGCACCATCGGCCCCGATCCTGGCCGCGTCGCTGGCGACCCCGGGCGTGGTCGGACCGCCGCCCCACCGCGTCCTCCTGGCCCCGGCGCTGCCCGACTGGGACGAGGTCGACTTCGCCCTCTGGGCGCGCGACTTCCTGCCGTGCCAGCTGCACGTGGAGAACGACGCCAACCTCGCCGTGATCGCCGAGCGCGCGGTCGGTGTGGCACGCGACCGCGAGGACGTCGTCTTCCTCCTGCTCGGTCAGCGACTGGGGGCGGGGATCATCACCGGCGGCCGCGTTCTGCGCGGCCATAACGGCGCCGCCGGGGAGATCGGCTACGCGCCCCTGCCCGGGTCCCCGTACCCCCCGGCCGGGTTCGGCCCGCTGGAGGCCCACGTCAACGCCGACGCGATCGTGGAAATGGTGACCGAGGAGTTCGCCCGCCCAGGCGCGTCCACCGACTCCCCCTTGCGCCGCCGCTTCGTCTCCGCATCCGACGGCGAACACGTCCCGGCCATCGCCACCAGCGCCAGGGAGGGAGACCCGGTCGCCCTCCGGGTCCTCTACCGGCTCTGTCAGCGCCTCGCCGAGGGCATCGCCCCCATGCTCCTGGTGCTCAACCCCGACCTGGTCGTCCTCGGCGGCGGTATCTCCGGCGTCGGCGACGCCCTGCGCGCCCCGCTCAGGTCCGCCCTCGCCGGACGCCTCCTCTTCCCGCCGGACCTCGAACTGTCCGTTCTCGGCGACCGCGCGGTCGTCCTCGGCGCCGTCCATGACGCCCTGGCCCGCTTCGAAGACACCACCCTCTCGGTCATCAGCGCCTGAACGACGCGCCGCCCCGCCACGAGGAAACGCTTCCTCACCGCGGCAGGCGCACGGTCCGGGTCTGGCCGCCGTAGCCGTTCTCGCTGTCGCGCCCCTCCACGGTGACCTCGTTCACACCCGTCGGGACGTCGACGTCGTTCTGGGTCCGGGTGAACGGCTGCTCGTTCTGGTGGTCGTGGGCCAGTTCGTGTTCGCCGTAGACGGTGCCGTCGGGCCCCGTGACGCGCCAGCCGTCGGCGTAGCGTTCGGGGGTGTCGTAGGGGGAGCTGATCGTCACGGTGACGTCGTAGGTGCCGTCCTCACCGGAGACGTCGACCTCGACGACGTCGGGGAATCGCTGTGCGTCGTCCTGATCCGCGCCGTCGGCCGCGGGATCCCCGGCGTCGTGGGCGCCCCCGGAGTCGTGGGCGCTGTCCGTCGGCTCATCCTCGCCGGCACATCCGGCCGCGAGAAACGCGAAAAGGGCGAAGAGCAGGAACAGGAGGGGTTTTCTCATGCGCCGGTTCTCCCCGCCGGAGCGCGTTCCCATACCCGCGGTCTCCGCCCGTGGAGCTCTCCGCGACGCGCGGGAGGACGGGAGCCGCGCACATTGACCGAGTGCCACGAATCGATTACCTTCCGGTTCCGACGTTTCGGGGAGGTTCGCCAACCGATCGCCCCGCCGCTGGCGACGCCGCACCCGTCGCACCACATCCCCCCATCCCTGCGCCCTCTGGAGAGGAACAATGGCGCGATCCCCCTTTTCCGCGCCGCGCCCGCGGCTCGGTCCTGCCCTGTGTGTGCTAGCCACCGTGCTCGGCGCGGCGTTGCTGCTGGTGTCGCTGTTCGCGGCGCCCCCTCCGCTCCCCGACGTCGTGCCCCGGGTGGCCGTTGACGTCTCCGTTTCCTCCGCTCCCTCAGCTGTCTCTGGTGGGGGCGATGAGGAGCCCGCCCGCGGCCTGCGCTCCGTCGCCTGCCTGGCTCCCTAGCCGAGGAGGCCCGGCAGCAGTTCGGCGCGGATGCGGCCGTCGATATCGTCGCGCACGCGCCGGACCACGGCGCGGCTCTGCCCGACCGGGTCGGGGATCGGCCAGTCGAGGTAGCGCTTTCCCGGGTAAACGGGACAGGCGTCGCCGCAGCCCATGGTGACGACGATGTCGGCGCTGTGCACGATCTCGTCGGTCAGGGGCTTGGGGAACTCGGTGCGCAGGTCGATCCCGACCTCGGCCATCACCTCGTCGACCAGGGGGTCGACGCCCTCGGCCGGGGCGGACCCCGCCGACCGGATCTGGACGCGGTCCCCGGCCAGGTTCCGCAGCAGAGCGGCGGCGATCTGGGAGCGCCCGGAATTCTGGACGCAGACGAACAGCACCTCGGGCACGAGCTTGTCGATGATGCCGTCGCGCTGGGCGACGGCTGTCAGCCGTTCGGCGGCGAACCGCTCGGTCAGGGCCGGAAGGTGGGCGGTGCCTGCCGCGCTGTGGGAGAGCAGCTCGTAGGAGTCCCGCAGGTACCGCCGCACCGTCTCCGGGCTGAACATCCCGGTGAAGCGGATGGTCAGCCGCTCCTGGACGCGGTCGAGGAGGTCCTGGGGGTCCAGCAATCCGGGCAGGGGGCGGTCGGCCGCGGCGCGCTCGGGCCGCGATGGCCGCTCCGTCCGCTCCTCGACGCGCAGTTCGTCGAGCACGCTGCGGAGCCCCTCGTGCCGGTCATCGACCGCCGGGGGACCGGGCGGTCCAGGATGGGAGAACCGGCTCAGGACGGTGTGCAGCCGCTGGGCGACGGGGGTGGAACGGTAGATGATCTGGGTTCCGCGACGTTCCCGGGCCACCAGGCCGGCTTCGCCGAGCACCTTGAGGTGGTGGCTCACGGTCGGCTTGGTGAGGTCGAACGCCGCCGACAGGTCGCCCGCGCGCATCCCTTCCTGCCCGGATGCCACCACCATGCTCAGCAGCCGCAGCCGGACGGGTTCGGCCAGGTCTTTGAGCTGGCGGGCGAGTCTGCGCGCGGTTCCGGCCGGGAGGCGCGCGGCGGCGTCGGCGGCCTCGGACGGATCGGGGGTGCGCGGGGCGTCGGTCACGTGCTCGTGGTCCATTCGGCAAGTGCACGCATCACGGCGGCTCCCGTTCAGCCCACCAGGTCGCGCACGACGTCCGTGCGGTCCGGGCGGATCGAGTACCAGGAGCGCGGGCCGCGCTTCGCGCAGTCGAGGAATCCGGCGTCGCTGAGCGTCTTGAGGTGGTGGCTCACGGTCGGCTGGGCGGTCTCCAGCGCCTCCGCCAGGTCATGGACGCAGGCCGCCCCGTCGGGCATGTTCAACAGCGTCGCGAGGAGGCGCAGCCGGGTGGGGTCGGCCACGGCCTTGATCCGCGCGGCGAGCAGGTCGGCGGCCTCGGGGCCGAACGCCGCCTCGACACTCGGCGGCGGTGCCGGCCGTTCGGGGTGCGCGGCTCTACCGGCTGTGGTCACGGAACTCACCTGAGTCACAAAAGCAGTCTAATCACCCTGGTCACCCCCTGGTTTGCAGCGAGACTGGCGCGGCAGGCCGGTGGACGCTTGTGGGGCTCGGCGGCGATCGGGGATGCGCGGATTGCGGATCGCGCGGCGTGGTGGGGCTTGTGGGCTCTGGGAGCCGGCGCCGGACCATCTCCTGGAGAAGCTCGGGTGTGCCCCCGTCGGATGCGCACTGTGTCGGGTTTGTCACTGCGTTCGGCTCGACCTACGCCGAGGCGGAGGTCGGGGCGCCGGCCCGCTGGCGCGCCCAGTGGCAGGCGACCTGGGGAGCGCTGTCCCCGTCGCCGCTGAGGACGCCCGGGTCCTCGGCCCGGCAGCGGTCGGCCACCCCGGCCCGCTCCGCCTCGCCCGAGGCGAGGATCTGGCAGCGGGCGTGGAAGCGGCAGCCGCCCGGGATCACGGTCGGGTCCGGCGGCTCGCCCGCGAGCACCACCGGCTCGTCGACACCGGCTTCGGGCAGGACGGACAGCAGCGCCTGGGTGTAGGGGTGGCGGGGTGCGGACAGCACGTCCTCGACGGTCCCGACCTCGACCACCCGGCCCAGGTACATCACGGCCACCCGGTCGGCGATGTTCCAGGCCAGGCCGAGGTCGTGGGTGACGACCAGCGCGGCCAGGCCCAGATCGTCGCGGAGGCGCAGCAGCAGACCGAGGATCTCGCCGCGCACCGAGGCGTCGAGCGAGGCCACCGGCTCGTCGGCCACGATGACCTCCGGACGCAGGACCAGGGCGCCCGCGATCACCACCCGCTGGCGCTGCCCGCCGGACAGCTCGTGCGGGTAGCGCAGGAAGAACCGCTCGGGCGGGCGCAGCCCGGCGCGCGCGAGCGCCTCGGCCACGCGCTCGCTCTCATCGGCCGTGGCGCCCTCGTGGATGCGCAGGCCCTCGGCGACCGCGTCGTAGACGGTGTGCCGGGGGTTGAGCGACCCGCTGGGGTCCTGCAGGACCAGCTGGACGCGGCGCCGGTAGGCCTTGAGCTCGCGCGTGGAGTACGCCAGCGGCTTCCCCTCGAAGTCGACCCGCCCCGAGGTGGGTTTCTCCAGACCGAGCAGGGCGCGGGCCAGGGTGGTCTTGCCGCACCCCGACTCCCCGACCAGGGCGACGATCTCACCCGCCCGCAGGTTCAGGTCCACGCCGTCCACAGCGCGGGCGGCGGCCCGGCTGCCGCGTCCCTTGAACGTCACGTGCAGGCCGGAGCAGCTCAGCAGCGGGTCCGACGCAGGGGCGACGGCGCTGGCGGCCTCGGCTCCCGACTCGGGGCCGGGTTCCCCCGCGGGGGTGGCGTCCAGGCGGGCGGTCATCGCGTCTCCTCGGGCTGGGTGTCTTCGGCCGGGGTATCCGCGGGCCGGTGCTCGGGCCGCCCCTGGGCCACCGCCGCGGGCCCGTCGGGCTCCACCGGCACCCCCGCCGCGCGCGCGGCGTCGCCGGACAGCACCCGCACACAGGCGGCGGCGCGGTCCGGGCCGGCGGGCCACAGGAGGGGGTCGACGATCGCGCAGCGCTCCTGGGCCACCGGGCAGCGGGGCCGGAAGGCGCACCCCTCGGGCAGATCGGCCGGGTCGGGCGGGTCCCCGGCCAGGCCGCGGGGGTTGCGCCGCGAGACGGGGTCGCCGACGCGCGGAAAAGCGGCGCTGAGTGCGGCGCTGTAGGGGTGGCGGGCGTCCGCGAACACCTGGTGGGCGGGCCCCTGTTCGACGATCCGGCCGGCGTACATCACCGCGAGCCGGTCGCAGGTGTCGGCGAGCACCGACAGGTCATGGCTGATCATCAGCATGCTGATGCCCGAATCGCCGACCAGTGCGTCGATCAGCCGCAGGATCTGCGCCTGGATCATCACGTCCAGCGCGGTCGTCGGCTCGTCAGCGATGATCAGCCGCGGCTCGCAGGCCAGCGCCATGGCGATCATGACGCGCTGGCGCTGCCCGCCGGACAGCTCGTGCGGGTAGGCGCGGGCACGCGCGGGCGGCAGGCCGACCTGCTCCAGCAGCGCCCCGACGCGCCGCTGCACCTCGGCCGGCGTGGCGCCGGAGGTGTGCAGCAGGACCGGCTCGGCGATCTGGTCGCCGATACGCTGCACGGCGTTGAGGGAGTGCATCGCGCCCTGGAACACGATGGACGCCCCGGCCCAGCGGACGGTGCGCAGCCGCCCCCAGCGCATGGTGAGCACGTCCTCGCCGTCGAGCAGGATCTCGCCCGTGACCCGGGCCGTCTTGGGCAGCAGGCGGAGCAGCGCCAGGGCGATGGTGGACTTCCCGCAGCCCGACTCCCCGGCCACCCCGAGCTTCCTGCCGGGTGCCAGCGAGAAGGAGGCCCCGCGCACCGCCGGGATCTCGCCCCCCGCGGTGCGGTAGGTGACGTGCAGGTCGTTGACCTGAAGGTAGTCGGTGCGCGGGGGCGTGCCCTCGCGCGGTGTGCCGTCGACGTGATTCACCGGCGCTCCCGAAGCCTGGGGTTGAACACGGCCTCCAGCGCCCGCCCGCACAGGGTGAAGGCCAGCGCGACCAGTGCGATGGCCACGCCGGGCGGAACGATGTACCACCACATGCCGGAGCTGATCGCGCCCGCGGTCCGCGCCTCCTGGAGGATGCCGCCCCAGGAGATGATCCCGGGGTCGCCCAGCCCCAGGAAGGCGAGGGTGGACTCCATGATGATGGAGCTCGACACCAGGAGGGTGGTCTGGGCCAGCACGACCGGCATGACGTTGGGCAGGACGTGCCGGAGCATGATGTGGACGTGGCCGCCGCCCAGCGCCCGCGCCCGCTCGATGTAGGGGCGCGCCTCCACGGCCAGCGTCTGCGCGCGCACCAGGCGTGCCGGGGTCGGCCAGGCGGTCACGCCGATGGCGATGATGATGGTCAGTGTGCTGCGCTCCATGACGGCGGCCAGCGCCACGGCCATGACCAGGGTGGGCAGCACCAGGAACCAGTCGGTGACGCGCATCAGCACGGTGGACGGCCAGCCGCCGAAGTGCCCGGCGGTGATACCGATGAGGGTGCCCAGCGCGACCGAGACGAACGTGGCCAGGAACCCCACGGTGAGCGAGATCCGCGCGCCCCAGACCACCAGGTCCAGGACGGAGCGGCCGAAGGCGTCGGTGCCCAGCGGGTAGGTGGGGCTCGGCGGTTCGAAGCGCCCGCCGGGGGCGCCCGTGGCGGTGAGGTGGGCGCCGTCGATGAACAGCGGGGCCGCAAGCGCGACCAGGCCGATGAACACCAGCGCGGCCAGGCCGAACATCCCGGCGCGGTTGCGCGCGTACTCGCGGCTGAACTCGGCGAACGCGCGGCGGCGCCGCTCCCAGACCAGGGTTCGGCGGCTCATGAGCGCACCCGGGGGTCGAGCAGCGGGTACACCAGGTCGGCCAGGAGGTTCATGATGATCACCGCACCGGCGAAGACGACGAACAGGGCCTGCACCATCGGCAGGTCGGGCACTTTGAGCCCGGAGTAGAAGAGCGAGCCCAGGCCGGGCCAGGCGAACACGGTCTCCACCAGGATGACGCCGCCCAGGACCCGGCCGAGCTCCAGGAAGATGAGGGTGACGGTGGGCAGCAGCGCGTTGGGCACGGCGTGCCGACGCAGCACCAGGGCGTCCCGCAGACCCTTGGCCCGGGCGGTGGTGAGGTAGTCGGAGCCCATCTCGTCCAGCAGGGACGAGCGCATGACCATCATGTACTGCGCGTAGACGACCGCGACCATGGTGGCCAGCGGGAGCACCATGTGGTGAGCGACATCCACGGCCACGTTGAACGTTCCGGTGACGCCCGGACTCATCATGCCGCTGGTGGGGAAGAGCCCGGCGCCCGAGGACAGCGCCACGATCAGCAGCAGGCCGAGCCAGAAGGACGGCACCGACCACAGTGTGAGCGCGACGCCGGTGTTGGCGCGGTCCATCACCGAGCCGCGCCGCCACGCGGCGCCCGTGCCCAGGGCCAGCCCGATGACGGCGGCGATGAGGGTCCCGCTCCCGGCCAGCAGCACCGTGGGGCCGATCCGCTCCAGGAGGAGATCGGTGACGGGCTCGCGGTACTGGTAGGAGACGCCGAAGTCGAACCTGAGCATGCCGAGGCAGTAGTCGATGAACTGCTGCCACAGCGGCTGGTCCAGGCCGAACTCGCGGCGCATGGCCTCCATCTGCTCCACGGTGACGGCCCGGTCCTGGGTGAGGGCGCGGACCGGGTCGCCCGGGAGGATGCGGAACAGGAAGAAGCTGGTGACGACCACGGCGAACAGCGACACCGCCGCGGTGACCAGGCGTCCGCCGACATGGCGCAGCAGGCGGAGCGCCTGGGCCCGATCGATGCCGCGTCCGCCTCGGCCGCCCTGGCCGCCGGCGGGGCCGACGCCGCCGCCGGTACCACCGCCGGAAGGAGACGCGTCGGGGCGCGCGGCGACCGCCTCCGGGGCGTCCCCGGCGGGCGGTGTGCTGGGAGGACCCGTCACCACGTCACTCTCGATCCTCTGCGGTGGCCGCACGTCGCCGCAGGTAGAGGTAGGCGCCGCCGCCGATCGCGGCGAGCGCGGCGGCGAGGGCGGCGATCACGACGGCGGAGGTCCCCGTGTCACGGGTGCCGGCCGCGGCGGGCGTGGCCATCGAGAACGACCAGTGCCCGTCCTGGCCCCAGAGGTTGCCGCCGGGGTCGGGCTGGACTTGGATCGAGCCGATCACGTCGGAGCGGTAGGCCTCCAGCAGGTTGGAGTAGGTCAGCGTGTTGACGACGGCCTCGTCGTACAGGATCGCCTGCATCCGCTTGACGTACTCGGCGCGCTTCTCGGGGTCGCTGTCCTCGGCGAGCTGTTTGGCGTACAGCTCGTCGTACTTTTTGTCGCAGAAGTAGGCGTCGCCGCGCATGGTGCCGGGTTTCTCGGGCAGCGCGTCGCAGGTGTGGATGTTGAGCACGTAGTCGGGGTCGGGGTTGACGCTCCAGCCGGTGAAGATGAGGTCGTACTTGCCGTTGTGCAGGGCGTCGCTGAGCACGCCGGGGTCGACGGTCCGGTTGTCGATCTCGATGCCGATGTCGGCGAGCCGCTCCTGCATGAGCCGGCCCATGCTCACGTAGTCGGGGCGGTTGTTGTGGACATGCATGCGCAGCTTGAGCCGGTCGCCGTCGGGGGAGACCCGGACGCCGTCGCCGCCCGTCTCGTACCCGGCGTCGTCGAGCATCTCGTTGGCGGCGTCGACGTCGAAGTCGAGGCGTTCATCGTCCTCGGGGGACCACGCGTAGCGCTCGTAGCGGGCCGGGATATAGCCGCCCGCGGGCTCGGCGTACCCGCCGTAGACCTTCTGGACGATCTCGTCCTTGTCGATGGCGCGCATGATGGCCTGGCGCAGGGTCTTGTCCTTCAGCGCCGGGTGGCCGTCGCCGAACTCCTCGCCGTCCTGGGTGCGGGCACCGGGGTTGATGGTGAAGGCCTGGAAGCGCTTGCCGGTGGCGTTGTTGACGGTGATGTTCTCCTCGCCCTGCAGCGCGTCGGCCTGGGCCGGGGTCAGGCCGCTGATGAGGGAGACTTCGCCGGAGCGGAGCGCCTCGACCTGGGCGTCCTTCTCCGGGATGAAGCGGAAGACGAGCTTGTCGAACTCGGGGGCGCCGCGCCAGTAGTCCGTGTTGGCCTCCAGCGTGACGGACTGGTTGGGCCGGTAGCCGGTGATGACGAAGGGGCCGCTCCCGACGACCGGGAAGTCCGTGTCGTTGTTGAAGGAGGCGAAGTCGTCGACCGTCTCCCAGACGTGCTTGGGCACGATGGGGATGTCCAGGGCGAGCATGGTGGCCTGGCGCTCGGAGAGCGTGACCTTGAGTGTGGTGGGGTCGGGCGCCTCGGCGCTCTCGAAGTTGGCGACGAAGTTGCCGTTGGCCTCGGCCGCCGCCTCGTCCTCCATGATCGTGGTGTACGTCCAGGCGATGTCCTCGGCGGTCAGCGGCTCGCCGTCGCTCCACGTGACGTCGTCGCGGATCGTGAAGGTCCAGGTGAGGCCGTCGTCGGAGGTCTCCCAGGACTCCGCGAGGGCGGGGATGGTCTCGTTGGTCTCGGGGTCGTAGTTGGTCAGGAAGTCGTAGCTCAGCCGCAGGATGTTGGTGCTGATGAGCCGCTGCGCCAGGAAGGGGCTCAGCGAGTCGACCGGCTGGGAGACCGCGATGGTCATCGTGTCGTTGTCGCCGCTGGTCTCGGCGGCGGCAGCGCTGGGCGCGGCGGCCGGCATCGCCCCGATGACGAGGGCGCCCGCGGCGGCCAGGAGGCCCGCCCACCGAGACGGGGCTGTTCGGCCGGGAGGACGTGGTCTGGGTTGGTGGTGCTGAGCGACCATCTGCGTGCCTACCCCTAGGGTGCGGACGTGAGGAGCCAGGGTGATCTCATCGTCGGGATGTTGGTTGTCTACCAGCGTGTACAGAAAAGCGTCAACGAGCTACTCCGATGGGGTCACACAACCTTCACAATCGCGGTATCCGGCACGGACACCCTGCCACAACCGCCACCACAGCCTCCCACGCCCACCAATGGCAGCATCTCACCGGACGGGTCGTTCCGCACAGCGCGGCGCACGCCCGAGGCCGGGCCGGTGGACCACGCCGACCCGACGCCGAGCGGTCCCGTGCGGGGCGCGCAGCGGGGGTGACAGTATCCGGTAATTCGCCAGAAAACCGCTCTGTCGCTAGGGTTCCCGCCATGATGGGGCACTCTCACGCCTTGAGCGGCGTGGTCGGTTGGATGGCGATCGTTCCCGTGGTCCAGGGACTGGAGTTCTACGGCGTCCGGTTCGACCTGGGCCCCGGCGAGATCATCGCGGGATCGCTGGTCTGCGCGGGCGCGGCGCTCCTCCCCGACCTCGATCACAAGAGCGCCACCATCACCACGACCTACGGGTTCTTCACCGAAACCCTCAGCGCGCTCCTCAACTGGGTGTTCGGCGGGCACCGCAACGGCACCCACTCGCTGCTGTTCGCCCTGCTCATGGGGGCGATGACGCAGGCGCTGGCGCTGTGGTCGGAGCTGGCGGTGCAGATCTTCGTCTTCCTGCTCGTCGGCATCGCGCTGCAGGGCCTCGGCTTCGGCATGGACAAGAACCGGGCGGCCGCCGGGATCATCAACGCGCTCGGGACGGCCGGTATCACGCTGGCCCTGTTCACGGCCGGTACCGACTACTCCTGGATGGGCGTCGCGGTGGCGTTCGGCTGCCTGCTGCACTTCATCGGGGACATCATCACCCACATGGGGGTCCCGCTGATGTGGCCGCTGAGCAAGTACCGCGTCGGCCAGAACGTGGGCTTCACGACCGACGGGCCGGTCGAGCGCAAGATCGTCACCCCGCTGCTGACGATGGCGGTCGTCCTCTACTCCTTCTACCTCTTCGACTGGCCCGAACTGCTCCCCAAGTCGTGACTGGTGTGACGCGGCGGGTTAGTGTGATCGCGTCGATCACCCGCCATCGCGATGCGCTGGAAAGTGGGCCCACGTGACACGAGCCACCGAGTCCCTCACCCCGGAACTGTACGAGTACCTGGTGGCGCACAGCGCGCCGGTCGACGCCGTCCTCACGGAGCTCGCCGAAGAGACGGCCCGCCGGTTCCCGGACAGCCTCATGATGCAGATCGGACCCGAACAGGGCACGTTCATGACCCTGCTGGCCCGCCTGATGGGCGCCCGCGACGCGGTGGAGGTCGGCACCTTCACCGGCTACTCCTCGATCTGCCTGGCGCGCGGACTGCCCGCTGACGGCACCCTGCTGGCCTGCGACATCAGTGAGGAGTGGACGTCGGTGGCGCGCCGCTACTGGGAGCGGGCGGGGATCGCCTCCAAGGTGACACTCAAGCTGGCCCCGGCCCGGGACACGCTGCGCTCGCTGCCCGCCGACCCCATGTTCGACCTGGCCTTCATCGACGCCGACAAGGAAGGATACGTCGGCTACTGGGACGAGCTCGTGCCGCGCATCCGCCCCGGCGGGGCGCTGCTGGTCGACAACACGTTCTCGCACGGCCGCGTCATCGACCCGTCCATCACCGAATCCGCCGTCCAGGGTATCCGCGACTTCAACGACCACGCCCTGGCCGACTCCCGGGTGGAACTCGTGATGCTGCCCATCGGCGACGGCCTCACCCTGGCCCGGAAGTTGGCCTGACACCACGCTTCGCCTGCGGCCACAGGAGCACCTTGGGTAGTCTCGCGGATCATGCGGCTCTTGCACACCTCCGACTGGCACCTGGGGCGGTCCTTCCACCGGGAGAACCTGATCGACGCGCAGGCGGCGTTCATCGACCACCTCGTCGCGACGGTCCGCAGCGAGCGCATCGACGTCGTCGTGGTATCCGGCGACCTGTACGACCGTGCGCTGCCCTCGGTGGACGCCGTGCGCCTGTTCGGCGAGGCGCTGCGCCGCATCCGCGACACCGGGGCGCGCGCCGTCCTGATCAGCGGGAACCACGACTCGATGGCGCGGCTGGACTACGCCACGGAGCTCATCGACGCCTCCGGCGTCCACCTGCGCAGCTCGCTGGAGAGCATCGGTGAGCCCGTGCTGATCGACGACGAGCACAGCGGCGCCCACGGCCCGGTCGCCTTCTACGGCATCCCCTACCTGGAGCCGGAGATCGCCCGGCACCACTGGCACCTGGAGGAGCGCGGGCACCCGGCCGCCATCGGCCGCGCCATGGAGCTCATCCGCGCCGACCTTGCCAACCGTCCCAAGGGCACGCGCTCGGTGGTGCTGTCGCACGCGTTCGTCAGCGGCGGCGCCCCCTCCGACAGCGAGCGCGACATCTCGGTCGGCGGCGCCGCACACGTGCCCGCGTCGGTCTACGACGGCGTCGGCTACGTGGCCCTGGGCCATCTCCACGGGCGCCAGCGCATGACCGAGACCGTGCGCTACTCCGGGTCGCCGCTCGCCTACTCCTTCTCCGAGGAGCACCACGTCAAGGGCTACTGGATCGTGGAGCTGGACGCCACCGGACCGGTCTCCTACGAGTTCGCCGAGGCGCCGGTACCGCGCCCCATCGCGCGGATCCGCGGTCGGATCGACGACCTGCTCACCGAACCCCGGTGGGAGCGCTACACCGGGCACTGGCTCCAGGTCACGCTCACCGACCCGGTGCGCCCCGTCTTCCCCATGGACCGGCTGCGCGAACGCTTCCCGCACACCCTGCAGCTGGAGTTCGCTCCGGAGGGCGGGCGCCGCGAGGACGAGCC
This sequence comes from Nocardiopsis rhodophaea, assembly GCF_039530945.1. Taxonomy (NCBI): domain Bacteria; kingdom Bacillati; phylum Actinomycetota; class Actinomycetes; order Streptosporangiales; family Nocardiopsidaceae; genus Nocardiopsis; species Nocardiopsis rhodophaea. The sequence continues at coordinate 349,233 of NZ_BAAAPC010000003.1, forward strand.
CACCTGGGCACGGCGGATCGCCGACCGCTCCGAGCCCGACCTGGTCCTCGACTTCGTCGACTGGGCGCGCGGCGCGCCCGCCACCGATGAGGAACGGGCTCTGGTCGAGCGCGCCTTCGAGGAGATCCGCGCGCGGGAGGCGGCGAACTGATGCGGTTGCACACCCTGACCGTCCAAGCGTTCGGCCCGTTCGCGGGGACCGAGACCGTCGATTTCGACCGGCTCGGCGACGGCGGCCTGTTCCTCATCCACGGCCCGACCGGCGCGGGCAAGACGTCGGTCCTGGACGCGGTGGCGTTCGCGCTCTACGGGCGGGTGCCGGGCGCCCGGGAGGCGGCGCGCTCCCTGCGGAGCAACCACGCGCCGCCCGGACTCAAACCCGAGGTCAGCCTGGAGGCGACCATCCGCGGTCGGCGCCTGCGCATCACCCGCTCCCCCGCCTGGAGGCGGCCGAAGAAACGCGGGACTGGAACCACCGAGGAGAAGGCCAGCGCCACCGTCATCGAATTCGTCGACGGTGAATCACGCGGGCTGACCAACCGGCCGGACGAGGCCGGACAGATCATCAGCGACATGCTCGGCCTCACGGTGGGGCAGTTCTGCCAGATGGTGCTGCTTCCCCAGGGCGAGTTCGCCAGCTTCCTGCGTGCCAACGCCAAAGACCGCCGGGTGTCGCTGGAGCGCCTGTTCAACACGGGCATCTTCACGAAAGTGGAGGACTGGCTGATCGATCACGCGCGTGATCTCGGGCGAACAGCGGACACCGCGGAGGCGGCCGTCGGCCGGGTCGCCGACCTCATCGCCGAGGTCGGTCGCGCGCCACGGCCCGACGCCGCGGCGGTCGGCGCGGGCGGGTCCCCCAATGGCCGCGCAACCGACGGCGATATGGACGCGCTCGTGCCGTGGGCCGCCGAGCTGGCCCTGGTCACCGCTGCGACCGCCGACGACGCCCGACGGGTGGCCGCCGACTCCGCGGCGGAGCGCGACCGCGCCCGCACCGCTCTGCAGGAGGCGCGCGACCTGGAGGAGCGGCGGGAACGGCACGGCCACGCCCTGCGCAGGGAGGCCGCTCTCGCCGAACGCGCCGACGAGCGCCAGGCCCTCGACGCCGAACTCGCCGACGCCGAGCGCGCGGCGACGGTGGTGCCGCTGCTGCGCACCGAGGAGTACCGCCGCGCGCAGCTGGACAAGGCCGAGCAGACCGCCTCCGAACATCTCGCCCTGGCCGCTGGCCTCGTTCCGGGCGACCCAGCACGCTCGGGCGTGAGCGCGGTGCACAACGCGGCGGGGGAACAGGACCCCGCGCGGCCGGGCGACGCCCACCCCGGCGAGCACACGATCGCTTCCCTGCACGCCGCTGAGCGCGCCCGCCGCGACGAGATCGCGCGGCTGGAGCAGCTGCGCGGCGACGCCGAGCGCCGCGCCGCCCTGGAACGAGAGGTCGCGGCGCTGGACTCCCGCGTCGATGCCGCCCAAGGGGAACTCGACCAGTGCCGGAAGCGCGCCGGTGAACTGCCCGGGCAACGCACCGCCGTGGCCGCGGAACTGGCCCAGGCGCGGGAGCGGACGGGATCGCGAGAGGCCGCCGCCGACGCGCTCGACCTCGCCCGGCGGCGGCGGGAGGCGGCGCGGAACAGCGTCCGGCTGCGCGCCGAGCTGGCAGCGGCCGAGCAGCAGCGGATCGGGGCCGTCGACGCGGCGCAGGCCGCGCGCGATGCGCTGCTGGACGTGCGCCGCCTGCGGATCGAGGGCATGGCGGCCGAGCTGGCCGGACGGCTCGGGCCGGACCGGCCCTGCCCGGTGTGCGGGTCGCGGGAGCACCCGGAACCGGCCGTCGGCGACGCCGCGCGACCGACCCCGGAGGACGAGGAACGGGCCCAGCAGGCCGAACAGGCCGCGCGCGAGCGGCGCACGCAGGCGGAGAACACGGTCACCGTCCTAACCGAGCGACGCACCGCGGCCGAGGCGAGTGCGGGCGGCCTCACCGAGGAGGACGCCGCCGAGCTGGTCGCGGACCGGCAGCGCGCGCTGGACGAACTCGACGCCGCGGCGACGCAGATAGCCCGGATGACCGAGCGGCTGGAGGAGCTCGACACCGCGCTGGAGGAGGCGCGCACGCGGGAGAGCAGGCTCTCCCAGGAAGTGGCGGAACTCGCCGAGCGGCGTACCGCGCGGGCCGAGGAAGCGGCGCGGCTCGCCGAACGGCTCGCGGCGGCGGTCGGGACCGACCCCGACCTGCCGAGCCGTATCGCCCGTCTGGGCGGCGAGGCCGACCTGCTGGCGGCGGCGGCCGAGGCGCTGCGGCAGCGCTCCATGGCCCTGGAGGAGCTGCGCGGCGCCGAACAGGAGTCGCTACGCGGCCTTGCCGAGGCCGGGTTCGCCTCGGCCGAGCAGGCGCGTGCAGCGGACCGCGGCCCCGAGGACCGCCGTGCCCTGCGCGAACGCGCCCGAGCCTACGACGACGAACGCGCCGCCGTCCGGGCGGCCCTGGCCGACCCGGCCCTGGCGCAGGCCGCCGCGGCCCCGGCACCGGACCTCGCGGGGCTCCAGGCGGCCCTCGACACCGCCGAACAGGCCGCTGAACACGCCCTGACCTGGCGCGACCGCCTCACCGAGCGCGCCGGACGCCTGGCCGACCTCCGCACCGAACTCGACACCGGCCTGTCCGGCTCCCACCCGGCCCGTCACCGCCACGCCGTCGCCGAGGGGCTGGCCCGTCTGGCGGCGGGGACCTCCCAGGACAACCAGGAGAGCGTGCGGCTGTCGGCCTACGTGCTGGCGGCCCGGCTGGAACGGGTCGTGGCCGCGGCCAACGACCGATTGGCCACCATGTCGAGCGGCCGCTACGAGCTGCGCCACACGGTCGACAAGGTGGCGGGTGACCGCTCCCAATCCGGCGGCGGACTGGGCCTGCGCGTCGTCGACGCCTGGACCGGCCAGGAACGCGACCCCGCGACCCTGTCGGGCGGCGAAACCTTCATCGCCTCCCTGGCCCTCGCCCTCGGCCTGGGCGACGTGGCCGGAGCGGAGGCGGGCGGCACCGACATCGACACCCTCTTCGTCGACGAGGGCTTCGGCAGCCTGGACGAGGAGACCCTGGAGGAGGTCCTCGAAGTCCTCGACTCCCTCCGCGACGGCGGCCGCGCCGTCGGCGTCGTCAGCCACGTCGCCGACCTGCGCACCCGCATCACCACCCGGCTGCGGGTGATCAAGTCGGCCACGGGGTCCCGCCTGGAGCAGACCGGTTAGCCGTTCTGCCCTGAGAGGGACGCGGACCGGCGTCCGCCGGGCGGCCGTGTGGGCGTTCTGTCACACGCGCCGCAGAAGGGCGTTCATGTGTCGGCACATGGTCAGACTCCGCAGGACTCAGGATCACCATTTGTCCTCACCCACTTCTCAAGTCGCCTTTATTGCGGTCGTATGCGAGGTGTGAACAACTACCGCATGACCACCACCCCAGCGCCCACCGGTCCGCAGGCGTCGATCCCCCTGCCGACGGTCGAGCCGAGCGGTGTGCGTCCCGTCGGGCCGCTGCGGTACCCCGCGCGGTCGCTCGTGCTGCTCGGGGGCGTGCCCGGGGCGGGAAAGAGCACGCTGCTCAACCGGCTTTACGGGTTGGACGGCACCGAGACCGGCACGGTGCTCACGGACGACGGGGTGCGGATCATCGACTCGCAGCAGTCGCGCAACCGCCTCACACCGTGGCTGTGGTGGGTGCCGTATCCCGCGTGGCGGTGGGTGGTGCACCTGCTGCACTACGCCCGCCTCGTGGCGGCTCTGCGCGCCGGGGATCCGGTGATCGTGCACGAGGCCGGGACGCGGGGGCCGATCCGTCGGCTGGTGGGATGGTACTGCCGGACGTTGGGGGTCGGCGTGCACCTGCTGTTGATCGACGTCTCCCCCGACGAGGCGCTGCGCGGGCAGAAAGCGCGGGGACGGTGGGTGACCGCGCGCAGTCATCGCGCGCACGCCCGGCGGTGGCGGCGGTTGCTCGCGGCGTTGGCGGAGTGCCCTGCCACGGTGGCGCCGGGGGCGGCGTCGCTGCTGTTGATGGACCGTGAGCGCGTGGGGCGGCTCAGGGGGATCGAGTTCACTCCCGTCCCGTTCGGGGCGGCCCGCTGACAGTGACAGAATGTCGGGGTGAATTGGCTGGTCAACATCGCTGTTTTCGGAATCGTCGGCGCCGTCATAATGGCGGCCCTTATCGGGTTGCTGCTGGTCCTTGGCAGTCGGACCGGGGGGCGCGGCCCGCAGGCCGTGTTCGGGGCGGTGTCCCTGGTCGTACTCATCGCCGTCCCGGCGCTCGCTGCGGTGAACCTGCTGAACACCGCCCCCGACACCGGATTCGGCCTGATGTTCCTCGTCGCGTTCGGGGTCGCGCTGGTGATCTGCGCGGTCAACATCGCTTTCCTGCCGCTCGTCGCGCGGCGGGCCGCCGCCGGGCGCGGGGAGGAGCTGGCCGCGGGGCCGCGCCTCTCCCCCGCCCTGCTCGGCGGCGGTGTGCTGGTGTGCGCCGTGCTCGGCCTGGTCAGCGCCGGTGTGGGGCTCGTGGTCGGCTGACCGAGCGGCGGCGCGCTAGGGCTGCGGGGCCGGCTGGGGCTCTCCGGCGAGGGCGCGCACGATGGGGATGACCTCGGCGAGAGCGTCCCGGTAGGGGGCGTGGGTCGCGATGTAGCTGAAGCCGAACCGCTCGCGGTTGGCGATGATCTCCCGGGCGATCTCCTCGGCCGTGCCCACGAGCACGAAGGGGGAGTCCAGGACCGCCGCGGCGGTGTCGAGCCCGGTCCCGGCGAGCTCCCGGGCGATCTCGGCCGCGGTGCGCTCCGCGTCGTCCGTGATGCGCACCGCCTGGATGAGCACGTTCGATTCGATCGCGTCGGCGCGCGCCCCGGCCTGCTCGGCGACGAACTCGACACGCCGCAGCGTCTCCTCCGCGCCCGCCACGTGGAACGTGCCCACCTTCTTGCCTCTGACCTGGCTGAGGCCCGCGTAGCCCACGATGTCGGCGTGGCGGGCGGCCAGGGCGAGCGTGCGCTGGCCGTGTGCCCCGATGAGCAGCGGCGGGCGGGGCGTCTGCCGGGGCAGCGGCTCCTGCCCCTCGCCTTTCGAGAAGAGCCGGTGCAGCCGCGCGATGCTCCGTTCGAGCCGCTCGGCGCGCTCGGCGTGCGGCCGCCACGCGATCCCCGCGGCGTCGAACTCCGACTTCATGTACCCGCACCCCAGGCCGAGCTCCAGCCGTCCACCCGAGAGGCGGTCCACCGTGGCGGCCTCGCGGGCGAGCATGGACGGGTTGTAGAACTCGTTGTTGACGACGAGCGTGCCGACCCGGACCCGCGAGGTGACCGCGGCGGCCGTCGCCAGCATCGCGAACGGGGAGGCGGCGCCGAGATGGTCGGGGGCCAGGACGGTGTCGACGCCCAGTTCCTCGCTGGAACGGCAGAAAGCCGCCCAGTCGTCGACGTCCATGCGGCCGAAATTCACACCGAATCGAAAATTCCTCATGGGGTGCGACCCCATCGGATCCACCGGCCCCGCACCAGTCGGGTTCACCCTGGGCGAAGGAATTCTGCTTTCGGCAGAGCGCGCTTGTGCTCGTTCGGCCAGCGGACAGGGGCCGGTGGTCTCTTCCGTCGTTTTCCGTGGCTTTCGCCCCGGTTAGTTCTGGCCTTTCGCGCGGTCGTTGAGGCGCTGCAGGTAGGCGTTGTATTCGTCCATGTCGGCGTCGTCGGAACCGCCGCGCTTGCTGTGCCGTTCGCGGCGGCGCTCGGTGCGCTCCTCATCGCGCGCCCACTGCACCATCAGGGCCATGGTCACCAGCAGCGTGGGGATCTCACCCACGGCCCAGGCGATCCCGCCGCCCATGTACTGGTCGTCGCTGTTCCCGTCGCTCCACGGGACCTCGAACTGGCCGTAGTAGTCCATCGCGAGCGGCTCCGACTGCATCATGATCGAGATGCCGAAGAACGCGTGCATGCCCATGGTCAGCAGCAGCAGGACGAAGCGCAGCAGGTAGGGCAGCTTGCGCGGGGCCGGGTCCACGCCGACGACGATCCAGTAGAAGAGGAAGCCCGCCAGCAGGAAGTGCACGTTCATGAACATGTGGCCCATGTGGTCGCTCATGAGCTGCGGGAACAGCGGGCTGAAGTAGAGCGCGTAGGGGCTGATCACGAAGATGGACGTGGCCACCGCGGGATGCGTGACGACCTTCGAGTAGCGGCTCTGCAGGAACAGGTTGAGCCACTCGCGCGGCCCCCGGTCCCCGCGCCGCTCGGCGGGCTTCAGCGCGCGCAGGGCGAGCGTGACCGGCGCGCCGAGCACCAGCAGGATCGGGGTCAGCATGGACAGCACCATGTGCTGGATCATGTGCGTGCTGAACAGCACCATCGCGTAGGTGCCGACACCGGTGAGCAGCGTCGCGACGATAGTCAGCAGCCCGGCGCCCCAGGCGACGCTACGCGTCCACGGCCAGGCGTCGCCCCGCCGCCGCAGCCGGACCACGCCGGCCGCGTACAGCCCGCCCAGAACGACGACGACCAGGATGAAGAACAGGTCGGGGCGCCACAGGGTGAGCAGCGAGTTCAGGCTGATCGGCGGCGGCATGGGGAAGCCGAGCAGAGCGAAGACCGGGTCGACCTCGGAGTCCAGCGGCGGGGGCGGAGCGGTGCGGCTGAGTGCGACCGACAGCCCCATCACCGCGGCCATGATGGCGATCTCGACCCCGGCGAGGCGGGCGAACAGTGCGCGTCCGCGGTTCTCGGCGATCTTCGGCACGATCGAGCGGCGATGCCACCAGCCGATGCCGCCGAGCGCGATGAACAGGGCGATCTTGGTGAGGATGATCAGCCCGTAGGCGGTGGTGAACAGGTCCGCAACGGCGTAGAGCCGACTGATCGCGCTGGCCAGGCCGCCGATGGCGACGCCGACATAGGCCCACAGCGCCATGCGGCTGAAGCGGGTGACGGCGGTGGGCACGTCCCCGCCGTTGGTGCGCAGCCCGTGGAAGGTCACCGCCGCGAGCCCGCCGACCCACACCGAGATGGCGAGGACGTGGACGGCCAGGCCGCTGATGGCGAGCTCGTGGGAACCGGCCGAGGCCGAGTGCCCGGTCAGCGCGGGCGGGACCACGGCGGCGAGGGCGGCCGCGACCAGGGCGAAGGCTCCGGTGGCCGAGAGGACGGTGCGGCCGAACAGAGCTACGGCCGTGGCGAGCAGGATGACGAACATCAGGCCGATGCCCTGCGGGATCGACCCCGCGTAGCTGGTGAGCTCGTCGCCGAGGACGTCGCCGGGCGGTAGCCCCAGCAGGTCGGAGAGCTGGAAGACGAGCGTGGCCCCGGCCGCCGCCGCCCACGCCAGGGCGGACCAGGAGGCGGCCCGCACATAGCCCTGGGCCTGTTCGCCCAGCATCCCCTTGGCCGAGGGGAGCAGGAACGCCGCCAAGAGCAGCAGCCCGACCGTGAGCGCCGCGGCGAGGTCCATCGTGATCTTGGAGAGGGGCAGTCCCCACCGCGTGAGCGCGCCGGGGTCGGGCAGGCCGGGGATCACCTGGGCGGTCACCGCGCCCCCGGCGACCAGGGCGATGAGGAGAGCGATCAGGCAGGCGGCGACGGCCCCTACGGCGATGATGAGCGCCGTGTCGGTGCCGTTGCCGCGCCGAAGGCCCGTGCTCGGGGGGCTACTGGTCTGTTGTGCGCCAGGGGGAGCCACGCGTGCCACTCCGTCGTGGTCGGGATTGCTGTTCTGTGGTGGTCGTGCGGTGGTGACGCAGGAGCACCCCCGCGAGGGCCGCGCCGACCAGGAGACCGATGCCGCTCCACAGCCACGAGACGAGCCCCGAGGCGGCGTGAGCGGCGACGAGACCTCCGAGTTCAGGCACGGACACCACCTCGACCTAGGTTACGCGTACTACTACAACGTGTCGGACATACCCGTCGTGTGCGCTGATGCACCGGCACGGGCCCGCTCCTATGATCCGCCCGTCCGCCCGCCGCTTCACCGACGCAGCACCCGGCGGAGCTCGGGTATCGGCCTTTTCTCCGCTCACTCTCCACGAATATCCGGTTTTCACCCCGCGGGACTCACCATTACGGCCATAATCAGTGTCCGCGCCGGAAATCTCCGACGATCCCGTGGATTACTCCGGGAGGAAAACGGATCTCGCAGGCCATCGCATTGATCTCAGGACAACGACGAACATCGGGGCGAACGCACACGTCACCACCGATCAGATCACAGTATCGGCCAATCGGTGACTCCTCTCCCATCTCCCATGCCACCCCCCGCCATTCTCTCGAATCGAAAACCACACAGCGACAATTTCCGCGCTTACGGCACCTTTCCGCGACTGGGCCACCGAACTACGGAGGGGATCCCAATGCCCCAGATCGACACCGTCATCCGCTCGCGCCGCGTGGCCACCCCCGACGGGGTGGAGGCGGCGGCTGTCGGCATCAGCAGCGGGCGCATCGCCGCGCTTCTGGCCTATAACGCCTCCGTCCCCGACGCCCGGCACGAGATCGACCTTGGTCCGGTCGCGCTACTCCCCGGCTGCGTCGATCTCGACGTCGCTGTCCAGGCGCCCGGACAGCCCCTGCGCGAGGGGTACCAGCACACCACCGCGGCCGCCGTGCGGGCCGGTGTGACCAGCATCGTCGTCACCCCGGCACCGGGTCGCCCCGCCATCACGAGCGTGTCGGCGCTCAAGACCCACATGGCGGCGGCGGCCGACGCCGAGGTCAACGTGGCGTTCCTCGGCGGGATCACCCCCCGCAGCACCCCCGCTGACCTGGCCGACCTCCGGGGGGCCGGGGTGGCGGGCTTTCACTGCTCCCTCTCGGACGGCGGCGCACCGGACATCTCGGCCGTCGACGAACCCCTGCTGCGCAAGACCATGGCCGAAGTGGGCGCGATGGACGCCCCGGTGATCGTCCACGCCGAGGACGCGGGCGAGCTGGCCGTGGCGAGCCGGTCGCACGACGTGGACGATGGGTTGCCCGCCGCGCGCCCGCCCCGGGCCGAGCGGCGCGGCTTGGAGCGCGTCATCGCCGCGGCCCGGGTCACCGGGACGCGCACCCACATCTCCCCGTTCACCGCGGCCGAGTGCGCGGCGCTGCTCGCCGCCGCCCGCGCCCTCGGCGTCGCGGTGAGCGCGCAGACCTGCCCGCACTACCTGTGCCTGCCCGCCGAGACGGTGCCCGCCGACTCCCCCGCCTTCCGCTGCCGACCGCCCCTGCGCTCGGGCGCCAACCGCAACGCGCTGTGGAGCGCGTTGCTGGCCGACGGCGATTCCGCGATCAGCACGATCGGGTCCGGTCACCGTCCCGGTACGGGGGTGGCGGCGATCCCCTGGACGCTGCCCGCGCTGTGGACGGCGGCGTCCCGGCGCGGGCGCGGCCTGGACGACCTCGTGCGGTGGACGGCCTCCGGCCCGGCGGAGGTGGCGGGCATGCGCTGGAAGGGCCAGATCTCCGCCGGCTATGACGCGGACCTGCTGGCCTTCGACCCCGACGCCGAGCAGACCGTTCCCGACACCGACGTCGGCCCCTACGCCGGACGCCTCCTCTCCGGGCGGGTGAAGCGCACGTGGGTCGCGGGGCGGGCCGTCTTCCCGCGTCCCCTGCCACGCCCGAATTCGCGGCGTGATGGGCAGGACGGGTCCGCGCTGCACGTCAACACGTGATGTCCCGGGGACTGCGGCTTACACACTGTCAACAATACTTCGAATCGCTATCCATGTTGGAGATGGTTCGGCATCGTTCGAGGGGCCACAGTGAGTGGGTAGCAATGACCACGCTAGGAGGACCAAGTGCGCGTCGGCGTGCCCCGCGAGATCAAGAACCACGAATACCGAGTGGCCATCACCCCGGCCGGCGTCCACGAGCTGGTCACCCGTGGCCATGAGGTCGTCATCGAACGCGACGCCGGACTCGGATCGTCCATCAAGAACGAGGAGTACACCGCCGCCGGTGCGCGCATCCTCGACACCGCGGACGACGTCTGGGGCGAGGGCGAGCTGATCCTCAAGGTCAAGGAGCCCATCGCCGAGGAGTACCACCGGATGCGGGAGGGCCAGACCCTCTTCACCTACCTGCACCTGGCCGCCTCCCGCGAGTGCACCGACGCGCTGCTGGAGCGCAAGGTCACCGGTATCGCCTACGAGACGGTGCAGCTGCCCGACGGCTCGCTGCCGCTGCTCGCCCCGATGTCGGAGGTGGCCGGCCGACTGGCCCCGCAGGTCGGCGCCGCCACCCTCCAGCGCCCCAGCGGCGGGCGCGGCGTGCTCATGGGCGGTGTTCCGGGTGTGCGCCCGGCCAAGGTCACCGTCATCGGCGCCGGTGTGTCCGGTATGAACGCCACCCAGATAGCGGTGGGCATGGGCGCGGATGTCACGCTGCTCGACCTCAACGTCGCCAAGCTGCGGCACGCTGACGACCTGTACCAGGGCCGGGTCAGGACCGTGTCCTCCAACGCCCTCGAACTGGAGCAGGCCGTCCTGGAGTCCGACATGGTCATCGGCGCGGTGCTGATCCCGGGCGCCAAGGCCCCCAAGCTCATCTCCAACGAGCTGGTCTCCCGGATGAAGCCGGGCGCGGTGCTCGTCGACATCGCCATCGACCAGGGCGGCTGCTTCGCCGACTCCCGCCCGACCACGCACGCGGACCCGACGTTCGCCGTGCACGACGCCGTCTTCTACTGCGTCGCCAACATGCCCGGCGCCGTGCCCAACACCTCCACCTACGCTCTGACCAAGGACACGCTGCGGTACACCGTCGCGCTGGCGAGCAAGGGCTGGAAGCGGGCGCTCAACGACGACCCGGCGCTGGCCCTGGGCCTGAACACCTTCGACGGCGACCTCACCAACGACGCCGTCGCCGAGGCCCACGGCCTGAAGTCGCGCACGATCTCCGAGGTGCTGTCGGCCTAGCGGCCGCTGGGAGCGGAGGCGACGCGGTCGCGCCGTCCTCACCACGAGCGCCAGCCACGCGGGCCGCGGGGAACCGGGGTTCCCCGCGGCCCGTCCGCGTTCTCCGCCCGACCCGCGCCGCGGTTCACCCGCGCTGGTCACGGGGAAGATTCGCAGGTATCAGACCCTGGTCGCCCTCGCTCCGGCACGACACGGGGGTCGGCGGAAGCCGTTCGACGGCGAACGGGATGGGGAGCGGGATGGAGCAGCGGGACACCGAACGTCCGGGCACCCGGCACAAGGAGCTGTGGACGGGCGAGCCGCCCAGCGCCAACCCGTTCGCTCTGCCCCGCGGCCCGCTCGGCCGCGTGGCGGGGTGGCTGCTGGCCTCGGCCAACCGCGGCGCGCAGGCGGAGATCATGGACGTCCTCGACGTTCCCGAGGGAGCGCACGTCCTGGAGGTCGGGCACGGTCCCGGTGTCCTCATCGAGATGCTGGCGGCTCGCCCGGACATCACCGTGACCGGCGTCGACCCGTCCGCCGAAATGGTGCGGATGGCCCAGCGGCGCAACGCGGCGGCGGTGCGCGAGGGCCGTGTGCGCATCCGGCTCGGCGGAGCCGATTCCACCTGTACGGACGACGAGTCCGTGGATCTTGTGGTGTCCGTGAACAATGTGGCGATGTGGCCCCGCCTCGACGACGGCATCGCGGAGTTCCACCGGGTCCTGCGGCCCGGGGGCCGCGCCGTCGTCACCTGGCACCGCGTGCCGGCGCGGTTCCGCCTCACGGCAGAGGAGTTCGCCGCCATCGAGTCCGCGGTGCGGTACCGATTCGGCGGTGTCGAGCGGACTGAGCTGCCCTCGTCCGTTGTGTTTAGCGCCACCCGCTGAGCCGCGAACCCGCCGGTGGGCCGCTCCAGGCGCCGAAGCCCGAGGTGGTCGGGGCCGCGAAGACGGGATACCTTCGAGTGGAGGGACATCCCCTCACACACTCCTGAACGCTTTGGAGGCGGAGCGCGCGTGTCACGCACGGAACCGGCAACGGTCACTCGGGTCGCGACGATCGACGCGACTCTGGTCCGCCTGCCGCCGGCCCACCCCAGATCCGGGGCCCGGGCGGCGGAGAGACGACCACGCCAGGTCCAGCACGCCCTGGTCCGGGTGACCGACGATAACGGGGTCTGCGGCTGGGGCGAGATCCCGGCCGTCGATCCCAACCGGTGGCGTGCACTGGTCGACGGCTTCGCACCCGCGCTGCTCCGGCACTCCTGGATGCGCCCGACCGAGGCCGCTTTGGCCTGGGTGGACCTGCCACAGGACCCGGCCGTGGCGTCCGGCCTCGATGTCGCCTGCTGGGACCTGTGGAGCAGGCAGCGCGGCACGCCGCTCTCCCACGCGCTCGGCGGTGACCGCACCGCCATCACGGCGGGCGTCACCATAGACCGCCAGCCCTCGCTGGATTCGCTGGTCCTGGAGGTCAACCGGCAGGTCGGCGCCGGGTTCCGGCGCGTCCGGCTGGAGATCGAACCCGGGTGGGACGTGGAACCCATTCGCGCCGTCCAGGAGAGTTTTCCGTTCCTGGTGCTGCAGGTGGCGGGACGGGGACGCTACACCGAGGACCCCGCCGACCTGGAGGCCCTGCGCGCCCTGGACTCCTACGGACTGCTCGCCATCGAACAGCCCTTCGCCGATGACGACCTCGCGGCGCACGCGCGCCTCCGCCGCGACATGCGCACCACCATCGCCCTGGACACCTCGGTCTCCTCACTGGACACACTCGACGACGCCATCCGAGCGGAGGCGGCGGGCGCCCTTAACCTGCGCGTCGCCCGCATGGGCGGCCTCACCCCGGCCCGCCGCGCCCACGACCGCGCCGCCGACGCGGGATGGGACGTCTGGTGCGGCTCCGACGGTGAATCCGGGATCGGCCGCGCGGCCATCGTCGCGCTGGCCTCCCTCCCGGGCGTCAGCCTGCCCAGCGAGATGCCGGGAGCAGGCGGTATCCACGCCCGCGACGTCGCGGTCCCACCGGTACGCGCCCACGACGGCATCACCCCGATCCCGCTCACCCAACCTGGCCTGGGCCACGACATCGACGCCCGCGCCTTCCGCGCCCTCGCCGTCCGGTCAGTGACCCTCGACCACCGGGGCTCCCGGCCGGCCGACGCGGAGAGCCTGGCCTGAGAGGCGGCCGGACGGCGGATCAGCCGGGTCCCTGTTCGCCGCCGATGGATGTCTTCCACGCGCCGTCAGCGACAAGCCAGTGCGGCACGAACTTCACCGGGAACGGAGCGTCCGTCTCGAAGAGGCTCATGCCGAAGACCTGGGAGACCTCCCGATAGACGCCGGCCTCAAGCCGCAGTTCGAGAAGCTCGATCTTGTCTGCCAAGGCGTTGATGATCCAGTAGGACTCAACGCCGAACCTCTCGTATTCGGCACGTTTGGTGTGGGTATCCCGGATGACGCTCTCCGGAGAGACGACCTCGACGGCCAACAATGGGGGCCGAGTGCAGTACGGCCGACCGCAATCCTCCGCACGGAAGACTGCCACATCGGGAATCCGGTGGTGCGTGCCCTCAGAATTGAAATTCACCCCCGGGCCCGACTGCACCTCGAACCCTTCAGATGCGCACCCCTCAAGGTGATAGGCGAGTCGGTGCTCGATGCGGGTGTGGTCGAAGACCGGCGCGGGAGACACATCAAGCCTCCCGTCGACCAGCTCGTACCGTCTCCCGTCGTCGGGCATCCGCTGCAGGTCCTCCACTGTTAACGGACGCTGCCGCGGCTCCGGATCTCCAATGGTCATGACAGACATAGTGCCTCCTCGATCGCATGCGGACCAGTGTTCAGGGGCGGCGCCCGGTTACCGGCGAGTTCACGCGATAAGGATCGAAAGAGGGTTCGGAAGTGCAGTCCGGAATTCGACTACGGGCTGCGCGGCGTTCGCCTAGACACAAGAGACGCATGGTTACACTCCGCTTCGGCATCGCAACACCAGGTGGCGTCCGCCGTTCGGAGGTTGTTCTGTGTCCAGCCGTTTCGGCACGGCGCGAGTGTTCTTGTCCGCGCTGGTCATCCCCCTCCTCCTGGTTCTCCTCTCGCCCGCAGCCGTCGCCGGTGTCGTCCACGGGCCGGTTTCGGAGACGTCGCGGTTGCAGCCTGTCGCTCCGGGGATGGTGCTCACCTCGACCGAGGTGCGCGAAGAGCCCGAAGGGACGACCGGGCGTCGACAGCACTTCAGTACGCTCAGCGTCGATCTCGGGGATGGTGACGGCGCGACCATCGGGTACGTCGACAGCGGGACCGTGACCGGCGCGGCTCCCCTGCCGCAGATGGTGAAGCCCCATGACACCGCCGTGGCCGCTGTCAACGGGGACTACTTCGACATCAACCTCTCCTCCGCGCCGCTAGGCGCCGCCGTTCGTGACGGGCGCGTGTTGAAGTCGCCCACGGGGACGCATGTGAACGCCGCGACGTTTGCGTCTGATGGCACCGGGCGGATCCAGCCGGTGCGCTTTACCGGGTCTGCCACTCTGCCCAGCGGGTCGTTACGGGTCGACCGGTTGAACAGCCACGAGATCCCCGACGACGGGGTGGGCGCCTTCACCTCCGACTGGGGTGAGCAGCCGCGCGAACGCGCCACCCGGGACGCCGAGCGCGTGACCGAGCTGGAGATCACCGACGGTGTCGTGCGCGACATCCGTGACAAGCCCGGGCGCGGGGACATCGATCCCAGCACGACCATGCTCGTCGGCCTGGACGCCGCCGCCGACCGGTTGGAGCAGGTCGACGAGGGGGACGCGGTCACGGTCGGCTACGACCTCACCGACGGCGGCGTCCGGCCCCGCACCGCCGTGGGCGGGCGCCATGTCCTCCTTCGCGACGGGCGGGTGACCGCCCCTGACGACGCCTCGCGCCACCCGCGCACGGCCATCGGCTTCTCCGCCGGTGGGCGCCGGATGTACCTGATGACCGCGGACGGCCGGACGGCGCGAACACCAGGGGCGACGCTGCGCGAGATGGCCGAGCGGATGCTGCGCGCCGGGGCCGCGGACGCCCTCGAACTCGACGGCGGCGGGTCTTCGACGCTGCTGGCCCGCGAACCCGGCGCGACCGCGCCCGGCGTCCGGAACCGCACCGGGGGGCTTTTCCGCGCGGTTCCCAATGGTCTCGTCGTGCTCTCCCCTCCCGGTTCCGGCAAGGTGCGCGGCGTCTGGATCCGCCCGCGCCTCCAGTCGCGGCCGCCGCGCGGTTCGGCCCTCCCGCGTCAGGCCGACCCCTACCGCGTCTTCTCCGGCCTGCGGCGCTCTCTCACCGCCACGACGCACGACGAGGCTTTCGGCCCGGTCCGCTACCCTCCGCGCCCCGAAAGCCTGCGCTGGTCGGCGTCGAGCGGGACGGTCTCCGGAGGGAGGGATGTCCGGTACACCGCCGGCGCGCCGGGCGCGGCCACGGTCGCCGCACGCTGGGGACCGATGCGCGGGACCGTCGAGGTGGAGGTGCTGCCCGGCCCCCGGCGGATCGCGGCCACGCCCGCGTCGCTCGCCTTTCCCGACACGTCGCGCTCGGCCCGGTTCGTGCTGACCGGTGTCGCGCCCGACGGCTCCCGCGCCCCCATCGAGCCGGATGACGCCGTCCTCGATTTCGACCCCGGGCTGGTCGATGTCGCTCCCCGGGCCGACGGGACCCTGCGCGTCGAGCCTCGGGCCGAGCGCGGCACCGGCGAGATCGCGATCTCGGTCGCCGGGTCGGAGGGCCGCGTACGGACCGCCGTCCCCGTCCGCATCGGAACGGCCATCGAGCCGGTCGCCGAATTCGACGACGCGGCGCGGTGGACGGCCTCCGCCGCGCGCGGGGAGGCGTCGGTCCGCCCGGTGCCCGGCCGCTCGGGCGATGGCCTCGCCCTCACCTACGACTTCACCCGTTCCCAGGGCACGCGCGCCGCCTACGCCCGTCCACCCGCCCCGATCCGGCTCGACCGCCCGGCGTTCTCCTTCGGTCTGTGGGTGCGCGGGGACGCGCAGGGGGCCGGGACCGCCCTCACGGTCGTCGACGCTGAGCGAAGCACGCACACGCTGCGCGGCCCGGAGATCGACTGGACGGGGTGGCGGAAGATCGAGTTCCCGGTGCCGCAGGGCGTCGCCCAGCCGCTCACCCTCACGCGGCTCTACGCGTATGAGACGCGCGCGGAGCGCGCGTACCGCAGTGAGCTGGTGTTCGACGACCTCACGGGCGTGCTCGCGGTCGAGGGCTGACCAGTGGCCGATGCACCCCCGCCCCGACATATGACCCCGGTCACAAACCGCCCGGTCGGTGCGCGCTAGAGTCGGCGTCAGGCCGCGCCCGGCCGTTGTCGTCCGCGAGACCGGTAGTTCCTATCCGACCGTGGGGAGCGCAGCAGACCATGCGGAAGTTCGCCGACATCACCGAACTCGTCGCCGCCGAGGGCGAGCACCTGGGCCACAGCGACTGGCTCACCATCACCCAGGACCGCATCGACCGGTTCGCCGACGCGACCGGGGACCACCAGTGGATCCACGTCGACGCCGAGCGGGCCGCGAACGGCCCCTTCGGCCGCACGATCGCGCACGGCTACCTCACCCTCTCCCTGCTCGCCTACTTCGGACCGCGCGTCTACACGCTGGAGAAGGCGCCGAGGATGGGCATCAACTACGGCCTGAACAAGGTCCGCTTCCTCCAGCCGGTGACCGAGGGTGCGCGCGTCCGCGACGGGATCGAGCTGGTCGAGGCCAAGGAGACCGACAAGGGGATCCTCCTCACGCTGCGGCACGAGGTGGAGATCGAGAGCGGGGAGCGCCCGGCTCTTGTCGCCGAGGCCCTGGTTCTGGTGGTCCCCTGAGTCGTGGCCCACTCCCCACCCTGTTCCACGTCACCCCAGGTCACGTCGGCGTGTCGCGCCTCGGACACCGAGCGCGAACGCCGATGATGATTCACCCTTGACGGGCTAAAAATCCGGCAAATCGCCACAAACCACCCCTTGGCGAGGAACTACGCTTCTCGGGGTTCCGCGGTGCGTTCCCGCACCGCCGACCATTCCAAGACGTTCGCACCCCGCCGCCCCGGCGCGTCAACACACGGCAAAGAGCCCGAAGCTGGCGGTACGTCGTGTCGCTGCCCTGATACCCCCCGTGTTCAGCTGGCTCCGGCGAGGGTGCACGGGGGAGAACTAAAGGGGAGAACATGGCCGAGGAGCCGCGCTGTCCAGCCTCCAGTGACCGCGAGCTGGGCATGGACGCGAAGATCAGCCGACGCGATTTCTTCGACGGGGTCGCCGCGACCGCCGTCGCCGGGGCGGCGGTGACGGCACTCGCCGGATGCACACCGGGCGGAGACCGCCCGTGGGCCGCCAGCCCCGACAGGCCCGTCGCGGTGCCCGACGGCGCCGACTACCCGCCGGAGCTGACCGGCCTGCGCGGCAACACCCAGCAGGCGCTGAGCATCCCGCACGCCATCCGCGACAACCGCCTCGGCAGCGTCACCAACACCACCGACGTCGAGGACACCGGCGAGCACTACGACCTGGTGGTCGTCGGGGCCGGGATCAGCGGGCTGGCCGCCGCCTACTTCTACCGGAAGCGCAACCCCGACGCGAAGGTCCTCATCCTCGACAACCACGACGAGTTCGGCGGGCACGCGCGGCGCAACGAGTTCCGCCCCGAGGGCCGCGACCAAGTCCTCATCGGCTACGGCGGCACGCAGGCCATCGACACCCCCTCCGTCTACAGCAAGGAGGCCAAGGGCCTCCTGAACGACCTCGGGATCGACCTCAAGAAGTTCGAGACGTACTTCGACCAGAAGTTCTACGACAAGTTCAAGCTGGCCGAGGAAGGCGACACTGTCTTCTTCCGCTACGAGGACTTCGGGCGCGACCACCTCGCCGTCCGCTCCAAGGGCATGTCCACCGAGGAGTGGCTCGCCGACGCCCCACTGACCGACGAGGGCCGCGCCGACCTCATCACCCTTCTCGACAAGCCCAAGGACTGGATGCCGGGTCTGAGCGACGACGAGAAGAAGACCCGGCTCGCCGAGATGACCTACACGGACTACCTCCGCGACGTCGCCGGCATGGGCGAGGAGGCGGTGAACTTCTGCCGCTCGCTGACCAGCGACGAATGGGCCGTGCCCGCTGCCGACTGGAGCGCCCTGGACGCGTGGGGCGACGGCTACCCCGGCTTCGACGGGCTCAACCTCGACGACTCCGCGGCGCACCGGCTCAACTCCTACTCGGTGCAGCGCTTCTGGGGCCACGAGGACCCGTACATCTACCACTTCCCCGACGGCAACGCGAGCATCGCGCGGCTGCTGGTGCACCGCCTCATCCCCAACGCCGTGCCGGACCGGGAAACGCTCGACATGGACAGCGTCGTGCTCGCCGAGTTCGACTACACCGAACTCGACAAGCCGGACAACGACGTCCGGCTCCGGCTGGCCTCACCCTGCACCAACCTCAAGCACGACGGGCGCCCGGAATCCGCCGACCGGGTGTTCGTCACCTACTACAGCACCGACGGCAAGCTGCATCGGGCCACGGCCACGCACGTCGTCATGGCCGCCTGGCACGTCATGGGCCAGTTCCTCATGACCGAACTGCCCAGCACCCAGCGCATCGCCATGAAGGACGCTTCGAAGCAGCCGCTGATCTACGCCAACGTCCAGGTCAAGAACTGGCAGCCGTGGGTGGAGCTGGGCATGCGCCACATCCGCTTCTCCAGCGGCGACTGGGCCGTCGCCCAGCTCGACTACCCGGTCAGCCTGGGCGGCTACAAGCACCCGCAGGAACCGGACGAGCCCATCCTCATCCAGATGATCGGGGTGCCCTCCCCCGAGGGCCTGGCCCCGGCCAAGGCCGCGATCGCCGCCCGGCACGACATCCTGCACATCCCCTT
This sequence comes from Nocardiopsis rhodophaea, assembly GCF_039530945.1. Classification (NCBI taxonomy): domain Bacteria; kingdom Bacillati; phylum Actinomycetota; class Actinomycetes; order Streptosporangiales; family Nocardiopsidaceae; genus Nocardiopsis; species Nocardiopsis rhodophaea. The sequence goes on from NZ_BAAAPC010000003.1 coordinate 368,042, forward strand.
CGCGGGCTTCGAGCGCAGCATCCGGCAGACCCTCAACCGCGCGCTCGGCGACGGCGGCTTCGACGCCAAGCGCGACATCGAGGCGATCACCGTCAACCGCTGGGGGCACGGCTACGCCCGCGAGTACGCGCGCCCGTTCGACCGGTTCTGGCCGGAAGGCCCGACCCCGGCCGAGACGGCGCGCCGGAGGCTCGGCCGCATCGCCATCGCCAACTCCGACGCCGCGCCCAACGCCTACACCGACACCGCCATCGACGAGGCGCACCGCGCGGTCGGCGAACTCCTCGACTCCTGACGCGCCCTGACCGCTCCGCGCGTGCGGCCACGGCGGTTCACGCGTCCCGACCGGGAATGATCACAGCCGGGAACGCGGTTCGGTCCGCTTGGTACCACGGGGGTGGCCGCGTCGAGAAACCGGTCGAGGACGTCGGCGGGGGTGCGGCAGGCACGGGAAACCACTCCGCTGCGCCGGGACACTCGCCGTAATCATCGGGGAGACAGGCGGGCTCAGAACGCGTGCGCGTTGCGCGTGAAGACGCGCGCGCCCTTCTCCACCGTCTCCGAACGGCAGGACAGCTCGGGGTAGGCGGCCAGCCACCGGTCGCTCAGGTCGCGCTCGGCGCGGCGCACGGTGTCGTCCAGGACGATGACGGCGTCGGTCGCGCAGTGCGGCAGCAGCGCCGGGACGGCGGGGAAGCGGGCCTGCGGGGCCGTGGCCTCGGGCGGCCCGTCCACGAAGACCAGGCCGATCTCCTCAAGGTCGGCCACCGCCTTCAGGTCGTACCAGGGCTGGGCCGCGTCGTCGGCCGCGCCCTCCTCGGGCACCCAGTCGGTCAGCGGCGCGTGCCGGATGTCGACGATGTCGTCGAGCCCGTGGGCGGTGACGAGGTCCCGGGACAGCTCCGCGAAGCGCTCCTCGTGCTCCAGCGCGACCAGGCGCCCGCCGCCCATCCGCCGCAGCGCGTAGCCGAGCCACACGCTGGAGGAGCCGCTGCCGCACTCCACCACGAGCTCCGGCCGCCGCTCGTCGATGATGCCGACCAGGAGCCGCAGCACGTCCGGCGATGCTGCCCAGCCGCGCAGCGGAGGCATGAAGGGGCCGGGCTTGAGGTAGTCGCGCAGCTCGGTCCAGGCGACCTGCTGCTCGTAGTCGTTGCGGCCCTGCGTGTTGACGGTCCGGACGATGTCGCGGGTGAGCTTCGGCAGCGTCTCGTCGCGCAGCCGCGCCAGCTCCGCCGTCACCTCCTCCAACGAGGAGCCGGTCCGGGCCTGGTGCTCCTCGACCGCCCGCACGGTCTCCCCCGTGCGCTTCTCCAGCTCCCCGCTGAGCAGGTTCACCCGCCGGGCGAGCCGCCGCACCATGACCGCCACGGCGGCCACCGCCGCCCCGACGACGCCGGTCGCGGCCAGCCCCATCGCGGTCCCCGCCCCGAGCAGCCCCAGCGCCGCGAGCGCTCCGAGCACCAGGGCGCCCAGCGCCCCCGCCCCGACCACGTAGTGCAGGAGCCGGGACCGCAGGAACCGCAGCATGTGAACCTCCAGTGTGGTCAAACCCGTCCCCAGCGGACGGCCGAACGTCGGGGGATCCCGCCGTGGCGCCGCGCACACGGGCCACCGGGCGCCTCCACCCTTCCACCGGGCGGCGCGGCACGGCGGGTACGCGGCCGACAGTAGCCCACCGGAACGCCCCCGGAGCAGCCCCCATGACCCGGGGAAACGCCCTCGCGGGGTAATTCCCCGCCTGTTCACCGACCAATCACCGGCCCCTCCCCCGCGGTCCACCGCCGGTCCATCAGCGCGGCGTGCGGCCACCCCCGGTGGGCGGGGCGGGGATCACCCGCGCTCATGGCGTCGGCGGCCAGTCGAAACCGCTAAGTTGGGGCGGGTCATGCTCAACGATGCCGACGAAACGCCTCATCTCGCCCGAGGCGAAGGGACCGCCGCGGGCGGGGAGACCGCCGCGGGCGGCGCGGACGGCCCTCGCGACGGCTCCGGGGACCTGCACCGGTTGCGGCTCTACAGCTACCTCACCGCACCGGAGCGCCAAACGTACCTGGCGATCATGCGCCTCTTCACCTCCACACTTCTGGCCGACCTCGGCGCCGGGGAGGTGGCCGCCGCCCTGGCCGCGGCCGAGCGGCGCGGCGAGATCGACGAGGGCGAGTCGCGCCTGGAAACCGTCGTGGACCGGCTGGAGCAGCTGGCCCGCTGGGGGAATCTGGTGCCCGGGCGGCGGGAACCCGCCGCGTCCATCGCCGAGTTCACCCGCAGCCGGGTCCGCTATCAGGTCGCCAAGCTCGCCATGCGCGTGCAGCGCGACGTCGACGGCGTGCTCACCGTCGCCGATGGCGCCCGCGAGGTCTCGCGCGAGCTGCTGCCCGCCATCGAGCAGGGGCTCGCCGACATCCAGCGGACCCTCGGCGAGCTGCTGGCCGCCGAGCACGGCCGCGGCCCCGAGGCGACGTCGGCGCGCACGCTGCGCGAGCAGCTCGCCCAGCAGGTCACCACGCTGTTCCTGCAGCACGACGAGTTCGCCGCGGCGGTCCGCGACTTCTACGCCTACCTCGGCTCGGTGATCGCCCGCTACGACCTCGCTCCGGCCGAGATGTCGGGCTTCAAGCACATGCTGTTGGAGTACGTCGAACTCATCGCGAAGGACGTCCTGCGCCACTCCGAGCCGATCGTGGAGCGGCTGGGCGCCCTCAACCGGCAGCGGAGCCAGCTGCTGTCCCTGCTCGGCACCGGCGAGCTCCGCACGCGCGGGGCCGACACCGCCGCGCCTGCCTCCGCCACGGACAGCTCCGGCAACGTGCTCGTGCCCCGCGAGACGCGCAGCGGCCAGACCGAGCTCATGGAGCGCTCCCCCGGTCGGCGCGCCGCCGACTGGGACGGGCTGACCGGCTGGTTCATCGGCCGCCCCGGCCGCCCCTCCGAGGTCGACGGCCTGCGTGACGCCACCAGCCGCGCTATCACCGCCCTGCTCGGCAACGTCAAGCGCGTCACCGGCGTCGGCGGCGTCGACCCTGGACGCCGCCGCGACCTGCTGACGCTGGCCGGGTGGTTCGACGCGGCGACACCCGAGACCGCGCACGACCTCTTCGCCGCGGCGTTCGGCCTGTTCTCCGCGCGGCACCTGGCCCTGGCCAACGAGGACGACACCCCCGACCCCGGCCGCACCTGGCCCGAAGGCGGGCAGGTGGAGGTCGAGGTCAACGTGCGCACGCGCGGCGAGCGCGCGCCCGCGGGCCAACTGCCGCGCCTCAGCGACGACCCCCTGGGCCGCGCCGAGCTGCTGGAGGAGGAGGACCGCCGCAAGCGCCGCCGCGACGCCGCGGTGCGCGAGCTGGCGGCGGCCAGCTCGGACCTCGCCGGGGCGCGGCTCTCCGGCGACGCCCTGGAGATGTTCTGCGAGCTGCTGACCCTGGCCGGTGCGTCCCGTGACGTGCCCAGCGAACCGGGCAGCGCCGGTGACCCGATCACCGGCCTGACGCTGCTGCTGGAGCCGCGCCCCGACGGCGGTGCCGCCCGCATCGGTTCGGCGTTGGGGACGCTCGAATTGCACGGTGTCGACGTGCGCCTGCGGGTCGGCGAGGCGCTGGAGGTGCACGAGGCCGTCGACGAGCCGCAGGCGGCGGCCGACGCCCCCGAGGCGAACGCGGTGCGGGACGCCGGTCTGCCGGACGAGGGGGCACGATGGTGAGCCGCAGGGATCCGCTGGGCTCGCCGGAGAAGGCGGCCTTGGGCGGGCTGGACGCCATCGAGGCCGCCCAGGTGCGCCGGTGCGCCCGGGTGCTGCTGCGCCGTCCACTGCTGCGCGCCGATGGCCCCGACGGCGACGCGCTTCCCGCGATGCGTCGCTACGCCGACCGGCTGCAGGCGCTGTTCGCCGGGTACCTCGGCTACCGGCTCGTCATCGAGCCGACGTTCGCCCGGCTGTACAAGACCGGCCGCACGCCCGACGGTGTACGCGGGGCCCACAAGCACAACGGCGCTCCCTTCACCCCGCGTGGCTACGCCTACCTCGCCCTGGTGCTGGCCGTCCTCACCGGCGGCGGTCGGCAGCTCCTGCTGTCGGGGCTGGTCGCCGACGTACGCGCGGCCGGCACCGAGGCCGGACTGGACCTGGGTACGGGCATCGTGGACCGGCGCGCCCTCGCTGCGGCCCTGCGCCTGCTGATCGATCTGGGTGTGCTCACCGAGACCGACGGCAGTGTCGGCCCGTGGGCCGACGACGCGAGCCGTGAGGCGCTGCTCACCGTCGACCTGGAGCTGCTCGGGCACCTGGTCGCGGCTCCGCTGGGGCGCTTCCCCTCAGCCGAGGCGCTGAGCGGGTCGGCGGGCACGGACGCCGAGGCGCGCCACCGCGTGCGCCGCCGCCTCGTCGAGGACCCGGTGGTTCTCGCCTCCGACCTCAGCGCCGACCAGTGGGACTGGCTGCGCACCAACCTGCGCTCCGAGGCGCACCTGCTGGAGGAGCTGCTGGGCCTGCGTCTGGAGGTGCGTTCGCAAGGCGTGCTGGCTATCGACCCCGAGGGCTACCTCACCGACCGCGTCTTCCCCGGGACCGGCACCATCGCCCGCATCGCGCTGCTGGCGGCGGCCGAGCTGCTGGCGGACGGGCCGTCGGACCCGGCCGAGGCGGCGGGCCCTGACGGCGACGACGACGGGGCACGGGCGCCCGGCGACTCCACCGCCGACGGCCCCTGGACCACGGTCTCCCTCGACCGCCTGGGCACGGTCGTGGCAGGCTTGGTCGAGCGGTATCCGCAGGCGTGGTCGAAGGACGCCGTCCGCGACACCCGCCGACTGGCCCGCGCGGTCGCCGACACCCTCGCCCAATCCGGGCTGGCCCGGCGGCGCCCCGGCGACCTGGTGCGGATCAGCCCCGCCGCCGCCCGCTACCGTCCCGTCCCCGACGGCCCGCCCGGCCCCGACGCGTCCGGCGAGGGCGATCCGCCCGAACCCGAACCGGCGGCCGACGACGCCCAGGACTCCCTGTTCCCCCTGTGACCCCGCCCGACGGGTACACGACGATCGATGTTAGGACCAATGTGAGCACCGGACACGCGGCCGCCCGGCCCCGCGAGCGCTGGCAGCTGCACCGCGGCGGCGTGGTCAACATTTGGCAGTACCGCGACGAAGAGTTCGACCTGTCCGGAGGCCGGGTCATCTTCAAGGGCACCAACGGCTCGGGCAAGTCGCGCACCCTGGAGCTGCTGCTCCCCCTCTGCCTCGACGGCGACCTGCGCAACATGGGCTGCAAGGGCTTCGACACCGTCAGCATGAGCCGTCTCATGCTCGACGACTACACCGAGGGCACCCTGCGCCTCGGCTACGCCTGGATCGAGCTGCGCCGCACCCTCGACGACGGGTCCGTGGACTTTTTGACCTGCGGGATCGGTGTCAAGGCCAGCGCGTCCAGCCGCCAGATCAGCGACTCCTGGCGGTTCATCACCCCGCTGCGGGTGAACAAGGACTTCGCGCTGATGGAGCAGGACCGGCCCATCACCCAGGCGCGCCTGCGCGAGCACATCGGCGAGGACGCCGTCCTCAGCACCCAGGAGGCGTTCCAGCAGCGGGTGGCGGCGGCCGTCTACGGCATCACCGGCGGCAACCGCTACACCGACCTGCTGCACCTCCAGCGGACCCTGCGCAACCCCGACATCGGCCTGAAGGTGCTCCAGGGCCAGCTGGAACAGCTCCTCTCCGACGCGCTCCCGCCCGTCGACCCCGACGTCATCGCGCGCACCGCCACCGGCTTGGACAACCTCGAAGGCGTGCGCCGTAACGTCGCCCGCCTGCGCCAGGCCGACTCGGCGCTGGACGAGTTCCTCACCGGCTACCGCGACTACGCGCGCGGCGTGCTGGCCGACCGCGCCAACCGGCTGGCGACCGCCGAGAAAGGGCGGGAGCGGGCCGCTAACCGACGCGCCAAGCGGGACCGGGAGCGTGCCGCCGCCGAGGCGGAGCTGCGCCAGGCCGAACGGGACCGCGACGCCGCGAACGAGCGGCTGGAGCAGGTGCAGACCGAGCTGGAGGCGCTGAAGGCCTCCCCCGCCTACGGCGCGCTCGGCGACCTGGAGGACAAGCAGGCCACCGTGGAGTCCCAGCGTCGGCACGTCGAGGCGGAGCTCGCCAACGCCGAGGGCCTGCGCTCCACCGAGGAGCAGTCGATCGGCGCCATCGAGCGCTCGGCCGCCCTCGCGGTCCGCATCGGCGAGCAGGTGGCGTCGAGCGCCGCCGAGGCCCGCGAGTCGCTGGGCGCGATCGGTCTCCCCTCGGCCCTGGGCGCTCTTCCTCCCCTGCGTCCGGCTCTGGACCGGGAGGAGGCGGCCCGCACGGTGCTCCTCTCCCCCGAGCCGGACGCCCGACCCGAGGAGCTGTACCGGGCCGCCGCCCCCGGCATCGACGTCGAGGCGCTGGAAAGCGGTGCCGCGCAGGCCGCCGAGAGCGTCGCGGCGGCGGCCGCGGCGGCGGCCGAACGCGCCCCGCTGCTGGGCGGCCTGCGGTCCGAGGCCGAGCGGCTGGCGGAGGAGGAGACCCGCCTGTCGCGGCTGGCCGAGGGCGCCGCGCGCAGCGCGGAGGACGCCGCCGAGGCCGGGCACCGGGCGCGGGAGAGCGAGGAGCGGCTGCTCGCGCTCGCCGGACAGTGGGCGCACGCCGTTCAGCGCTGGCACGACGAGGCACTGCCGCACGGCGACCGCCCCGCCCCCGGGGAGCTGCCGCCCGTCCCCGAGGCCGACGAGGTCGCCACCGACCCCGACGCGTTCCGCGACGCCCACCGCGAGGTCCGAGCGGCGCTCCAGCCGCGGCTGCGCGCGGTGCAGCACGCCGCCGTCATGGCCGAGCAGCGCCTCGCCGACGCCGACGCGGAGCGCACCCGGCTGCGGGCGGACCTGGCCGGGCTGCGCAAAGCCGCCGATGTGGAGCTGGCCGACCCCGCGCTGACCACGGCCGAACGCGACCCGGCCACGGGTGCCCCGTTCTACCGGGTGGTCGACTTCCGTCCCGAGATCCCCGACGCCGAGCGCGCCGCCCTGGAAGCGTCCCTGCACGCCTGCGGCCTGCTCAACGCGTGGCTCACCCGGGACGGCGGCCCCCTGCCCGACGACGGGCGGCACGACACCTGGGCGCAGCCCGGCACCCCCGTCGAGGGACCGTCACTGGCCGACGTGCTGCGTCCGGCCGTGGACACCGACGCGGCGGGCACCGTGGAGCAGGAGGTGGTGGCCGCGCTGCTGCGCTCGGTGCCCCTGCTGGACGCGGGCACCGCGGACGGCGCCTCCAACGCCCCGCTGGGTGTCGGGCCGGACGGCCACTGGCGGTCGGGGGTCCTGCGCGGGCGGCACACCAAGGCCGCGGCCGAACACATCGGCGCCGGTGCCCGCGAGCAGGCCCGCCGGAAGCGCGTGGAGGAGCTGGAGGCCGAGCTGGCCCGGCTGGAGGAGCGGATCGCTGAACTGCGCGCATCCCTGAACGGCGCCCAGCAGCTCGAACAGGCGTGGCACGGCTGCCTGGACTCCTTCCCGGACATCGCCGAGGTGCTGCGCGCCCACATCGAGACGCAGTCCCGCCGCTCGGCCGCCCGCCGCGCCGCCTCCGACGCCGAGCAGGCCGAGGCCGAGCACGCCCAGGCCCGCGCCCGGCTCGGCGCCAAGCGCGCCGAGCACCAGCGCGCCTGCGGCGAGCTGGGCGTCGGCAGCGGGTGTGCGGAGCTGCGGGAGCTGTGCGACCGCGCCCAGCGCGCGTCTACGGCCCTGGAGGACGTCGCGCGGCTGCTGCGCCGGGACCTGCCCGAGGCACTGCGGTCGGTGGCGGCGGCCCAAGCCGACCACGAGAGGACCGTGCGGGCCCGGGAGAAGGCCGAGTCCGACGCCGCCGAGACGCACCGCGCCTACGCCGAGGCGCACGCCGTTCTGGCGACGCTCCGCTCCAGCCTGGGGCGCGACGCCGAGCAGGTGAGCGAGGACGTGCGGCGGCTGGGTGAGGAGCGGCAGCGGTTGCGGGCCCAGGCGCCCAAGGCGCAGTCGGAGGTGGAGAGCCGGATCAAGGCGCTGGCCGACGCCGAGGCGCGGGTCGAGGCCACCGAGCGCGAGGTCGAGGAGGCCGAGGGCAAGGTCGCCGATGCCGAGGACGCGCTGACCGACGCCGCCGACGTCGCGGGCGTGTGGGAGGCGGCCACCGGTGGCGTCGAGCCGCCGTTCGAGCGCCCGGAGCTGCGCGCGGCCCTGGCCGAGGCGCTGGACGCGGCGGAGGACGCCCCGGGCGACCCTGCGGCGCTGGAGCGCACGCTCATCTCGCGCATCCAGCAGCTCCAGTCCGCCCTGGCCGGGACGCACGACGTGCAGGCCGACCGGGACCACGGCATCCTCACGGTCGCGGTCAGCGACGAGTCGGGAACCGCCCCGGTGGCGGCCACGGCCCGGCTCACCGCCGCCCGCCTCGCCCAGGCCGAGGAGAACCTCACCGGCAGCGAGGAGCGCATCTTCGAGGAGTACCTGCTCGGCGACATCGCCGAGGAGCTGCACCGCCAGATCGGGTCGGCCGAGTCGCTGACCCGGCGGATGAACACCGTGCTGGAGGGCGCCCACTCCAGCCAGGGCGTGCGGGTGGAGCTGGCCTGGGAGCCGGCGCCGCACCTGGACCCCGCCGAGCGCTCGGCGTTCGCCCTTGCCAAGAAGTCGGTGGCGCGGCGCACCGCCGAGGAGAACGACCGGCTGCGCCGCGCGCTGATGGACCGCATCCGCGCCACCCGCGACGAGGGGCGCAGCAGCGGCTACACCGAGGTGCTGGCCGGTGCGCTGGACTACCGGCAGTGGTACACCTACCGGGTGCGGATCCACGACACGGGCCCGGACGGCAACCCGCGCGACCGCCGCGTGCGCCAGCTGTCGTCCGGGGAGACACGGCTGGTGTCGTACGTGACGCTGTTCGCCGCCAGCGCGGCGTTCTACGACGCGCTGGAGACCGAGTTGGAGGGTCCGCTGCGGATGGTGCTGCTCGACGAGGCGTTCGAGCGGCTCGACGACCCCACGATCGCCCGGCTGCTGGAGCTGCTGGTCGACCTCGACATGGACTGGGCGATCACGTGGCCCTCGGGGTACGGCGTGTCGCCGAAAATCGACCGGATGCACATCTACGACATCCTCAAGCGCAAGGGCGCCTGGGGGGTGGCGTGCGCCCGCACCACGTGGAACGGCAGCGGATTCGAGCGTGCGGCGTGACGCCCGCCCGCGCGCTTCGCGCGGTGGCCGGGTAGCGGGTTTATTCCCGGTTCCGATTGTCGCGAGGGCGACACGGGATGACCGGGCCCTGTGCTGATAGCTTTTCAGGGGCGAGAGTCATCGCCAATCACAGCCTAGAAAATCGTCTTGGGAAGGTGCGCACATGTCCGCGCCATATTCGCTTCCGGAGCTTCCGTACGACTACGCGGCTCTGGAGCCGTGGATCTCCGGCCAGATCATGGAGCTTCACCACGACAAGCACCACGCGGCGTACGTCGGGGGCGCCAACACCGCGCTGGAGAAGCTGGCCGAGGCCCGTGAGAAGGGCGACTTCGGCACGGTCAACATGCTTGAGAAGAACCTGGCCTTCAACCTCGCCGGGCACGTCAACCACTCGGTGTTCTGGCCGAACCTGTCGCCGGACGGCGGTGACAAGCCCGAGGGTGAGCTGGGTGCGGCGATCGACGACCAGTTCGGCTCGTTCGACGCTTTCCGCGCGCACTTCAGTGCCGTGGCTACCGGCATCCAGGGCTCCGGCTGGGCGATCCTGGCCTGGGACATCCTCGGCAAGAAGCTGATCATCGAGCAGCTCTACGACCACCAGGGCAACCTCGCCGCCGGGTCCTACCCGCTGCTCCTGCTCGACATGTGGGAGCACGCCTTCTACCTGCAGTACAAGAACGTGAAGGCGGACTACGTCAAGGCGTTCTGGAACGTCGTCAACTGGGCGGACGTGCAGCGCCGCTTCGAGGACGCCCGCAAGGTCCAGCTGGCCTAAGCAGGCCGGCAGGCGAACATGCGCAAGGGGCGGTGCCGCCACGGCGGCACCGCCCCTCATGCTTCCCCGCCCCGTTGATCTCGGCGATATCGACCGAAACCCGGCGGGCCGCGTCAAGTGGTGAGTGCAACCATGGCTCACGCCACCGGGTCGGGAGCGATCAGCTCGGCCAGACGCTGGGCCGGGGTATCCCACCCCAGCGTCTGGCGCGGCCGGGTGTTGAGCTC